>JBBSIS010000082.1:0-13265 GCA_038231955.1 Acidimicrobiales bacterium
CCGGTGGCGACCTCGTCGAAGACGAGCAGGACGTCGGCGGCGCGACACGCCGTCGCCAATTGCGTGAAGCCCTCGGCGGGGGCCATCCGCATGCCGGCGGCGCCCTGCACGAGCGGTTCGACCACCACGGCCGCCAGCTCGTGGGCGTGCTCCAGCACCATCCGGCACGCGGCGGCGAAGCACCCGGGGTTGTCGAAGCTCGGGGCCCGCAGCACCGGGAACCGCAGGGCGTCGAAGACCGCGGCCCCGTCGCCTTCCACAGGGCCACCTCCCACAGGACCGCCTCTCACGGGGTCGTCACCCAGCGACAGGGCGCCGATCGTGTCGCCGTGGTACGCCCCGCCGAACGCCAGGAAGCGGGCCTTGGCCGGACGGCCCTCCAACGACCAGAACTGCAGCGCCAGCTTGAGGGCCTGCTCGACCGCCGATGCGCCGTCGGACGCGAACAGGAAGTGAGGCCGGTCCACCGGAACGACCGCAGCCAGGGCCTCGGCCAACTCGACGACCACCCGGTTCCCGTTGCCCAGGGCGGTGGAGTGGGCCACCATGTCGAGCTGGGCCCGGAGGGCGTCGTCGAGCTCGGGCACCCGGTGGCCCAGGGTGGTCACCCACAGCGAGGAGATGGCGTCGAGGTAGCGCCGGCCGTCGGTCCCGACGAGCTCGTGGCCCTCGGCCCGCTGGACCACCACCGGGCAGTGCTCGAGATAGGCCGACATGTCGGTGAAGCCGTGCCATACGACGGCAGCGTCACGCTCGGCCCACATCCACCCATCCTGGCAGGCACTCATGGTGGCACGGTCCACTCCTGGAGCCGCCAGTATCATCGGCTCCGAGATGATGCTGGACGCCCGATGATGCTGGATGCCTGATGATGCTGGATGATCGCAAGGCCGCCATCCTGCGGGCGGTGGTGAAGGAGTACATCGACACGGCCCAGCCCGTGGGCTCGGCCCATGTGGCCCGCGCCGGGGCCATGAACGTCTCGCCGGCCACCGTCCGCAACGACATGGCTCAGCTCGAGCGGGACGGCTTCCTGGCTCATCCCCACACCAGCGCCGGCCGCATCCCCACCGACAAGGGCTACCGGTTCTTCGTCGACGACCTCCGGGCCAAGCCCGGCACCCTCGGGCCCGGCGAGAAGGCCCAGGTCCAGGACTTCTTCACCCGCGCCCACGGCGAGCTGGAGCGCATGCTGCAGGACACTTCCAAGCTGCTGTCCAACCTGACCACGTACGCCGCCCTCGTCGTGGCCCCGCCGCACGAGGGAGCCAACGTGCGATCGTTGCAGATCGTCGCCCTCGGACCGCGTGTGGCCGTCGCCGTGGCCGTCCTGGCCAACGGCGGGGTGGAAAAGGCCACCCTCGAGCTGGCCGACGACACTGGCGAGGAGCGCATCGCCGCCGCCGCCGCCCACCTGGCCGCCCATGTCGTCGGCCGCCCCCTCGCCGACGACACCGCCATCCCGACATCGGGCAACGCAGTCACCGACGCCCTGGTCACCTCGGCCCGCCAGGCCCTGTGGGACTACCACGACAGCGAGGCCGATCAGGTCTTCGTGGGTGGCGCGGCCCGGATGGCGTCGACCTTCGAGGCGGTCGACAGCGTGCGCCAGGTGCTGGCCAGTCTGGAGCAGCAATACGTGCTGGTCAGCCTGCTACGCGAAGCGCTGGGGGAGGAGGGCCTGACCGTGGCCATCGGCGCCGAGCACGGGGTGGGCTCGCTGGCCGAGTGCTCAATTGTGGTGGCCCCCTATGAGGTCGACGGCACCCATGCCGGCACCATCGGCGTGCTGGGGCCCACCCGCATGAACTACCCACAGGCGATGGCCGCGGTGGCCATCGTCAGCGCCCGGCTGGGCCGTCACCTCCGGGAGGGCTAAAGGTGCCGGCCGACATCGGGGACTTCTACGAGCTGTTGGGCGTCGGCCGCCGGGCCACCGACGACGAGATCAAGCGGGCCTATCGCAAGCTGGCCCGCGAGCTGCACCCCGACGCCAACGGCGGCGACGTGGTGGCCGAGGAGCGGTTCAAGTTGGTGACGGTGGCCTACGAGACCCTGCGCGACCCGGAGCGCCGGGGCCGTTACGACATGTTCGGGCCCGAGGGGCTGCGGGGCAGCGGGGGGGGCGGCGCCGGGGCCGGCGGCTTCGAGGACCTCTTCGGCTCGGGCCTGGGCGACCTGTTCAACAGCTTCTTCGGTGGCGGCGCCGGCGCCGGTGGGGCCGGGCGGGGCAGGGGCCAGGCCGGTCCCCCCCGGGGCGCCGACATGGAGGTCACCCTCGACCTCGACTTCCGCTCGGCCGTCTTCGGTGCCTCCGAGGAGATCCGGGTGCGGGTGCCGGTGCCGTGCACGACCTGTGATGCGACCGGGGCCCGGCCCGGCACGTCTCCCACCACCTGCGCCCAGTGCGGCGGCGCCGGCGAGGTCCGCCAGGTCCGCCAGTCGATCCTGGGCCAGATCGTGACCGCCCGGCCGTGCCACCGCTGCGGGGGCCTGGGCCAGGAGATCACCAGCCCGTGCCCCGACTGCCGGGGCGAGGGCCGGCGGACCGAGGAGAAGGCGTACACCGTCGACATACCTGCCGGGGTCGACGATGGCAACACCCTGCAGCTCGGCGGCCGCGGCGCGGCGGGGCCCCGTGGTGGGCGAGCGGGCGACCTGTTCGTCCACCTGCGGGTCAAGGCCGACGAGCGCTTCATCCGCCAGGGCAACGACGTCGTCCACGTGTTGCACGTCCCCATGGCCCAGGCCGCCCTGGGCGCTCACCTGCGCTACGAGACCCTCGACGGCACCGAGGATCTGGTGATCCCCCGGGCGACCCAGCCCGGCAAGGTCTTCCGCCTGCGCGGCCGGGGCGTGCCCGAGGTCAACGGCCGCGGTCGCGGTGACCTGCTCGTGCAGGTGGTGGTGGATACACCGGCGGACCTCAGCAGGGAGCAGGAGGAAATCCTCCGGATGTACGCCACCGCTCGGGGCGAGGACGTGGCCCCGGCGGAGTCCGGTTTCCTGGCCAAGGTCCGTTCTGCGTTCAAGTAGCCCGGGCGCCTGATGGCTGCGCATGCGTTCGTCGACGATCTCGATGCGCCGGTGCTGTCGCCCGAAGACCGTCACCATCTCGAGCGGGTGCTTCGGCTGCGCGCCGGAGAGGAGCTCACCGTCTCCGACGGGGTGGGCGGGTGGCGTCGATGCCGCTTCGGCCCCGCGCTCGACCCGGTCGACGAGGTCCGTCACGACGCCCGGCCCTCGCCGTCGCTCACCGTGGCCTTTGCGGTGGTCAAGGGACAGCGGCCGGAATGGGCCGTGCAGAAGCTGACCGAGATCGGCGTCGACCGCATCGTGCCTCTTGTCACCGCTCGCTCGGTCGTGCGCTGGCCAGTCGGCGCCCCGAGCAGCCCTCTCGACCGCCTCCGGCGGGTGGCGCGGGAGGCGTCCATGCAGAGCCGCCGCACCTGGCTGCCGCAGGTCGGCGAGGTCGCCACCTTCGCCACCATGGCCGCCGAGGCCGGCGTGGCCCTGGCCCATCCTGACGGTGGTCCCCCGTCGCTTTCTCGGCGAACCGTGCTGATCGGCCCCGAGGGCGGATGGGACGACGCCGAGCTGGGCGCCGCCCTTCCCCACCTCCGCCTCGGCGCCCATGTGTTGCGGACCGAGACGGCCGCCTTCGTCGCCGGTACGCTCCTCGGCGCGCTCCGAGACGATGTGGTCAGGAACGGTCGAGATCCGTGACTTCGGAGGGTAACGGCCCCGGCACCCTGCGCGATTGTCGTCTAGACTGGGGTGGAGCAGGGCCCGCGGCGCCGATACCTGGATTCGCAGACCTTCCTGATTTCGCCAGCGTACGAATGGGGGGGGCGCGAGGCCGTGGGCGACGACAGCGAGTTGGTTGGGAGCGCCTTGACCTATGCCCGCCGGGTGGGCCAGCGGCTGCGGGCCATCCGGCGCCAGAAGCGGCTCTCCCTCCAAGAGGTCGAGGCCGCATCCACACTGGAGTTCAAGGCGTCGGTGCTCGGGGCGTACGAGCGAGGCGAGCGGGTTATCTCCGTCCCCCGCCTGCAGCGCCTGGCCGACTTCTACCGGGTCCCGGTCGACCAGTTGCTGCCCCGTGACGTCGATGCCGCCGAGCCGGTGGCTCAGGTCGGCGAGGTCGGCGAGCGCAACCCTCTCAGCCCGTCGTGGCCGGCCAAGGTCACCTTCGACCTGGCCCGCTTTCGCACCGTCGACGGCGACCCCGAGCTCGAGATGGTCTATCGCTACCTGAGCAGCATCCAGGTGCGCCGCCAGGACTTCAACGGGCGGGTGCTGACCATCCGGGCCGACGACATCCGGGCCATCGCCGGGCTGTTCGGCACCGACGCCGACGCCCTGCTGCGCCGCCTCGACGACCTCCAACTTCGCCTCCAGCCGGCGTAGCGGGCCACACCGTTCCAGGTGCAGGTCCTCGGCGTCGACCTGGCTGCCGACCCGATGAACACCGCAGCGGCGACGCTCACCATCGAGGCGGACCGGGTGGTGGTCGACATATAGGAGAACGAGAGGCGGAGGCGACGCCATCTACGGCGAAGGGATCTCGAACACCTGACCGGGGAAGATCAGATCGGGGTTGTCGGAATGGGCCAGTAGGGCGCGGTTGGCCTCGATCAGGCGGTGCCAGTACGGAACGATCTCGGCGTCTCCTGGTTCGTGGCCGAGATGGATGGCGAGCACCCCTTCGGCGATCGACCAAAAGCACTGGCCGGTCTGCACTATCCATCGATCGGGCGCGCCCGCACCGCTCATCGGGGGAGACGGCGACGGCGCCGCCGATGGCGCCGCCATCGGCTCAGCGGGGGAGAGCTGGTGCATGGTGACCGTCCCGGGCTCCCGGGTCGTTGTCGTCGTGGTCGTCGGCGCAGGCTGGGCGGCGGCGACCGGAAGCCGGGACGCGGGGGCGGCGATGGCCAACAGACCCGAACTGGCCACGCCCAGGCTGACGGCGCCGGCGAGCGCCCGACGAACCGGCCCGACGGTGATGCGGTCAGCCACCGCCAACATCCGCACTGCGCCGGACACCCGGAGCAGGAGGCCCACGGCGGTGACGGCGGCCAGGTACCAGAGGGCGACGAGGGCGGCGACACGCACCAGGGCGAAGGCGGCGATCACCGGATCCCGTCCCTGCAGCCAGGCCGCCCATCGACCGGGGTCGGTCAACGGTGGGGCGACAAGGGCGCCCCGGCCGGCGAACTGCAGCGCCATCGCCGCCACGGCCAGGGCCAGTACCCACCCGAGGGGCTTGACCAGGCGGGTCAGGGTGGTCATCGCTTCCCTGGCGGCAGACGGATCACCTCGACAGGGAGGCCGGGCCCGCGCTCGACGACCGCCTCGTGGCAGCCGTCCCGGTCGAGGTCGGCGGCCCGCAGAACCTGGCCGCCGTCAACCCTCGCCACTACGGGCGCGTGCACGTCACGGCCGAGCGAGGCCCAGTCGGCGAACCGGAAGATCTCGCCGGTAGAGGGCCGGAACAGCGCCAAGGTGCGAGCGCCCTGGCACCCCCAATCTCCGGTGGCGACCTGATCGCCGGCCGCGCCCAGGGACCACCTCCTGGCGCCGGCCTCGAGGATGCCGGCGGTATAGCGCATGGCCTCCGGGCACCCGTCCCCGTCGGCATCAGCCTGAAGCACCGCCGTCACCGTCGCGCAGTCCCGGCGGAGGGCGACAGCCCCGGTGGTCGACGTGGTGGGGCCAACGGGGGCCGAAGTGAGCCCGGCCCGTGTCGTGGACGGGCCGGGCCGCACCTGGCCGGGGGGCTCCTGCCGGGCTATGCCCGGACTAACGGGAGCGTCTGCGTCCGGGCTCAGGCCGGTCGTCAGCCGCGGAGCCGGCCCCGGGCGGGCGAGGACCATGAGGAGGGCCGCCCCGACGGCCGTGGCCACCAGAACGGCGGCCACGCCCTTGGCCCCGGGCCGGTCGGCCACCTGTCCCCAACGGCCTCGCCGCCCTCCTCCGCCGCCCCGCTCCTGCCGCCATGCGGCGAGGGGGTCGGCGCGGGGCGGGGGCGGGGCGGCGGCTCGGGGGACCTGAGGGGCCAGGCCGCGAGGTAGGCGGGCCGTCGGTACGGCGCGCTGCAACGCGGCGGCGACGGCACGAGCCGGGGGTCGGGCCGAGGGATCGTCCGACGTCGCTTCCTCGGCCACTGCGGCCAGCGCGTGCCCGGCGGGCGCCGAGGGGGCGAGGTACCGAGCCAACGCCCCGAGACCGAAGACGTCGATCGAGGGAGTGAGCGCGCTCATGTCGACATGGGCGGGGTCCAGGAACTCAGGAGGCATGGACGGCACGGACCGGCACCGCTCGCCGGCGCGGCCGCCATAGCCGAAGCTGCACAGGACAGGACGGCCGGCGGGGCCGACCACGACGTGGTCGGGGCACAGAGCCCCGTGAACGAGTCCCAGGTCGTGCAGGTCGGCCAGGGTCGTGGCCAACGAGGCCAGAAGCCCGGCCGCCTCCTCGAGCGGCAGCGGCCCGATCTGACCCAGCGCCAGTCCCTCGACCTCGGCGGTCGACAGGACGGCGCCCACTCCGTGGCCGTCGATGCCGACCAGCTCCACCACGCCCGGGTGCCGGCCGGCCTCCAGCAGGGCCGCTTCATTTTCGAGTCGCTGCGCCTGGTCAATCGTGCCCGCGACCTTGGCTGTCACCCGTCGCCCCGAGGAATCGGTTCTCACCGAGCTGCGGTCCTCCATGTGGGGATCATACCGGCATTACCCATGAGTTTTCAATACATTTCAGCATGTGGCGTCGTTCTGGCGGGGACTGGCCGACGAACGGGCGCTGACGTCGACCCGGCCCGAGGCGCCCGGGATCGCCTTGGCGAACAGCTCGTCGACCTGTGACGAGGCCCGCACCCGCACCGTCCATGAGCAGTCACCCGACGCCGGTGGGAAGGCCTCGGCCACCACGGTGAGGCCGTGATGGCGGCCCTGGTCGACCACCGACAACACCCGGTCCACCGCCACTGACTCCACGGCGGCGGCCGACAGTTCGATGCGGTCCTGCCGGTAGAACGAGGAGTCGGACACCGCCTCGGCGGCGGCGTCGTTGGCCGCCGCTGCGGTGGCGTTGGCCAGTTCGCGCTGGGCGAGGAAGGCGATGGAGCTGTCGACGGCCATAGCCGCCAAGGCGATCATGATGAGGACGGCGGCGGGGAACAGCAGCAGGGTGCTGCCTCTCTCAGGGCGTGGGCACACAGCCGGTGGCCGATCGGGGAACGCCGGTGCGGAACGGGTCGACCACCTCGGCGTGGCGGGCCCGGGCCGTGAAGGTGCCGAAGCCGCCGAGCCATGGCACCCGTATGGCCGGGAGCTCGTAACTGGCCTCGAAGCGTACGGTCTCACACCGGGCGAAGGCGCCTTGCAGCGGGGTCAGCACCAACTGCTGCGGGTCGCGCCCGGCACCGCGGACGGCCGAGCGGGCGGCGGCGTCGGCCACGTCGAGCGCATCCTCGTCGGCCGGCGCCTCCACATAGGCCCGCGTCGCCTCGCGGGCCGCAGAGGACACTGCGATCTTGGCGTCGACCACCGCCCAGGCATTGACCACCAGCAGCAACCCCACCACGAAGGTGAGCAGGCCGAACGGGATGGCCTCGAGGCCGGCCTGACCCGACTGGTCCCGGCGCGCCCGCCGCCTTGGCGTCATCGGAAGCGCTCCACCCGCACCCGCACGGTGCGGTCGAGATGGTCGAACGCGGCCCGACCGGGTACGACGGGCAGCAACAGGCTGGGATTGCGGGCTTCGACGCGCAGCACCACCTCGTCGACGGTGGTCCCGCTCCAGTCAAAGCTGACCCGGCCGGCATAGTGCCCCAGCGACTGGCGGGCGTCCGCCTCGGCTTGGGCGGTGACGCCGTCCCCGCCGTCGCCGGCGGCGACGCGACGGGCGGCGTCGTAGGAGATGGCGGTCACCACCGAAGCGGCGTAGAGGTTCATCGTCACCTGGGTGGCGAAGAGCAGCAGTACGAGGAAAACGGAGAAGCCGAACCACATGGAGATCGGCCCCCCGCCCCGCTCGCCGGCCGGCGGTCGGCCCACCGGCCCGGCGCCCCTTATGCCCCCCCGCCGATCTTGCCGATCTGCTCGGTGGTCTTCGTGCTGGCGTCGCCCCAGATGGCCTTGAAGCCCAGCCACATGACGGCGCCCAGCGCGGCCATGATGAGCACGGCGATGGCGGTGGAGATCACGCCTTCTCCCGCTTCGTCCCGGACCAGGCTCCCGGTCAGGTCGACGGCAAGGTTTCTGGCCCAGACGTAGGCGTGCAGTGTGAGGTCCATTCGAGGGTTTCCTTTCGTTGGCTTCAGGGTCTTTGGGTGCTGCGTTGGAGATGTCAGACTTCGGAGAAGAGGCGTAGGGCCTCGAGGAAGGGGACGGCGAGAAGGATCACCCCGGGGACGAGGGCGGCCACAGTGACCGGGATCCACACCTGCTGGGCGCGCCGCTCGGCCGTCTCGATCAGGCGACGCTGGGTGTCCTTGCGGATGGCGCGCGCCTCGTCCGAGATCAGCCGGCCGAGGTCGGCCGCCTCCCGGTTGAGGGCGAGGATGGGAAGGAGCCGGTGCAGGGCGTCGACGTCCGCCACCTCGGCCCACTCTCGTAGGGCCTCGATCTCACTGAGGCCTTGGCGGATGCGACGACAGACGCGTCGGAGGTCGAGTGAGACGTTGCCCTGCCCGCGCTCGGCCAGGCGGTTCATGGCCGCGCCCAGCGAGTACCCGGCAGACAGCAGCATGGCCAGTTGCTCGGCCAGCACCGGGAGCTCCAGGCGGAGCCGCCGTTGCCAGGCATGGGAGGCGGAGGCGACCTGCTGCTCGGGGAGGAGGAAACCGAGCAGGGGCCCGCCGAGGACAAAGAGCAGAGCGATCGGCGTCGGCGGGCGAACGGCGACGGCGGCCAGCGTACCGGTGCCGAAACCGGCCACGCTCCACCCGATCTGGCGGACCCGGAAGGCGGTGACGTCGTCGGAAGAGTGGATGCGGTCGAGCCGGACGCCCAGCTCCTCGCTCACCCCGAAGAGGCGGGCCACGCGCTCCCCGGCGGTCCGGCACAAGGGACGGATGACGTCGCGGAACGACTCGACGGAAAGGATGGTGCCCCTCCTCGACGGCCTAGCCATGCCCGCAGGGCTGTACGGACGTAGCCGCTCGACCAGCGGTGAACGCGAGAACCACCGCAGCTCGGAGAGCACCAGGAGCATGCCGATCCACAGGACGATGCCGCACAGCACCGCCAGCCGGAGGCTCCCGACGTCATGCATGGAAGACACGCTCCTCCTCGGGCAGGGCCATGATGCGCCCCGACCAGGCCCAGCAGGCGACGACCATGGCGATGGCCCCGACGGCGGCGAGCTGGGCGCCCGCCGATCGGTACGCGGCGCGACCGCCGCCGATGGACAGGCCGACCAACGCCATGCCGACCGGCACGAGCAGGACGAAGCGACGGGCGAACCGGGCCCCCGCTTGGCGGGCCCGGGCGTCCTTTCGGCCCTGCAGGTCGGCGACCCGGTCCTCGACGAGCGATGCCAGCCGGCGCTGGACGTCGGTCCCGCCTACCTCATGGGCGACGAGCAGCGTCTCGCAGGCGGCGTCGGCGGTGGCATCGGCCAAGCCGGCCTTCAGCACCGCGACGCTGGGCTCGAAGTCGGTGCTGACCAGCCATTGCCGGTAGGCGGCGGCGAAGGACGGCCGCATCTCCTCCGGGCTTCCCCTGCCCACCTCGAAGAGCGCCTGGGGCACCGACCGCCCCAGGGAGCCGGTCAGCAGGGCGATCTCCTCGATCATGCGCGGCCAGCTCTCCGCCGATCGGGCTCGGCGGTGCTGGCGCCGGGCCCGGTAAGAGCCGGCTGGAAAGGTGGCGGCGAAGGACCCCACAGCAAGGGCGGGCAGGATGGCGCCCAGGAGCACGAACGTGAGGCCGGTCCCGGCGACGAACAGCGTGGCCATCACGGCGACGAACTGGGCCACGCCCACGTCCTCCAGGCCGGCTTGGGCCAGCCACTGCTCACCTCGGGCGCGCCCGCCCGGCCGGGTGTCGCCATGATGGTGGGCGGGACCGAAACCCAGGCCCTTCCATCCCATCGAGACCGATGTGTAGAGGAGGAAGACCCCGTAGGCGGCGACAAGGGCGACAGCGACAGAGAGCAGGGAGCTGGTCATGACGGCGTCGTTCGGGCCTTGCGGGGACGGGGTGTCGACGACGGTCGGGGCGCCGATGCCCGCACGGCCCGAACCGGTCGAGCCCGGGCGCCGCCACCGTCGAGCAGCTCCCGGACGTCGTAGCCGGCCTCCTCCAAGGCCCGGGCGGCCCGGAGGGGAAGGTTGCCGCTCCAGGCGAGCGCCTCGTCCGGACCGGGCCGGCTGAACAGCTCGGTGGCGGTGAATTGCACGGCGTCGGGCCCGGTCTGGGGTTCTTCGACGGCGATAACCTCCGTGACCCGCACCCGACCGGCCACCCGGCTGCAGTGGACGACGACGTCGATGGCTTCGCTCACCAGCGAGCTCAGGGCGGTCATCGGCAGCTCGTTGGCCACCTCGGCGAGTTGGCAGATGAAGCGCAAACGGGTGAGCGCCTGGCGGGCCGAGCCGGCGTGGATGGTGGTGTACCCCTTGACGCCCGACGACAGGGTCAGCAGGAGGGGAAGGGCTTCCCGATCGCGGACCTCGCCCACGACGGCGATGTCGGGCGCCATGCGCAGGAACCCCGACACCAGCCGGCGCAGGTCGATCTCCCGCCGGTCGGGCCGGGCCGGCCGGGTCTGCATCGATGCCACGTTCGGCAAGGGGAGGTCGGCCTCGAAGACCTCTTCGGCCACCACGACGCGCAGGGTCGGGTCGAGCTCGGCCGCGCAGCAGGACAACAGCGTGGTCTTGCCCGAACCGGGCGCCCCCGAGAACACCATGGACAGCCGGGCCCTTACGCAGGCCCGGAGAAAAGTGGCGACGCGGGTGTCGAGCATGTCGCGTGTCACCAGCTCGTCGAGGTGGCGGTAGGCGACGCCGGTGAACTTGCGGATGTTGACCAGCACATGGCCGTCGCGCCCGATGTCGCCGTGGACGATGTGCAGCCGGGCCCCCGTGTCGAGCTGGGCGTCCTGTAGGCCCTCGGCCGGGTCGAGCTTACGGTGGGAGCCGGCTGCTTCGTCGAGGATCTTGGTCAGGGTGCGGACGACGTGATCGTCGTCGTGGAACGCCTCGTCGTGGTAGCCGCTCGTGCCTCGATGTCGCTTCACGAAGATCTGGTCCGGACTGTTCACCATGATCTCCCAGACGTCGTCATCGGCGAGGAGGGGGTCGAGTGGCCCGTAACCCGCCAGGTTCCGATAGGCCCGCTCGGCCACGAGGTCGGGCTCGGCCAGGTCGAAGCCCCGCAACCCCCGCTTGTAGCCATCGGACCACGCCGCCACCTCGGCGGCGATCAGGGCCCGCAGCTTGGCTCGGCCGCCGTCGTCGGCCATGTCGAGCGACGTTTCCTTGGCCCGGAGCTGCGCCCGGCGCTCGATCTCCTGGAGGGGCGACGCCTCGCCCGGGCGGGGCTCCGTCATCCGATGGCCTCCTGGGCCCACCGCCCGAGAGAGCCCGGGCGTACCGGTTCGGGGACTGGCCCCGCCGCGTCCGACCGGGCCCGGTCCAGCATGGCCCGGTAGGCGCCGGCGAGCGGAGTGCCCAGGGCGGCGGGCAGCCGGGCGCCGTCGTGCAGGTCGGTCTCGACGCTGCGTTCGGGCAAGTGGATGGGAGTGGCCAGCCGCCCTCCGACGAACGGGGCCGTCAGCTCGCCGAGAGCGGCGACCAGCGCGGCCCGGGCGCGGGCCGAGCGGGGGGCGCGATTGAGGACGGGCACGATGCGGGTGGGGTCGGCCCCGAAGGCGACGAGCTCGGCGAGCACGCGCACCAGCGCATGCACGCCCTTGAGCTCGGGCAGCCCGACGGCGAAGATGACGTCGGCCTGGGCCGCCGCGGTGCGGGCCATCACGTTGCGCTCCTCGATGTCGATGGAGCCGGCGTCGTCCTCGCCCTCGAGGTCGGGGTCGATGTCGCACACCACCACCCCCCAGGCCCGGCGCAGTGAGTCGAACGACGCCTCGAAGGCCTGCGGGCGGATGGCCGGCCAGTGCCGGGCCCGGCGCAGCCCGAGCAGCAGGTCGTAGTGGCGATCCGGCACCGAGAACGCCAGCGACCGGACGTCGTCGAGCGTGGGCTGGCCCGACCGGTGCGCCTCCACCAGCTCCTGCACGCAGGGCAGCACGTCGCCGGCGTCATGGAGCACCGCATGCTCGGCATGGAGACGGAGGTCGGCGAGCAGGACCATGCCGCCGTGGCGCACGTCGTCACCCAACGACTGGGCCAGAGCCATGGCCGCAGTCGATACCCCGGTGCCGCCCGGCCCGGTGAGCGCAGCCACCGCGCCCCGCCATGTGGTCGGGGACGGTCTGCTCAGCAGGGCCGATGGGTCGACTTCGCCCCGCCGGACCGGGTGGGCGCACGCGGTGAGGGCGGCGACCAGCTCGTCACGGGCGAAGGTGGGGGGCAGGACACGGGCCGCGCCCAGCTCCAGCCAGTCCCTCATCGCCCGCCCGTCGTCGACGACCAGCACCGCGCACTCTGCCGATCCGGCGGCCGCGAGCAGGTCGCGGTCGACCGAGGGAAGGCCGGCATCGGCGATCAGGGCCGAGAACGGCCGGCCGGACGCGAGTCGGGCGCGTACTTCCTCGGCGGAGATGCAGCGGACGAACTCGGCGGGGAGGGCGCCGCTGTTGGCCCACAGCCCGACGGAGCGGAACCACGGCGACCGCGCCGGGGCCAGGCCGAGGACGACGAAGCGCTCGGCCGCCATCAGGGCTTGGCGGGGCGGTAGGTGGGCGGGACGGCGGGCAGCGGCGGCGCCCCGGTGGAGCGGACGAGGGTGACCTTGGCCAACTGGATGGCGTGGGCGAGGGCCAGGCTGTCGTTGGGATCGTCGACCGAGACCGTCACCGTCGCCGCCCCGATGTCACCCGAGGCGCTTCGCGCCCGCTCGACGGCCACGATGAGGGCCTGGCGGACGACGACCGAGGTAAAGGCATCGGCGCCCGTGCCGTAGGTGGCCAGCAGGTCGGCGCGCTCGCCTTCCTTGACGCCGGGGCTCACCCGGCCCCGCTCGAGGGTGAAGGACAGCTCGCGGCTGGCGGCGTCACCCTTGCGGGCCACCACCGCGCTGGCCTGGACCAGCTCGCCGGGCCCCAGGGGGGCGACGAGCGTGGCCCCGAGG
>JBBSIS010000083.1:0-12900 GCA_038231955.1 Acidimicrobiales bacterium
CCCGTGGTCCTGGAGGCCTACCTACTCGACTTCTCGGGCGATCTCTACGGCCAGCCGGCACGGGTGGACTTCGTGGCCCATCTGCGGGACGAGGAGCGCTTCAGCTCCGTCGACGCCCTGGTCGACCAGATCGGCTGCGACGTCGAGGCCACCCGTGCCGTGCTCGGCCCCCCGGCTGCTTCCGTGCCCGCCCAGCTACCGCGGCGGTAGCTGCTCGATCGCCACCGGGCGGATGTCGTCGGCGGGCTCGAAGCCGAGCACCTGGCCGTAGAACGACAGCTCGGCCTCGGCCACCCGACGAATGGTCTCCGCCTGGCGGAACCCGTGCTGCTCGCCGTCGAAGGTGAGGTAGGCGAAGGGCAGGCCGGCGCGGCGGAGGGCGTCGACCAGCACCTCGGCCTGGCTGGGCGGCACCACTTTGTCCTCCGTGCCCTGGAAGATGATGAGCGGGGCGGCGATCTCCTCTGCGTGGTGCAAGGGGGAGCGGGCCCGGTAGAGCTCGGTCGCCTCGGGCCAGGGCCCGATCAGGCCGTCGAAGTAGCGGGCCTCGAACTTGTGGGTGTCGGTGGCCAGGGCCGTGAGGTCGACCACCCCGTACAGGCTGGCGCCGGCGGCGAAGACGCCGCTGGTGAGGGCGAGCAGGGCGGTGAACCCGCTGGCGCTGCTGCCCCTGATCACCATCCGGTCTCGGTCGACCTCGCCGGCGTCGGCCAGGTGACGAGCGGCGGCCACGCAATCGTCGACGTCGACCACCCCCCACTGACCGTCGAGCTGGCGGCGGTACGCCCGGCCGTAGCCGGAGCTGCCGCCGTAGTCGACGTCGACCACGGCGATACCCCGGCTGGTCCAGAACTGGGTGCGCAGGTTGAGCGCGGAGGAGGCTGCGGCCGTGGGCCCGCCATGGCTGGTGACGACGAGCGGTGGCAGCTGGCCCGGCGGGCCCGCGCAGTCGGCGTTGACCGGCGGGTAGTAGAGGGCGTGGGCGGTGCGCCCGCCGGAGGTGGCGAAGTCGACATGACGGGGCCGCGAAAGGAACCCGGGGCCGACGGTGAGGGTGCGGCTGGTGCGCACGATGGTGGTCTGGGCGGTCGTGGGGTCGATGACCACCACCGCGGGGGCCTGATCCGACGAGGCGACAATGGCGGCCACTTGGTCGCCGTAGGCCTGCACCGACTCGAATGACGTGTACGGAAGGTCGAGCGCGTCCTCACCGATGAGCCCGAGCCGGCCCTCGCCCTGGACGGTCCAGGACGCGACCACGCCGCCGTCCGGTCGGAAGGCGTAGGTGGACTGGCCGAAGGTCCAGTCGGGGCCGCCGTACTCGGCGTCGGCGGGGGCGAGAGGCCGGCCGCCGGCGTAGTAGAGGTTCCACCAGCCGGAGCGGTCGGACAGCCAGTGCAGCACGCCGGCGGGCGACCACCGGGGCTGGCTCACCGACTCCTCGGGGCCGCCGGTGACCGGGTCGTCACCGCCCGCCAGCCACAGTTCGGTGCCGTCCCACGGCATCCGGGGATGGTCCCAGGCCAGCCAGGACAGGTGGCTCCGTGCCCGAACGGAGTGGGCACCAGAGGGCGAGTAGCGGGGGGCGGCGAAGAAGTCGTGGCCATCGGCGATCACCGTGGGTGGCGCCGAGCCGTCGGTGGGCAGCTCGACGATGTCGTTCACGACACCGTCGGGCAGATGACGTTCCCGGACACAGGCCAGGCGGGCGCCGTCGGGACTGACGTCGCCGTCGGCGTAACGGGCGCCGCCGGGCGTGATCGGATGAGGCTCGGCGCCTGGATCGACCCGCCATACCCGCTGGTCGGCGTGGTTGGAGAAGAAGACGGTGCTGCCGTGGACGCAGAATGCCCCACCGCCGTACTCGTGAACGGTCGTGCGGGCGGAGAAGCCGGCGGGCAGGACGTCGGCCGGTTCCTCACCCGGGCGCCAGCGCACGATCACCTGCCGTCCGGCCTCGGCCGGGCGGCCCTCGCACCAGAACAGGGCGTCGCCCGAGGCCCGGAGGTGGCTGAGGGAGACGGCCCGCTCGACCAGGAGGCCGGCCGTGATGGGCGACGGCCACGAGCCGAAGGGCAGCAGGGGCGAGCCGGTGGGGGTCAGACGGCGGCGGCCTGGGGCCGGGTCTCGCCGGCGCGGGTTACCTCGACGTCGCCTTGGCCGGGCACCCTGGGCGCCTCCATTTCGACGGTGACGGTCCCGTGGTCCTCTTCCCAGCGCACCACGTTGACCACCGCGGCGTAGACGACGAGCCGGCCGAAGAAGAGCAGCCAGGCCAGAATGGCGAAGACAACACCCAGCGTTCCATAAAGCGCCGAGGCGGCGCTGACTGCCCGGGGCACGTAGAAAGCCCCGATGGCCTTCAGGATCTCCAGACCGATGGAGCCCGCCACCGCTCCGGGCAGCAGGGCCTTCCAACCAACGTCACGGGTGGCCAGGACCTTGAAGGTCCACAGCCACAGCCCGACGTTCACCGACAGGCCGGCCAGGATGCCGAGGGGAGCCAGGAAGCCGGGCAGGAGGCGGATCACGGCCGAGGTGGCGAAGGACGTGAGGAACAACAGCGTGGCCCCGGCCAGCCACAGCAGACCTTGCAGCTTGTCCCGCCAGCCCCGGCCGGTGGCCTGCCAGGCGGCGTTGATGGCGTACTGGACAGCGGCGACCAAGCCCAGCCCGGACCACAGCAGGCCGACGATGCCGATGGCAGACGCCGCTTTGCGGCTCCGTTCGGCGGTGGCGATGGCGTCCTTGAGGGTGGTGGCCGCCGCCCCGGTCAGTCCCAGCCGCTGCACTACGTCACCGGCCAGGTTCGGGGTGCCGGCGGCGAAGAAGCCGAGGATGGCGATGGCGAAGAGGAGCAGTGGGAACAGTGACAGGAAGGCCGACAAGGTCACCGAGGAAGCGAGGTAATTTCCGTTCAGTTCTCCGTAGCGCTTCTGCACGGACAGCACGGTGGCAAACCATTTCCACCGCTCGCCGAGGGCATCGAGCTTGTTCTTCACGGAGCCGTCTGTACCCAACTCCTGCGCGGCCGGCACCCGCCCTACGCTGAGGCGGTGGACGACACCCGGTTGCGGATCGACGAGCTCGACCCCAACCGGATCCCCGCCCACGTCGCCGTGGTCATGGACGGCAACGGCCGGTGGGCCCAGAAGCGGGGGTTGGCCCGAACCGACGGTCACGCCGCCGGGGAGGAGGCCCTGTTCGACGCGGTCGAGGGCGCCCTCGACCTGGGCGTCAAGTGGTTGACGGTCTACGCCTTCTCCACCGAGAACTGGAAACGGCCGCCCGACGAGGTCCGCTACCTCATGCGTTTCAACGAGGGGATGCTGCTGCGCCGGCGGGACGAGCTCAACGAGCGGGGCGTCCGCATCCGGTTCCTCGGCCGGCGGGACTGGCGGGTGCCCCGCCGGCTCATCCGTCGTATGGACGAAGCCCTGGCCCTGACGGCCCGGAACCGGAAGATGACGCTGACCATCGCCTTCAACTACGGGGGGCGAGCGGAGATCGTCGACGCGGTACGGGCCCTGGTGGAGTCGGGCGTCTCGGCCCGGGGGGTCGACGAGAAGGCGATTCGTGCCCACATGTACCACGCCGACATGCCCGATCCGGATCTGGTCGTACGCACGTCGGGGGAGTACCGGATCTCCAACTTCCTGCTGTGGGAGCTGGCCTACAGCGAGCTGGTCTTCACCGACGTGCTGTGGCCCGACTTCCGTCGCGAGCACCTCTTCGAGGCGGTCCGTGAGTTCCAGCTTCGAGACCGCCGTTTCGGCGGTCTCGAAGCCTGATGCCCACTGGTCGGCGTCCCGCCGAACTTCGAGACCGCCGTTTCGGGGGGCTCGAGGCATAGTGGGCCTGTATCGCGACCAGGGCATCGTGCTGCGGACGTGGCGCCTGGGCGAGGCCGATCGCATCGTCAACCTGCTCACCGAGCGCCACGGCAAGGTGCGGGCGGTGGTCAAGGGGGTACGCAAGACCAGGAGCCGCTTCGGCGCCCGTTTGGAGCCGATGGTGCACGTCTCCCTGCTCTTCTACGAGGGCCGCGAGCTCGACATCGTGACCCAGGCGGAGGCCATCGAGCACTTCCGGCCCGTGCGGGAGGATCTCGACCGCCTGGCCAAGGCCCAGGTGCTGCTCGAAGCCACCGACCACCTGGCCCAGGAGCGCCACGCCAACCCCCGGCTTTACGCCATGCTGCTCGGGGCGCTGCGGGCCCTGGTCGCCCACGACGCCCCGCTGCTGGTGCCGGCGTACTTCTTGAAGCTCCTGTCCGCCGAGGGCTTCCACCCAGTGTTGGAGGAGTGCGCGGCATGCGGTGAGCGCTACGGGTTGGCCGGCTTCGACCTGGCCCAGGGCGGGGTGCTGTGCGTGCCCTGCTCGAGCCGGGGCAACGCGCTTCCCGTGTCGGACGACGGCCTCGACCTGGTCCGGCGCATCCTGGGCGGCGACCTGTCCGGTGCCCTGGGCGTGGCCCCGAGCCCGGCGACAATGGAGGTCGAGCGCCTGGCCACCCGTGCCATCGAGTACCACCTCGAACGCCGCATGCGCTCCCTGCCGGTGGCGGGAGCCTTGGAGGGCTGATCGCCGAGCCCTTTCCCATCGAGTGTGCAGGATTGCGTTGCCAGGACGCAATCTTGCACACTCGATCGGGTTGTCGCACCCTCTCGGCATACTTGACGCTGTGGAAACCGCCCTGGCCCGGATCGCCGCCCGGCAACACGGGCTTCTGACTCGTCCCCAAGTACGGGGCCTCCGGGTATCCGACACCATGATCGAGCGCCGCGTGGCCACCGGACGATGGGTGCGAGTGTCCGCGGGCGTGTACCGCCTGGCCGGGGTACCTGTGACATGGCGGCAGCGGGCGCTGGCCGGCTGCCTGGTCAGCGGCCCGGGCGCGGTGATGTCGCACCGGTCGGCCGCGGTGCTGTGGGGCGTGTCGGGCTTCCGTCCCGGGCCCCTGGAGATCACCGTGCCGGCGAGCGGGAGCAGTCGGCACCCCTTCGCCCGTGCCCACCGGTCCGACGTCCCGAGCCGGGACCGTACCGTGCGTGATTGGGTGCCGGTGAGCCGGCCGGGCCGGATGCTGGTGGATCTCGCCGGAGTAGTGAGCGGTGCGGCGCTGGAGGAGGCGGTCGACGACGTGTTGTGCCGGCGGCTCGTCTGTCTCGACGAGCTGGTCCGGCGGGCGGTGGGGATGGGCAGCCGGCGGGGAAGTCGGGCCTTGCGGGCGGTGTTGGCGGCATGGGACGCCGGCGCATTGCCGGACGGAGTGTCCGAGATGCGCATCGTCCGTCAGCTGCTGGCCGCCGGCCTGCCGGCGCCGGAGCGGCAGCACGAGATCCTCGTCGGAGGCGAGCTCGTGGCCCGGGTTGACCTGGCCTATCCCGAGTGGCGGGTGGCCATGGAGGTCGACGGGTTCCGCTGGCACGCCGGCCGCCAGCCGTTCCGTAGTGATCGCACCCGGGCCAACCGGATCGAAGCCGCAGGGTGGCGCCTGCTGCGCGCCGCGCCGGAGGACGGCGACGACCTGTGCCGCAGTGCGGCGGCTCTGCTCAGGCGGGCGGGATGACCCCGGCCACTACGCTCGACGCCGTGCCTGATCTCACCGAAGCCGTCGTCAACCTCTGCAAGCGCCGGGGTTTCGTATTCCCGTCGAGTGAGATCTACGGCGGGTTCCGCTCCACCTGGGACTATGGCCCCCTCGGCGTGCTGCTCAAGCGCAACGTCATGGAGGCGTGGTGGCGGGCCATGGTCCAGCAGCGCGACGACATCGTGGGCCTCGACGCCGCCATCCTGATGGCGCCCAAGGTGTGGGAGGCGTCGGGACATCTGGCCACCTTCACTGACCCCCTCGTGGATTGCCGCACGTGCAAGGAGCGGTGGCGGGCCGACCAGATCGACAACGTCTGCCCGAACTGCGGGTCGAAGGACCTCACCGAGGCTCGGCCGTTCAATCTCATGTTCAAGACCCACGTCGGCCCGGTGGAGGACGACGGGGCCGTCGCCTACCTGCGCCCGGAGACGGCCCAGGGCATCTTCGTCAACTTTGCCAACGTGTTGCAGACCAGCCGGAAGAAGCCGCCCTTCGGCATCGCCCAGCAGGGCAAGTCGTTCCGCAACGAGATCACGCCGGGGAACTTCATCTTCCGCACCCGCGAGTTCGAGCAGATGGAGATGGAGTTCTTCGTCCCTCCCCCCGACAGCGACAGGTGGTTCGAGTACTGGACCGAGCAGCGACTGAACTGGTACATCGATCTCGGCATCCCGGCCGACAAGCTGCGGCTGCGGCCGCACGACAAGGCGGAGCTGTCGCACTATTCCACCGCCACCTCCGACGTGGAGTTCGCCTACGAATGGGGCTGGGGCGAGCTCGAGGGCATCGCCAACCGGGGCGACTACGACCTCACCCAACATGCGAAGTTCTCGGGCGAGCGCCTCGAGTACTTCGACCAGGCCAGTGGTGAGCGCTACACGCCCCACGTCATCGAGCCGGCCGCCGGCGTGGGGCGGTCGATGATGGCCTTCCTGCTCGCCGCCTTCGACGAGGACGAGGTGGGGGGCGAGAAGCGCTCGGTGCTCCGCCTGCACAAGCACCTGGCCCCCTACAAGGTCGCCATCCTGCCGCTGTCCAAGAAGGACACGCTCACGCCCACGGCCAGCGAGGTTCTCAAGCTGGTGCAACCCCACTTCATGGTCGACTACGACGAGACCCAGGCCATCGGTCGTCGCTACCGGCGCCAGGACGAGATCGGCACGCCCTACTGCGTCACCATCGACTTCGAGAGCCTCAACGATCGCGCCGTCACCATCCGAGACCGCGACAGTCTCGAGCAGGTCCGTGTCCCGATCGAGAGCCTGGTCGACGAGCTGCGGGCCCGCCTGGCCTAATCAGCACGAGGTTTCGGCGCGCCGGAGGGACAACTGGTTGCTCGGCAGGTACAGGATCTGAGCGGCGATGTTGTGTTCCGGGCGAGGCAACCTGTCCACAGCGGTGCCGCCCGGCAACGTGGCGAAGTACAAGGCCTTGGCGTTGGCCGGGTCGAGCAGCAGTGTTTGCTGGCCCAGGGTGGCGACCTTCCAGACCAGGAGCGGCAGGTCGCCGAGCAGCGGGCTCTCGCCCTCTGGCCGGAGTGCGGTGCCGACGGCGGTGACGCACATGGCGATCGGTCCGGGGTCGAGGCGGAGGCCGGGCGCGGTCAACCTGGCGGTGCCGGTGCCCACCAGCCGCCCACGAATTTCGTCCTGGTTCAGCGTGCCCAAGATCTGCGCCGCGCCAACGGCGATGGCGACGATCGTCAGCGCGATTCCCAGTGGGCGAAACGTCTGCCCGGAGGCGAACCAGGCAAGGGCCCCGAGAGCGGCGACAAGGAGGGCCGCCTCGGCGAGTGACCGGAACCCGGTCACGAAGGCGTCGACGGTCGACGTGTCGACATCGGCGGATGAGAGACCCATGCCCGCGAAGTAGAGGATCATGCGCCACCGCCCGAAGGCAATGACGACGGCAATGACGGTGCTCACTCGTAGGACTACCGTCAGCAGGCCCAGTCTCGGCAGGCGGGCCAGATCCCAGAGGAGCCACACTCCGGCGAAACCGGCCAGGATTCCGAGTGTCTGCAACGAGAACAGGTCACGAGGTATGCCGCCGAATAGCACCCCGGCGGTGACGCTCACGGTGGGACCAGCCACCAGGGCGAGCCGCCGACGGGCGCGGCCGTCGGCCAGAAGGCAGGCGATCGCCAGCACGTCGCACAGGAACAAGCAGGTGGCAAGCACCACGAGGACGCTGCGGCCACGCCAGAGGTACGCTCCTGCGCCCGGGACAGTCGGGTCCATCGACGCGTAGAGCTGGGTCTTGACGAAGGCGACGAGGAAGACGACCACAGACACGACCGCGACGGCTCCGGCCCATGGGCCGCGCTGTGTCGCCGCCTCGGCGGTGCGGGTCGCAACCCGGAGCCGAGCGGTGAGCGGGTCGACCCGATCGACCCGTACCTCGTGGCCAAGGGCGAGTGCCGCTCGACTTCGAGCGTACGCATCGCCGGCGTCCGTAAACACGAGCATCGCCCCGCCGGCTACGTCCTTGCCGGTGGTTGCCCGCCATTGGGCCAGAGGTCGGTACGGCGGCAACCTGTCGTCGACTACCACGTCACGTAGACCGTGCACTCGGGCGTCGGCCAGGGCGACGGTCAGCGCCCGGTGCAGGCTCACTCCCGATCCGAAGCTCCCGCGCGTCCAAACGGTGAAGGCCACGGTGGCTTCGGCCTCGGCCGGCCCCACGCCGGCGCACGTCGACATGTGACGCCAGCCCCTCCGCTCGAGCGCCCGCACGGCAGCCTCGGCTTCACCGACCGCGACGGTGACCTCGATTCGCGCCTGGTGTCGCGCCGACAGGTATCGACGGAGTCGAGCCGGCCAGAAGGGGTAGCCGTCGAGGAACGAGAGCCTTCCATCGAGGCTTCGATCGACCGGGCGACGAAGCCTCTCGACGAGCCCACTGCCTGCCCCGTCGCCGCCGTCCTCGCTCACGTCCTCGGAGCGTAACCGCCGGGTGGTCCAACTACGCTGGGGCCTTGTTCCGCCGCGTCCAGGAGAGCTTGTGACCTACGTCTTTGCCTTTGACCACCCGCACCAGAAGTCGCCCATGAGTATGAAGGATCTGCTCGGGGGCAAGGGGGCCAACCTGGCCGAGATGACGTCGGTGCTCGGCCTGCCGGTGCCGCACGGGTTCACCATCACCACCGATGCCTGCCGGGCCTACATGGGCGAGGGCTGGCCCGCCGGCCTCACCGACGAGGTGACCGCTCAGCTGGTCGCGCTGGAGACCTCGATGGCCAAGCGCCTCGGCGATGCCGACGATCCGCTCCTGGTCAGCGTGCGGTCGGGGGCCAAGTTCTCCATGCCGGGCATGATGGACACCGTCCTCAACCTGGGCCTGAACGACGAGTCGGTGCTGGGCCTGACCACGCAGACCGGTGACGAGCGCTTCGCCTACGACAGCTACCGGCGGTTCGTGGCCATGTACGGCCGGATCGTCCTCGGGGTGCCCGGCGAGGAGTTCGACGAGCGCTTCGAGGCGGCCAAGGCCACCTCCGAGTCCGGCAGCGACGCCGACATCCCGGCCACCGTCCTCGCCGACCTGGTCGAGGACTACAAGGCCATCGTGGCCAAGCACACCGGGTCTCCGTTCCCGCAGGCGCCGGCCGACCAGCTGCGGGGCGCGGTCGAGGCCGTCTTTCGCTCGTGGGGCGGAGCGCGGGCCGTCGCCTACCGGGTCAAGGAGCGCATCGCCCACGACCTGGGGACCGCGGTCAACGTCCAGGCCATGGTGTTCGGCAACCGCAACGACAATTCGGGCACCGGCGTGGGCTTCACCCGCGACCCGGCCACCGGCGCGGCCGGCGCCTACGGCGACTTCCTGGTCAACGCCCAGGGTGAGGACGTCGTGGCCGGCATCCGCAACACCTTGAAGCTGCAGGAGATGCAGCCGCTGTTCCCGGCGATCTACGACGAGCTGCTGGGCGTCTTCGACCGCCTCGAGCGCCACTACCGCGACATGTGCGACACCGAGTTCACCATCGACGAGGGCAAACTGTGGATGCTGCAGACCCGCGTCGGCAAGCGGGGTGGGGTGGCGGCGCTGCGCATGGCCGTGGACATGACCACCGACGAGCGCATGTCGTTGTCGCACGAGGAGGCGGTGCAGCGGGTGACCGCCGAGCACCTGGAGCAGGTGCTGCACCCCCAGGTGGGCGGGGGCGACGTTCATGTGATCGCCACCGGCCTGGCTGCCTCGCCGGGCGCGGGCGTGGGCAAGGCCTACTTCACCGCCGACGCCGCCGCCGAGGCCGCCGAGCGGGGCGAGGCGGTGATCCTGGTCCGCACGGAGACGTCCCCCGAAGACGTGCACGGCATGATCGTGGCCAAAGGGATCCTCAC
Source organism: Acidimicrobiales bacterium (assembly GCA_038231955.1). GTDB lineage: Bacteria > Actinomycetota > Acidimicrobiia > Acidimicrobiales > AC-14 > CADCTB01. Next base: position 9,940 of record JBBSIS010000083.1, read on the forward strand.
TTCCCGGGGCGGGCTGGTGAGCCACGCCGCGGTGGTGGCCCGGGGGTGGGGCACGCCTGCGGTCGTGGGCGCCGACGCCGTGCACATCACCGGAACCAGCTTCGAGGCCGGCGGGGTCACGGTGCACGAGGGTGACATGATCTCCGTCGACGGTTCCACCGGCCGGGTCATGCTGGGCGCGGTCGAGGTGACCGTGGCCGAGCCGCCGCCTGCGTTCGAGACCGTGCTGGGCTGGGCCGACGACGTGCGCCGGGGCGAGATGGCGGTGCGGGCCAACGCCGATACCGGCGCGGATGCGGCCAACGCCCGCCGGTTCGGCGCCGAGGGCATCGGGCTGTGCCGCACCGAGCACATGTTCCTGGCCGAGGATCGCCTGCCCATCGTCCGGCGGATGATCATGGCCGAGACCGTCGACGAGGAGACCGCCGCCCTCGAGGAGCTGCGCGTCGCCCAGAAGGCCGACTTCTACGAGGTGCTCGAAGCCATGGACGGCCTGCCCGTCACCATCCGCCTCCTCGACCCGCCGCTGCACGAGTTCCTGCCCCGCACCGAGGAGTTGCTCATCAAGGCGTCGAAGCCGGCGGGGCTGACCGACGAGGAGCGCAAGCTGCTCAAGGCGGCCGAGGCCTGGCACGAGTTCAACCCCATGCTCGGCGTGCGCGGTGTCCGTCTGGGTGTGATCAAGCCCGGCCTGTACGCCATGCAGGTCCGGGCCCTCATGGAGGCGGCGGCCGACCGCGTGGCGGCGGGCGGCACGCCCATCGTCGAGATCATGATCCCCCTCACCGTGGGCCGCGAGGAGCTGGCGTTGGCCCGGGGCTGGGTCGAGTCCGCGGTGGCCACGGCCCGAGCGGCCGAGAGCGGGACGAACGGCGTTTCCCGCGCCGTCGACGTCACCATCGGCACCATGATCGAGACGCCGCGAGCGGCTCTGCGGGCCGACGAGATCGCCGAGGAGGCCGACTTCTTCTCCTTCGGCACCAACGACCTGACCCAGATGACGTTCGGGTTCAGCCGCGACGACGTGGAGAGCCGGCTCATGCCCGCCTACCTGGCCCAGGGCCTGCTGAAGCGCAACCCGTTCGAGACGATCGACGCCGCCGGAGTGGGGGAGCTGGTCAAGCTGGCGGCCCAGCGGGGCCGGGCCGCCAAGCCGGGTCTGAAGCTCGGCGTCTGCGGCGAGCACGGCGGCGACCCCGAGTCGATCACCTTTTTCCACGACGCCGGCCTCGACTACGTGTCGTGCTCGCCTTTCCGGGTGCCGATCGCCCGCCTCTCCGCCGCCCAGGCCATCCTGAACGGGTGACGTTTCGGGAGGGCCGCTGATGTTCGAGTTCGCGGAGGCGGCGGTCGAGGGGGCGCTGGCCGCGGGGGCGACGTACGCCGACGCCCGGGCCATGGTGACGACCACGGAGGGTCTGTCGGCGCGCAACGGTGCGCTCGAGCGGCTGTCGCAGAACGAATCCGCGGGGGTGGGGGTGCGGGCCCTGATCGGCTCGTCCTGGGGGTTCTTCGCCACGCCCGACCCCAGTTTGGCCGCCGCGAACAGGGCTGGGCATGAGGCGGCGGCCATCGCCAAGGCCTCTGCGGTGGTGGCCGGGCCGGCGGTGGAGCTGGCCGACGTGGGCGTGGCCCAGGCCCACTGGGACTCCGGTTGGGAGGAGCACCCGGCGGCGGTGAGCCAGGCCGAGAAGGGCGACCTGCTGGTCGAGGTGACGGCCACCATGAAGGCGGTCGACGGAGTGGGCGTCGCCCACGCCTACATGCACGCCTGGGACACGGAGAAATGGTTCGTCTCCTCCCAGGGGCACCGGATCTCACAGCATCTCGTTGAATGTGGGACGTCCATGGAGGCCACTGCAGTCGGCCCGGCGGAGACCCAGCGCCGCAGTTATGGCGGCATCGGCGGCACTTGGGGAACCAGAGGCTACGAAATGGTCCGGGCCGCCAACCTGCCCGGCAACGCCCAGCGCATCGCCGAGGAGGCGGTGGCACTGCTGTCGGCCCCGGAGTGCCCGACGGGCGTGACCGACCTCATCCTCGGGCGGGAGCAGTTGGCCCTGCAGATCCATGAGTCCGTCGGCCATGCCATAGAGCTGGACCGGATATTGGGTTGGGAGGCCGCCTTTGCCGGCACGTCGTTCCTGGACCTGGCCGAGCTCGGCCGGTTCCGGTACGGCTCGGACCTGATGAACATCACCGCCGATGCCACGCTGCCCGGCGCTCTGGGCAGCTTCGGCTACGACGACGAGGGCACGCCCGCCCAACGGGTCGACATCGTCAAGGACGGCATCTGGGTGGGGGTGCTGTCGGGTCGGGACTCGGCGCAGCTCGCCGGCCTGCCCCCCGGCGGAATGGTTCGGGGCGACGGGTGGAACCGCCTGCCCATGGTGCGCATGACCAACGTCGGCCTCTTACCCGGGGAGTCGTCGCTGGAGGAGATCATCGCCGCCACCGACGACGGCATCTACATGGAGACCAACCGGTCGTGGTCGATCGACGACAAGCGGCTCAACTTCCAGTTCGGCTGTGAGGTCGGCTACGAAGTGAAGCACGGCCGGCAGGGCCGGATGCTCCGCAATCCCACCTACACCGGGATCACGCCGAACTTCTGGGGGTCGCTCGACATGCTGGGCGGCGCAGAGGAATGGATCTTCTGGGGCACGCCCAACTGCGGCAAGGGTCAGCCCCAGCAGGTCGGCCACACCGGCCACCCCGCGGTGCCGGCCCGGTTCCGGGGCGTGCGGGTGGGTGTGCGATCGAGATGATCGACCCTCGCGATCCCCAGCCTGCGTGGCCGAACGCAACGGACCAGCCTGCGTGGCCGAACGCAGTGGAGATGTGTGACTGGATGGTGGAGCTGGTGGGAGACCGGGCCGCGGCGGCGGCCAGCGCCAGCACGGGCCGGTCGGCCCTGACCCGCTTCGCCAACTCCTCGATCCACCAGAACGTGGCCGAGGA
>JBBSIS010000084.1:0-12788 GCA_038231955.1 Acidimicrobiales bacterium
AGGAGCGCATCCGGATGGAGAAGGAGACCCTCGTCGAGCAGGAGCAAGTGGGCGCCGAGCTCCGCAAGGAGCGGGTCGAGACGGAATTCGACCCGCCGGCCGGGCGCTGAGCGTCCTACCGATGGCGAGGGATCGTAAGGGACCACGTGCCTGACAAGAGGGAAACGACCCGGAGCGAAGAGGAGCTCCGGGTCGAGACGGTTTCGAGGGAGGCGGGCACGGTCGGAGTGCGCAAGGTGGTGGAGACCACCCGAGCGCAGGCGGTCGTGCCCGTCGACGTCGAACAGGCCGACATGGAACGGGAGGCTGCGGAGGAAGGCGACTCCGGGGAAGTCGAGGTGCTCCCCGACGGATCGGTCTCCATTCCTGTCTTCGAGGAGAAGCTGGTCATCGAGAAGCGGCTGGTGGTCCGTGAGCGGGTCATCGTCCGCAAGCGCACGGTCACCGAGGACCAGGTGGTGGAGGCGGATCTCCGCCGGGAACGGGTGGAGATCGAGGCGGACGCCGAGCTCACCGACAGAGCAGGCTTTGCGGAATCCTGACTGAATAGGTCATGATTCGGTGATCCACCACCCGACGAACGAGGTACCGACATGCCAGTCATCGACGAGTTGCTAGAGGCCAACAAGGGTTTCGCCCAGAACTTCCAGGAGGGGGATCTGGCCATGCCGCCGGCCCGCAACGTGGCCATCGTCACCTGCATGGACGCCCGCCTTCACCCCGAGAAGTTTCTCGGCCTGAACATCGGTGACGGCCACGTGATCCGTAACGCCGGCGGCCGGGCCTCGGACGACGCCATCCGGTCGCTCATCATCTCGACCGAGCTCCTCGGCACCAAGGAGTTCGCCGTCATCCACCACACCGACTGCGGCATGCTCACCTTCACCAACGAGGATCTGCAGCAGAAGCTCGCCGACCGGGGCGACGCCAGCGGCATCGACTTCCTGCCCTTCTCCGACAACGAGGCGTCGGTACGGGCCGACATCGACACGATCCGCAACTCGCCCTTCATCTCCGACGACATTCACGTGTCGGGCTACATCTACGAGGTCGAGACGGGCACGCTGCGGACCGTCATCGCCGCCAACACGTAGTCACGCCACGTCGAGCAGGGCGGCGTCGAGGAGCTCGTCCACCGGGACGAGGCCGGCGCCGCCCGTGTCGCCGAGGCCGAAACTGAACATCCGGAAGCCGTCGCCAGCGCGGTCGACGACCAGCAGCAGGCTGCACACGCCGCCCGCCGGAGCCAGTTCGGGCAGTGTGGCACGCTCCGTCTCCAGCCAGTCACGAAGCCACGCCCGAATGGCGGCGACGTCCACGCCCGGGCTGAAATCGAGCCGGCCGACAACCTCGCCCGCCGCCGTGGTCGTCACGTTGTAGAGCGCAGCGTGGATTCCCGGATCCCACGCCAGAGGGACGAACTGCTTGGTGGTCATGGCCAAGCGGCGGGCCAGTTGGTCGACCATGCGGTCGAGGGCGGCGTAGAGCTCCGGGAAGGCCACCCTTGCCTCCGGGTCGGTGCCCTTGATGGTCTGGGCCCCCGCCCCGCCCGGCCCGGCGGGGCGGAGCTTCGCCGCCTGCTCGGGATCGTCGACCGTCAGGACCAGGCGCTCGGCCTCGATGCGCAGCGACATGCGACGGGCGCCGGCGTCCTCGGGCGCCTCGTCGGAGGTGCCCGCGGCGTCGATCTCCTCCAGCTTGGCCTCGACCGCCTCCCGGGTGACGCCCAACGAGGTCAACACCTTGGCGGCCAGGCTTCTCTCCTCGCCGAGCAGGCCGAGCAAGTAGTGCTGAGAGCCGACCCGGGCGCCCTGGGCCAGCCGCCGGGCCTGGCCGGCGACCATGTTGGCGGCCGGGGTGGCCAGGGCCCGAGCGGCCCCCTGAGCGGGGGACAGGCCCCGGGCCACGTCGGGATAGCGCCGCATGCCGGGGCGGGCGACGGCCGGCCCGATCATCCGGATGACGTTCTGGCGGGCCACCGACAGGTCGGCCCCCAGGTCGACCAGCACCTGGGCGGCCAGGCCCTCGCCCTCCCGCAGCAGGCCGAGGAGGATGTGCTCGGTGCCGATGTAGTTGTGGCCGAGTTGCAGGGCTTCCCGGAGCGCCAGCTCCAGCACCTTCTTGGACCGGGGGGTGAACGGGATGTGGCCCATCGGCGCGCCCTCGCCGCAGCCGACGATGCCGGTGATCTTCCCCCTGACCGCGTCGAGGGAGACGTCCATCTCGCCCAGGATCCGGCCGGCCACCCCCTCGCGCTCGTGGATGAGCCCGAGAAGAAGGTGCTCGGTGCCGATGTAGTTGTGCTGGAGGAGGCGGGCCTCCTCCTGGGCCAGGACGACGACGCGCCGGGCCCGGTCAGTGAACCGTTCGAACATTGGCCCAGTGTCGCGCCCGTGTCAATACCGTACCTCAATCCCTACTTTGAGATAGGGTTCACGGATGAGCGACTTCGACTGGGACCAGGCCTTCGAGGCGCTGAGCGCGGAGCCGGGAGGGGCATGGGTCACCCTGGCCGAGGCCGAGCGCCAGACGGGGGTGTCCAAGTCGGCGCTGCGAGCCTGGTACCGCAGCGCCCAGGTGCCGTCCCGTATGGTCGACGGCCCGCACGGCGTCCAGCGCTTGGTACCTCTCGACGCCGTCGTGGCGCGGGCATCGCAGTCACCCCGCATCCAGCGCCGGCTGGCCGGGGGCGTGGGGCTGGAGGCCGAGATCACGCTCCTGCGCCGGCAGGTCGAGGAGCTGGAGCGGCGGGTCCGCCGGCTCGAAGACGGCGGCCGTTAGCCGAAGAGCTTGACCAGATCGGCGCCGTTGACCCACGAGCCGGTCACGTCGGCGAACCGGCCGCCCTTGTACTGGAGCAGGCGGACGTTGGCATTGCACACCGCCTCCATCAGCGGCACCTGCTTGCGGTCGCAGGTGTAGGCGTGGGCCATGAAGCCCGGATGATCGACGGTGGCCCGCAGCTTGGCGGTGAGCGCCGCCGGGCTGTCGGCCCCGCCCTCCTTCAACAGTTCGTAGAGGTCCATGGCCACCCCGAAGCCGGCCTGCGACAGGGCGCTGGGCTTGGACACCTTGGCCTCGGACCGCCACGTCGCCACCTCGGGCGACGGGTCGTCGAACGGGAGGTAACCGGAGGCGAAGTAGGCGCCTTCCGCGGCGGGGCCGGCGGCGTCGACCACGGCCTGCGACGCACAGGCGCTCGGGTACAACATCTTGGCCTTCACCCCCAGCGACCGGGCTGCACTCATGATCCGGGCGCAGCTTTGGGCAGGGAACACGACGAGGACGACGTCGGGACTGCCCGCCGTCGCCGCCTTCAGCGGCGGGGCGAAGTCGGCGGCGTCGGCGCTGGCCGCCACCAGCTTGACGTCGCTGACCCCCTTGGCCTTCAACACGATCTCGGCCGCGCTCACCACCGTGGTGAGAAGGCCGGGCAGGTCGACGTACAGGGCGCCGACCTTCTTGGCCTTGAGGGTGTCGAGGGCGTAGGTGGCCTGGCCCAGAAGGTCGGCGACGGTGCCACCGGCCACCATCCACGCCGCCGGCGAGGTGAGCTCCTCGCCCAACGCCGGCGTGCCCCCGATATAGGGGATCGCCGCGCTCTCGAAGACCGGCATGGACGCAGCCGCGCCGAGGTCGACACCGCCCAGCACGGCCACCGGCCGCTTCTCGATCAGCTTGTTGGCGCACGCAGCCGACGACTCGGGCGTGCCCGTGGTGGTGCACACCTCGAGCTTGATCCGCCGCCCGTTCACCCCACCGAAGTCGGCGTTCACGTGCGCCACTGCGGCCTCGGCCGCCTGGCGGACCTCCGGGAAGGAGCCGACCGGCGCGTTCTCCTGGTTGATCATCCCCACGACGATGGCGTTGGCCGCCTGGCCGCCTGCTTTGCCGCCCCCACTCCCGCACGCTCCGGCCAGAAGCCCGGCCGTTGTGATCAGGACGGCGACGGTTCGCTTCATGGCGCCATTGTGCCCTCGGCGCTTGGTCCCGGCGCGGCCCTGCGCCGTTCTGAGTGACTCCGCCTACATTCGGGGTGCAAAACGTCACGCGGACCGGGCGCCCTGGCCGAAGCCCATACTTGGCCGATCGATCGCGACGTGGTGTTCCTGTTGCTGGGGCTGGGCGCCGGCGCCGTCTACGCCGCCCTGGGGCTGGGTCTGGTGCTGATCCACCGGGTCTCGGGTGTGGTCAACGTGGCCCACGGCGCCATGGCCGCCTACATCAGCTACGTCTTCGTCGAGCTGCGGGCCAGTGGCGACCTGGTGCTGCCGGTCGGTCGCCTGCACCTGGCCGGCACCGTCGCCTTCCCACTGGCGATACTCGTGAGTACCGCGCTGGCTGCCGTGCTCGGCCTGGTCGTACACCTCCTGATCTTCCGGCCGCTGCGCCGGGCCCCGGCGCTGGCCGGGCTGGTCGCATCGGTCGGCCTGCTGGCCACCCTGCAGGCGCTCATCGTCCTGCGCTTCGGCCAGGGCGGGCGTCCGGTGCCGGCCGTGGTCGCCGCCGGACCGGTCCGGATATTCGGGGCCGTGGTCCCCCGTGACCGCTTGCTGCTGGCCGCCATGGTCATCGCCGTCGCCGTCGTGCTCGGGGCCGTCTACCGGTTCACCCGGTTCGGCCTGGCCAGCCGGGCTGCGTCGGAGGATCCCGACGGGGTGGCTCTCCTCGGCTGGTCGCCCGACACCCTGGCCGCCGCCAACTGGGTGACGGCCAGCGTTCTGGCCGGCCTGGCCGGAATCCTGGTGTCGCCCGTAACCGGCCTCGACCCGGTGACGACCACGTTGCTCGTGGTCCCGGCACTCGCCGCCGCCCTGGTGGGCCGGTTGGTCTCCTTCGGGGCGACGGTGGCCGCCGCCCTGGCTCTGGGCATGGTCCAGTCGGAGATCCTTCTCCTGCAGGACCGTTTCCCCTGGCTCCCGCGCTCGGGCATCCGTGAGGCGTTGCCGCTGGTGATGATCGTCGCCGCCCTGGCCCTCGGCGCCGGCTCCCGGTTGAGTCGAGGATCGAGCATCGACCGGCTCCCGCGGGCCCAGCCGACCCGGCCGACGCGTGTGCTGCCTGCGGCGGTCGCCGGGCTGGTGATCGGCGCCGTCGCCCTGGTGGCCCTGAGCGGCCAGGACCGGCTGGCCCTGGTCACCAGCATGATCGGGGCCCTCGTCTGCCTGTCCATCGTCGTGCTGACCGGCTGGTCGGGGCAGATCTCCCTGGCCCAGATGGCCTTCGCCGGCGTGGCCGGGTTCGGCCTCTCAAAGCTGGCGTCGGGCGCCGGTGTGCCCTTCCCGATCGCCCCCGTCCTGGCCGCCGCTCTCGCCGCCGTGGTCGGCGTGGCCGTGGGCCTGCCCGCACTGCGGGCCCGGGGGGTCAGCCTGGCCGTCGTGACCCTGGCCGGCGCGGTGGTGGTCGAGGACGTGGTTTTCAAGAACCCGGTGCTCGCCGGCGGCTTCGGCGGCTCCAAGGTGCCGCCCCCGTCGTTGTTCGGATGGCACCTCGACCCCGGCCACGGCCCCGGGTTCGGGCTGCTGGTCCTGATCGTGCTGGCGGGGGCGGCGGTGGGCATGGCCCGGCTGCGGACGAGCGGGGCCGGGCAGCGGCTGCTGGCCGTCCGGGCCAACGAGCGGGCGGCGGCGGTGGTGGGTGTCGACGTCACCGCTACCCGCCTGAGAGCCTTCGCCCTGTCGGCGTTCGTCGCCGGGACGGCCGGCGCCCTGCTCGGCTATCAGCAGGGCCGATTGTCGGCCGGGTCCTTCGGCGTGTTCGTGTCCCTGTCCTACCTGGCCGTGGCCTACCTCGGCGGCATCGCCGGCGTCGGTGGCGCCCTCGTCGGCGGGCTCCTCGTGCCCGACGGCCTGGTGTTCACCCTGCTCGACCTGGGCCGCTACCAGTTGCTGGTCAGTGGCGTCGGCCTGGTCCTCGTGACCGTGCTGGCCCCGGGTGGCATCACCGGATGGCGGTGGCGTCGATGACCGCCCCCGCCATCGCTCTCGAAGTGCGGGCCCTCACCGTACGCGCCGGCGCCGTCGACGTGGTCCGGGGCCTCGACCTGGACTTGATCAGCGGGACGGTGACGGGGCTCATCGGTCCGAACGGCGCCGGGAAGACCTCGGCCTTGGAGGCCATCTCCGGGCTGGTACCGAGCGCCACCGGAACCGTCGCCCTCGGCGGTGTGGCCATCGAGGGCCTCCCACCGCAGCGGCGGGCCCGGTTGGGCCTGGCCCGCACGTTCCAGTCGTTGGAGTTGTTCGAGGACCTGACCGTGGAGGAGAAACTGGCCGTGGCCGCAGGCGGGCGCGGCGCAGGCGGCGGCGGCGATCGACGCGTGCCGGGCGAGCTGTCCCACGCCGAGCGGGCCCGGCTGGCCATGGACCGCGCCCTGGCCCGCCGGCCGTCGGTCCTGCTCCTTGACGAGCCGGCAGCCGGGCTCGACGACACCGGCCGCCACGCCCTGGCCGGCCGGCTACGAGAGGTGGCGGCGTCGGGAACGGCCGTGCTCCTGGTCGACCACGACATGCGCCTGGTGCTCGACGTCTGCGATCGCGTCGTCGTCCTGAATGCCGGTCAGGTCATCGCCCAGGGGACGCCGGCTGCCGTCCGGGCCGACGAGCGCGTCGTGGCCGCCTACCTGGGTCGGGCGGCGCCCGGGTATGGGCAATCCGCGGTCGCAGACGACCCCCGATCGACCGCCCCAGGCGCCGTCGCGCTGGCGACCAACGGGCTGACCGCCGGGCACGCGGGCGTGGCCGTGGTGCACGGTGTCGACCTCACGGTCGGCGCCGGGGAGGTCGTCGCCCTCCTGGGGCTGAACGGGGCGGGCAAGACCACCGCCATGCTGGCCATCGCCGGCGTCCTGCCCCGGATGGCGGGCGACGTCGTTGTGCTCGGCGACCGATCCCCGAGTCCGCACCGCCTGGCCCGTCGGGGGCTGGCCTGCGTCCGCCAGGGTCAGACCCCCTTCGCCGGCCTCACCGTCGCCGAGCACCTCCGCCTGGCCCGTGGCAAAGTCCCCGTCCTCGACCGCCTTCCCGCCCTGCGCCCACTGCTCGACCGCCCGGCCACCGTGCTCTCGGGCGGCGAGCAACGCATGCTCGCCCTGGCCATGGCCCTCGCCAACCGTCCGAAGCTGCTCCTGGTCGACGAGCTCAGCCTGGGCCTGGCCCCCCAGCTGGTCGAAGGGCTATTGGCGACGGTGCGGGCCATGGCGGTCGACGAGGGCGTCGGCGTCCTGCTCGTCGAGCAGCACGTCCACCTGGCTCTGGCGACGGCCGATCGCGGGTACGTGCTGGAACGGGGCCGGGTCAGCGCCGAAGGCACCGCCGCCGAGTTGCGGACAAGGCTCGGCGGCGGTGACCTGTTGCCAACCTGACCGGCGGCTAGGAGACGGGGACGGTGCCGAGGCGGCCGGCCTGGAAGTCCTCGAAGGCCTGGAGCAGCTCGTTGCGGGTGTTCATCACGAACGGGCCGTAGTGGGCCACGGGCTCGCGGATGGGGCGACCGCCCATGACGTAGACGTCGAGCGCCGGGGTGTGACTCTCCTGCCTGCGGTCAGCGGCTACCCGGATGACGTCGCCGGCGCCGAGCACGGCGAGCTGACCGCTTCGCAGGGGCCGGAGCTCGGATCCCACCGTGCCCGAGCCGGCCAGCACGTAGACGAGGGCGTTGTAGTCCGGCGCCCACGGCAGGTCGAGACGGGCGCCGGGCGCCACGGTGGCGTGGACGACCGAGATGGGCGTGTACGTCGACCCCGGGCCGCTCGGGCCCTGGTCACCGCTCAGGGGGCCGCTCGGGCCCTGGTCACCTCCCAGATCGCCGGCGATGAGGCGGACCAAAGCGCCGCCGTCGGGCGAACTGAGCAGGCCGACCGAGGAGCCCCGGATGTCCTGGTAGCGGGGGTGGACCATCTTGTCCTTGGCCGGCAGGTTGACCCACAGCTGCAGGCCGTGGAACAGCCCACCGCTGAGCACCAACTGCTCCGGCGGCCTCTCGACGTGGAGGATGCCGCCGCCCGCAGTCATCCATTGCGTGTCGCCGTTGGTGATGATGCCTCCGCCCCCGTTGGAGTCCTGGTGCTCGAAGACACCGTCGATCATGTAGGTGACGGTCTCGAAGCCCCGGTGCGGGTGCCAGGAGGTGCCCTTGGCCTCACCTGGCGCGTAGTCAACTTCACCCATCTGGTCCATGTGGATGAAAGGGTCGAGGTCGGCCATGTCCACGCCGGCGAAGGCACGCCGCACCGGAAAGCCCTCGCCCTCGAAGCCCGAAGGGGCGGTGCTGACCAACCGTACCGGCCGGACTTCGCCGGACACGACGGTGGCGACCTTGGGTAGGCCGTGGAGATCGTCGACAGTGACTGCAGGCATGGGACACACTCCTCGCAACGCTGGTTGTTCAGCGTTCAACAACTTTGGCGGTCGGAGATTCCCTCCCGAGCCCTAAGGATGGCAGGCCGACGTGTCGATGTACCTGCCATGTCGACCACTGTCACGCCAAGCACCGTGCACATGCTCGAGGATCTGTCGGAGGATCTCACCCGCCGCCTCGGGATCCCGTTCCGCCTCAACGCCAAGGGGGGGGTCGGCTTCCGCGAGCCCCTTCGGGTCACCAGTTGGTCCGTGCCGTTGGTCTTCGACGGCATGCCGCCTGGGACAACGGGAGCCTGGTCCCCACCGACTTCGTGGGCCACGCCCTGTGGGCGTCCCTGCGGGCGACGGCCGGGCGGGACGATCCTCGGCCGTGGTGGCACTGCAACTTGTCGGAGCACGCCGGCCGGGCGATCGTCGACCACCTCAGCGACGACGATGCGTCGGGCGAGGGCTGGGTCATCGGCGACGACGTGCTCTTGAAGCCCGATCTCTCGCTCGAACCAGCCCCGACGCGTCGCTCCCGCGACGTCGCCTGATCGAACCTGGTCGGGCTTGACGGCCCAGGAGGTCGGGTAGTTCTGTGGGCAGTGTCTGAGAACCGCCTCGCCCATCAGCTTGTCGGCGACCGCTACGAGCTCCTGGAGCCGGTGGGCCGAGGGGGGTTCGGCGTGGTCTGGCGGGCGCTCGACACCCTTCTGCAGCGCCACGTCGCAGTCAAGGAGATCCACATTCCCGGGTTCCTCGGTGACGAGGACCGGGACCACGTGCGGGACAAGGTACTGCGGGAGGCCCGCGCCGCTGCTCGCCTCGACCACCCCGGCGCAGTGACGGTGTTCGATGTCATCGACGACGACGGCCGGCCCGTCATCGTGATGGAGCTGGTCAACGCGCCCAATCTGGCCGAGCTGGTGGCCCAGTCGGGGCCCCTGGCTCCCAGTGAGGTGGCCCGGATCGGCCTCGAGGTGCTCGAGGTGCTCGTCGCCGCCCACGAGCGCGGCATCGTCCATCGCGACGTCAAGCCGGCCAACGTCATGGTCAGCGACTCCGGGCGCGTCCGTCTGGGCGACTTCGGCGTGGCCGCCATCCTCGACGACCCCACGATCGCCACGTCGGGCACGGTGACGGGTTCGCCGGCGTACATGGCGCCCGAGCAGGCCACCAACACAGGTGCAGTGGCCGAGTCCGACCTGTGGGCCCTGGGCGCCACCCTCTACTTCGCCGTCGAGGGCCGGCCTCCCTTCGACAAGGGCTCGCCGCTGCCGACGTTGACCTCGATCGTACGGGATCCGCCCCGACCGCCGACCAGGGCCGGTGCGCTGGGGCCGGTCATCGAGGGACTCCTGGTGAAGGATCCGGCCGAGCGGTTGGCGCCGACCGAATTGCGTGACCGGCTCACCGCGATTGCCAGGGGGGCGGTCGGCGTCGCTCAGGTGGCGCCGATCGTGAGCGCCCCGCTCGGTGGCGGGCCGTTCGACGACACGACCAGGGTCGTCGAACGGGACGACGTCGTGGCCGACACCGGCCTGCCGACCGTCGCTGCCGTCGAGCCCGACCGGCCCCGAATCCCGGTGCCGGCCATGGCGGCGACTGCGGTCGACGCCGCCCCGCCCGCGGTGCGGCGTCCCGCGGTGCGCCGCCTGTCGGCCGCACCGGGACGACAACCTCCCGGCCGTGGCCGTCTATCGGGAACCGCCATCGCCGGCCTGGTGGGCGTCGTCGTCCTCGCCTTGGTGGCCGTCGCCCTTGTGACCGGCCGCTCCTCGCCGACGCCACCGTCCCCCGGCCCGGCGGCGGCGCCGTCCCCGTCTACCACGGCCGGGGCCGGGGCCGGGGCCGGGGCCGGACGCACGGTTCCCGGCGGCCGAACCCCCACCACCGTGGCCCCGGCGTCGACGGCCGGGTGGGTGCCCTACGCCGATCAGTCCACCGGGTTCACCATCTCCCAGCCGTCGAACTGGACGGTGCGCACCGACGGCACCCTCACCGATTTCAGGGATCCGGACACCGGCGCCTACCTTCGGGTCGATCACATCCAGCCGCCGGGCGCCTCACCCGAAGGCGCCTGGCTGACGTTGGAGAAGAGCTTCTCGGCCCGGAACGCCAACTACAACCGCATCCGCATCGAGCCCACCACCTACGCCGGCTACCAGGCCGCCATCTGGGATTTCACGTACTCCGCGGGTGGCGCCGACCTGCGGGTGGCCGACCTCGGCTTCATCACCCCCCGCTACGGCTTCGCCCTGTACTTCCAGACCCGGGCCGCCGACTGGGACCGCATGCAGCCGGTTTTCCCGGCCTTCAAGAACTCGTTCACGGCACCGGCCTGAGGAACAGTTAACCTTTCAACTGTGTTGGATCTGACATGCCCATCACCCGTCTGAACCACGCCGTCCTCTACGTAGGCGACGCCCAGCGCAGCGCCGACTTCTACACCGATGTCCTGGGGTTCCGCCGCCTGCCGATGGCCGAGGGGATGGCCGGCGCCGCCTTCCTCCAAGCCCCCGGTTCAAGCAATGACCACGACCTCGGGCTGTTCTCGGTCGGCGACGCCGCCCGACCGGTCGGCCGCAGCGTCGGCCTCTACCACCTGGCGTGGGAGGTCGACACCCTGGCTGAGCTCGAGCGCCTGGCCGGCGTACTGGGCGAGCACCGGGCGCTCGTCGGCGCCAGCGACCATGGCAGCACCAAGAGCCTGTACGGCCGCGACGTCGACGGGATCGAGTTCGAGATCGCCTGGATCGTGCCCCTCTCCCTGCTCGACACCGCCGCCGTCGAGGGCCGCTCGACGATCCTGCCCCTCGACCTTGCCCGGGAGAAGCAGCGCTACGGCGCCGCCACCTTGGGTGGCGTCGGCGTCTCGTCGCCCGCCACCGTCTGACCCCGGCGTCCTGTCAGCGGTGCCCGTCGGTCCGGGTCAGGCGCCAGGGCGGTGAGCGGCGGCCCGGATGAGCACGCCGGCCCAAGTCCGCAGCGGTCGCCACGGCTCGGCGATGGCGGCCAGTTGCTCGGGCGACGGCGGGGCCGCCAGCCCGTACTGCTGGGCGACAAGGGCCATGAGCTTGGGCTCGGTGGCGGGCAGGACGTCGGCGAAGCCGGTCGCCCGGACGACGATCAGCGAGCTGTAGAAGGGCCCGATGCCGTCGAGCGTGCGGAGTTCGGCCATGGCCGCATCGGGGCCAATGGCCAGAAGGCCGGCGGCGTCGAGGCGGCCGTCGAGCGCGGCAGTGGCCACGCCGTGGAGGCGGCGGAGCCTCGTCTCTTCGATGCCGGGGAAGGAGCTGACCTCCAGCAGTTGCTCCGGTGTGGGCAGCGCCGCCAGGCGCTCGCCGGCGAGGGTGAACGTCGTGCCGTGGGCCTCGCTCAGCCGGCGGCGCACGGCTGCGGCCTGCATCGCCGAGCGACGGGCGGAGAGCACTGCCCACGCCGCCGCCTCGTACGGTGAATAGAAGAGTGGTGGCCGCAAGCCGGGCGCCACCCGCTGCAGGCTCTTGATCACGTCGTCACGCTCGCCGACGGCGGTGAAGGCGCGACCGTCGTGGTCGAGCGAGAGCACCCGGGCCACCTGCTGGCGAACGGCGTCGATTTCGACGTCGGCATCGCCGATGATCGCCACCTGCACGCCCCGCTCGTCCTGGCGGACCTCGGCCCCGGCATGCTGGCGATAGCCGTCGAGGCAGAAGGCCAGGCGCATCACACCGTCATAGACGGCCGCCTCCCGTTGGCCGAAGCCAAAGGTGGCTGCCTCCGCCAGGGAGAAGGGGCCTTGCGGCTCTATCGAAAAGGAGCGGGTGATACCGCGACCGGCGAGCATGGCCCCATCCTGCGCCTCGAAACCGGCCACCTCCTGTCCGGTTTCAACTTCGGTGGAATGAAGGGCGCCTGGGTCACGGAGCTCGCTGGCGCAGTCAGTTCCTGGATCAGCCGAGCACCCGGATCCGGAGGCCCCGGACGAGCTCGAAATGCTTCCTGTTCCGCGTAGCAAGACCGAGGCCATGCTCGAGAGCTGTTGCAGCAATGAGGGCATCCGGCATGCGCAGGCCGCTCTCCCGACGAATCCGTCCGGCTCGCTCTGCCACCGCTCGGTCGACCGGAACCTCCCGCAGCGGGGCGAGGACGCGGGCCGCCAAGCCCGTGCCGGTGTTACCGGCGAAGAGCTCGGCCCGGGTGATGACCGAGTAGTGGAGGCGGTGCTGGCCGGCTTTGAGCTCGACGGCACCCCGGAGATGGTCGACGAAGATGTCGGTGTCGACGAGGATGTCAGGCACGGTCCCACTCGTCGCGAGCCGCCACGGTGACGTTGGGAGCTGCGCCGAACGTCGCCGCCAGTACCGCGGCGGGGTCTCGTTCGGCGTAGAGGTAGGCATCGAGCGCCCGTCGAACCACCTCCGCCAGGGTGACGCCCTCGGCGCAGGCGACCTCGTCGATCAA
>JBBSIS010000085.1:0-12734 GCA_038231955.1 Acidimicrobiales bacterium
GCCACGTCGAACGGTTCACCTGGAGCGACATCGTCGACCGTCCGGAAGCGGTCCTGACCAGGCTTGCGCAGCTGCTGAGCCTCAACGGCAGCGTCGGCCTGGGCGAACTGGGCTCGCTCCGTGTCGGTGTACGACATTGAGCGAGCCCAGTTCGAAGTCAGCGCCGGGGGGAGGCCCTCGTCCGCATGACGGCGAGGCAGGCTAGACCGAGCATGGACCATCGCCACTGTCATATTGTCCGGTCGATCAGCGCGGTCGGGACGGCTGACGCGGTAGCGTGTAATTACATGTTCTTGCGGTCGCTCACGCTCAAGGGCTTCAAGTCCTTCGCCGACTCCACGACCCTCGAGTTGGAGCCGGGGCTGACCGCGGTGGTGGGCCCGAACGGCAGCGGGAAGTCGAACATCGTCGACGCGGTGGCGTGGGTGCTGGGCGCCCAGGGTCCGCGTTCGGTCCGGTCGACACGCATGGACGACGTCATCTTCGCCGGCAGCGGCCGCCGCTCCGCGCTGGGGCGGGCCGAGGTCACCCTCACCATCGACAACGCCGCCGGCCTCCTGCAGATCGGGCTGAGCGAGGTCACCATCACCCGCACGCTCTTCCGAACATCGGGGGAGAGCGAGTACGCCATCAACGGGGCGCCGTGCCGCCTGCTCGACGTCCAGGAGCTGCTCTCCGACACCGGCGTGGGCCGCCAGCAGCACGTCATCGTCTCGCAGGGCAACCTCGACGCCGTCCTCGACGCCCGGCCCGAGGACCGCCGGCTGATCATCGAGGAGGCGGCGGGGATCCTGAAGTTCCGCCGCCGCAAGGAGAAGGCCGAACGCCGGCTGGAGACCACCGAGGCCAACCTCGTTCGCCTGGCCGACCTGCTCCGGGAGGTCGGACGCCAGCTCAAGCCTCTCGAGCGTCAGGCCGACGCTGCCCGTCGCCACGACGATCTGGCGTCGGAGTTGCGGGCCCTGCGCCTCCACCTGGCCGGCCGGGAGCTGGCCGCGCTGTCGGCCGGTCAGGACGCGGCGGCGACGGCCCGGGCCCGGCTGGCTGCCGACGAGGCGTCGGTGCGGACGGAGCTCAGCGCCCTGGACGCCTCGGTCGCCGCCGCCGAATCCCGGCTGGCAAGGACCGGGGGGTCGACGCTGGGCGACGTCGTCGGCCGTCTCGAGGCGTTGCGGGAGAAGGCCAAGGGTCTGGCCGCCCTGCTGGCCGAGCGCCAGCGGTCGTTGGCCCGGGACCAGGCCGTCGCCGTCGACGCCTCGTTGGTGTCGGCCCTCGAAGCCGAGGCCGCCCGCCTCGGCGCCGAGCTCGTCGAGGTCACGGCCGAGGTCGACGCGTTGTCGCCCGTGCGGGCCGAACTGGTCGCGGCCGAGACGACGGTGACCGCCGAGCTGAACGGCATGGCCTCGCCGGCCGGCGCCGAGCTCCCGGGCCGGCCGGACCGGGCCGCCGAGGTCCGGGGCGAGCTGGCCGCGGTGCGGACAGGCGCGACCCGGGGCCGGAGCGAGATGGAGCGCCTGGCCGCTCGGCTGGCGTCGTTGGAGGCGCTGGCCCTTCGAGTGGAGGCCGGGGTCGACCAGCGCAAGGCCGAGGTGGAGGAGCGATCGGCCCTGGAGGCGACTGCCGTCACCGAGGCCGACGCCGCTGAGGCGATGCGGGCTGCGGGCGTCGCCGGCCTGGAGGACGCCCGGGCCGCGCACCGGGACGCGACGGCCGAGGAGCAGGTGTGGACGGCCCGGGCCGAGGCCCTGGGCCTGGCCGTGGCCGAGGCGGCGGGCGAGGCGGGAGCAGGCCGGCTCGCCGGTGGCGCCGGTGTGCTGGGGCCACTGACCGAGCTGGTGGAGGTAGACGCCGGCTGGGAGCTGGCGTGGGTCGCAGCGGCGGCCGAAATGGCGGCCACCGTCGTCGTCGACGGCGTGGACGCGGCCCGCGCCCTGTTGGCCGGCCTGGACGGGCCCGACGCCGCCGCCGCGGTGCTGGCCCTCGGAACGCCGACGTCGACGACCGCGCCCGTCCCCACTCCGGTCGGTGTGGAAGGGGAGCCGCTCCGGGCTCACGTCCGCGCTGCCCACCCGGGGGTCGAGCGCGCCCTCGACCTGTTGCTGGCCGGTGCAGTGGTGGTGCCGGGCGACTGGGCCCACGCCCTCGACGCCAGCCTGGCGCAGCCGGGGATCGTCGTCATGACTCGCAGCGGCGACCGCTTCGGCGCCACCGCGTGGCGCCGGGGCGGCAGCAGCTCGGCCGCCACCCGCATGGCCCTCGACGAGGCCCGGGCCCGGGTCGAGCAGGCGGCGGCGGCGGCGATCGCGTCCGCCAACTTCCTGGCCGAGGTTTCCGGAGTCGCCGAACGGGCCAAGGCCGTCCACGACCAGGCCGCCCAACGGCGCGACGCCGCTGGGCGCGCCGCTCGCACCGCCCGCACTGAGCTGGACCGGGGCCGGGTCCGGGGCAAGGAGGCGGGGGCCGAGTCCGAGGGTGTGCGGTCGCACCTCGAGCAGCTACAGCATCGCGTCGTCCAGGACGACGCCCGGCTGGCCGAGCTGGTCGAGCGGCTGCCGGTGCTGGAGGCCCAGGAGGCGGCCGGCGTGGAACGGGCGGCCCGACTGGCCGCCGTCCGTCAGGAGGTGCGAGACCGGGCCGGCGCCCTGCGCAGCCGGCGGGCCGAGCTCGACGTGCGCTTCTCCGCCCTCGACGACCGCCGGGTGTACCTCACCCGCCGCTTGGCCGATGTGGAGTCACGGCTGGCCCGCCAGGGGTCCGAGCGGGCGGCGGCGGGCGCCCGGCGGGAGCGCAACGAGCTACTGGCGGCCCGGACCGAGCGCCTGGCCGTCCTGGTCGCCGACCGGCTGGGCGTGATCGCCATCGAACTGGCCGACATGCGGGCCCGCCGGGAGGCCCAGGCCCAGGCGCTGGCCGCGGCGGCCGGTCGCCTGGAGGAGTTGCGCCGGGCCCGCCATGTCGCCGTACGTCGCCAGGAGGGACTACGCGAGCACCTCCGCCGGGCCGAGCTCACCGACGCCGAGGTCCGCATGCGCCGGGAGGCGGCTGTCGAAGCCCTCCGTCGGGAGCTCGACTGCGAGCCGGGGACGGCCATGGCCGCCGGCTGCCCGCCCCTGGCCGACGGCGCCAGCGCGCCCAGCCGGGCCCGTGAGCTGGAGCGGGAACTGCGGTCGATGGGCCCCGTCAACCCTCTGGCCCTCGAGGAGCTGGCCGCGCTACAGGAGCGCCACGCCTTCCTCACCGCCCAGCTCGACGATGTGAAGGGCACCCGCAAGGAGCTGTCGAAGGTGATCCGGGCGGTCGAGACGGAGATGGCTCAGCTCCTGGCCGCGGCCTACGCCGACGTGGCCGACCACTTCATCCGGCTGTTCGAGACCCTGGTCCCCGGCGGCCAGGGGCGGATCCGCCTTACCGACCCTGACAACCTGCTCGAGTCGGGGATCGAGGTCGAGGCCCGGCCGGCGGGCAAGAACGTCCGCAAGCTCTCCCTTCTCTCCGGCGGCGAGCGGTCCCTGGTCGCCCTGGCCTTCCTCTTCGCGGTGTTCCGCAGCCGCCCGTCGCCCTTCTACCTGCTCGACGAGGTGGAAGCTGCCCTCGACGACGTCAACCTCACCCGCTTCCTCGACCTACTGGGCGAGTTTCGCCAGGAAGCTCAGCTCCTGGTCGTGACCCATCAGAAGCGCACTATGGAGGCCGCCGACTGCCTCTACGGGGTCACCATGCAGCCGGGCGGGTCGTCGCGGGTCATCAGCGAGCGGGTGCGCACCACCGCCTGACCGGGCGCGGTCCGGCCCCGGTACCCTACGGGCATGGAGATCGTGCTCGGCCTGTTGGCTGTGTTGGTGGTCAGTGGCCTGGTTGCCGCCTTCATCGCCGCCCGGCCCCGCCGGCCCGGCTCCGAGCTCGAGCCACCCCCGGCCTCGCCGCTGCCGCCGCCGTCCGCGACCCCGCCGGCGCCGCCGGCGCCGACCAAGTCGCCGCGCACCAAGCGCCCGGCGATCCCCTCCGAAGACGAGCTGGCCCGCCAGGCCGCCGAGGTGGTGGCCGAGGCCGAGGCGGTGCTGGCCGGCGCCCGCGAGGCGCCGATCGAGGCGCCCGAGGGGGGGGAGCCGACCGAGCCCGGCGCTCCGGAGCGGCCCCGCTTCCGTGACCGCATCGGCAAGGCCCGCGGCCTGCTGGCCGGTTACCTCGGCTCGGTCCGGTCGCGGACCAAGATCGACGACGACACCTGGGACGACCTGGAGGAAGCCCTCATCCGGGCCGACGTCGGCATCGCCGCCACCACCGCCCTGCTCGACCAGCTCCGCGCCCAGGTCAAGGCCGAGGGCATCTCCAGCCCCGAGCTCCTGGTCGACGCCCTGAAGGACAACCTCAAGAAGCGCCTTTCCGTCGCCGACCGCTCGCTGCGCATCGAGCCGGGCATGCCCAACGTCTGGCTGTTCGTCGGCGTCAACGGCGTGGGCAAGACCACCACCATCGGCAAGGTCGGCCACCAGCAGGTCGGCGAGGGCCGGACGGTCATCATGGCTGCCGGCGACACCTTCCGCGCCGCCGCCGCCGAGCAGCTCGAACTGTGGTCGAAGCGGGTGGGGGCAACGCTGGTGCGGGGCAACGAGGGCGGCGACCCGGGTGCGGTGGTCTTCGACGCCGTCGAGCGGGCCGCGGCCCGCCACGCCGATCTGGTTCTGGCCGACACCGCCGGGCGCCTCCACACCAAGATCAACCTCATGGAGGAGCTGAAGAAGGTCCGACGGGTGGCCGACAAGCCCCCCGGCAAGGTCACCGAGGTCCTTCTGGTCATCGACGCCACCACCGGCCAGAACGGCCTGGTCCAGGCCAAGCAGTTCACCGAGGCCGTCGAGGTCACCGGCGTGGTCCTGACCAAGCTCGACGGCACGGCCAAGGGCGGCATCGTCCTGGCCATCCAGAACGACCTGGGAATCCCGATCAAGCTGGTCGGCCTGGGCGAGACCGCCGACGACCTCGTCGTCTTCGACCCCGACGAGTTCATCGACGCCCTGTTCGCCTGACCCACGGCGCGGGCACGGCGGCCGAGCCGGCAGGGCGCTCCAGTCCGGAAGACCCGCAGTCGTGGGCGACCCCGGATGTTCCACTCCCGACCGTACGGTGTGGGGTCGGGTAGCCCTGGCCCTGGGGACCGCACTGCTCATCCTGGCCGCGGCCTGCTCGTCGTCGGCGACCAAGCCACCGCCTACTGAGCCGTTCAACCTGCGGATCTACGCCGCGCTGGGCGACTCCTACGCGGCCGGGGAGGGCCTGGCGCCCTTCGAGGCCGACTCCGGCCCGTGCCACCGCAGCCCCTCGGCCTATCCCCGGGTGATAGCCGCGCAGGAGGGCCCGACTCTCGGCTTCGCGGCGTGCACCGGGGCCACCGCCGCCGATCTCGCCGGCCAGCTCGCATCCGTGGACCCGCAGTCCGACCTGGTCACGATCACTGTCGGGGGCAACGACGCCGGGTTCGCCACCGTCGTGGGCGACTGCCTGATCGCCACCGAGCCGTGCTCGCGCCTCGATGCCCAGGTGGAGGCGTCGCTCGGCCGGCTCCGCCCGATCCTCGCCGCCGTCTACGGACGGGTCAAGGCTCGGGCGCCCAACGCCCGTCTGGTGGTCGTCGGGTACCCCCAGGTGGTCGCCGACCCGTCCAAGGTCGACCTCGACGCCTGCCCGGCGGTGGCCACGCCGCTCCCGGGCCGGCGGATCACCGCCGACGACGCCCGCTGGCTGCGCGAGAAGGGCGACCGCCTGTCGGAGGTGATTCGGGCGGCGACCAAGGCCACCGGCGGCTCCTATGTCGACGTCGCCGCCGATTTCGCCGGCCACGAAGCGTGCGCCGCCGACCCGTGGCTGACTGGCGTCGTGCTCGTCGACCTGAAGGCGTCGTTCCACCCCACCGTGGCCGGCCAGGCCGAGTTGGCCCGGCTGGTGACCCGGGCCCTGGCCTGAAGCCATACTCCGGTAACCTGGGCACAGCCATGTTCGACTCCCTGTCCGATCGCTTCGAGGTGATCTTCAAGCGCCTCCGCGGCCGTGGCCGCATGGGCGAGGCCGAGGTCGACGAGGTGCTGCGGGAAATCCGCGTCGCCCTCCTCGAGGCCGACGTCAACTTCAAGGTCGTCAAGAACCTGGTGGCGCGGATCAAGGAGCAGTGTGTCGGCGCCGACCTGTCGGCCAGCCTCAGCCCGGCCCAGCAGGTCATCAAGATCGTCCACCAGGAGCTGATCAACGCCCTGGGCGGCGAGAACCTCAAGATCAACTACGCCAGCCGGCCGCCGACCGTGGTGATGTTGGCCGGCCTGCAGGGCTCCGGGAAGACCACGGCGTGCGGGAAGCTGGCCAAGTGGTTCCGCTCCCAGGGCCGCAACCCCCTCCTGGTCGGCTGCGACCTCCAGCGCCCGGCCGCCGTCGAGCAGCTCCGGGTGCTGGGCGGCCAGGCCGGTGTGCCCGTCTTCTCCGAGCCCAGCGATCCCGAGTCGGTGGCCCGGGCCGGGCTGGAGGAGGCCCGCCGGCTGGGCCGCGACGTTGTCATCGTCGACACCGCCGGCCGCCTCCACGTCGACGAAGATCTGATGGACGAGGCCCGGCGCATTTCTGCCGCCGTGCAGCCGAACTACACGTTCCTCGTGATCGACGCCATGACCGGGCAGGACGCGGTCAACGTGGCCGAGTCGTTCCACGCCACCCTCGAGATCGACGGCGTGATCCTTTCCAAGCTCGACGGTGACTCCCGGGGTGGTGCGGCGCTGTCGGTCAAGGAGGTCATCGGCCGGCCCATCGCCTTCGCCTCGGTGGGGGAGAAGCTGGGCGACTTCGAGGCCTTTCACCCCGACCGCATGGCCAGCCGCATTCTGGGCATGGGCGACATCCTCACCCTGATCGAAAAGGCCGAGTCGGCCTACGATCAGGATGAGGCGGCCAAGGCGGCCGAGAAGCTCCAGACCGGCACCTTCACCCTCGAGGACTTCCTCGAGCAGATGCAGCAGGTGAAGAAGATGGGGCCGATCCAGAACCTGGTCGGTATGCTGCCGGGAATCCCCAAGGAGCTCAAGAACGCCGAGATCGACGAGAAAGAGATCGGCCGCATCGAGGCCATCATCCGCTCGATGACCTTGGAGGAACGCCGGGAGCCCCAGCTCATGAACGGCTCCCGGCGATTGCGGGTGGCCAACGGCAGCGGCACGACCACCAACGAGGTCAACCAGCTGCTCAAGCAGTTCAAGGAAATGCAGAAGATGATGCGCATGCTCGGTCGGGGCGGCAAAGGTCGCCCCCGCGTGCCGAGCTTCGGATAGGAGAAGAGAGAACAGTGGCCGTCAAGCTCCGCCTCATGCGGATGGGCAAGAAGAAGCAGCCGACCTACCGCCTCGTCGCCGCCGATGGGCGGTCGCCGCGCGACGGTCGCTTCATCGAGATCGTGGGCACCTACGACCCGCGCGCCGAACCGTCGTTGATCAAGGTCGACAACGACAAGGCCGTCGCCTGGTTGCGGAAGGGCGCACAGCCGACCGAGCGGGTCGAGGCCCTGCTGAAGATCTCGGGAGCGTGGGAGGAGTTCAAGCCGGGCACGGGTGGCTCACCGGCACCGGTACCGGCACCGGCCGCAACGCCTGAGCCGGCCGCCGCCTCATCGTGAGCGAGCATCGAAGCCAAGCGGAGAAGCGCAGCGCCATGAGATCTCAGTCGGTGCACCATCGTCAGATGGTGGACCGATGAGCGACGTCGAGCTGGACGAGGATGCCGGCAACCGCGTCGTCGGGTCGGTCCCCCGTGACGTTCTGGAGTACCTTGCCAAGGCCATCGTCGACGACGCCGAGTCGGTGGTGGTCGAGGCCGACGAGGGCCGTGGCTCGGTCAGCCTGCGGCTCAACGTGTCGCCCGGCGACATGGGCCGGGTGATCGGCCGCCGCGGCCGTACCGCTCAGGCCATCCGCACCGTGGTGCGGGCCGCTGCCGCCCGTGAGGGCGTGGAGGCCCACGTCGACATCGTCGACTGAATTGACCGACGACTCTCCGTCGACAAACGCGGTGATCGAGGTCGGCCGCATCGTCAAGGCCCACGGCATCCGGGGTCAGGTGATCGTCGACCTCACCAGCAACCGCCCCGAGGAGCGCCTCGCTCCCGGGTCGCTCCTCTCCTCGGACCGGGGTGATCTGGAGGTCGAGGTGGCCACTCCCCACCAAGGCCGGTGGATCGTTTCCTTCGTCGGCATACAGGACCGGAACGGGGCCGAAGGGTACCGGGGCACCGTGCTCTCGGCCGAACCGTTGGTGGGCGAGGACGGCACCCTGTGGGTCCACGAGCTGATCGGCTCCGAGGTGTTCGACCTCGACGGCCGCAGCTACGGGCCGGTCGAGTCGGTGGAGGCCAACCCGGCCTCAGACCTGTTGGTCCTCTCCGAGGAGCGCCTGGTCCCGTTGGTGTTCGTGAAGGCCCACCTGCCCGGCCGGGTCGTCATCGACCCCCCGCCCGGCCTCCTCGACTGACGCCCGGCAGCACGACGAGGTGGGTGGAGACGGCGGCGGCGCACAGCGCGGTGTCGAACACGGCCATGGTGGCCACGGCGGGGTCGACGGCTTGCATGCAAACAAGCGCCGAACCGGGCTGGCTGAACGTCGTAGAGCGACGTTGAGTCAGACCAGTTCGGAAGGGGGCCATCGAACCGGGATGGCTGAACGTCGTAGAGCGACGTTGAGTCAGACCAGTTGCCGAGAGTCGTCAGTGGCCTCGGGCGATCCATTCGTCGAGGTGGGGGGCTTCGGCGGCGATGGTGGTGGACTCACCGTGGCCGGTGTGGACGACGGTCGGCGGCGGGATGACCAGCAGGAGGCGGCGGACCGACTCGATGATGGTGGGGAAGTCGGAGTTGGACCGGCCGGTGGCGCCCGGCCCGCCCTTGAAAAGGGTGTCACCGGTGAAGATCACACCCGCCTCGGCCAGGTGCAGGCAGACGCCGCCGGGGGAGTGGCCGGGGGTGTGCCAGACCTGGAACTGGGCGCCGGCCAGATCCAACACGTCGCCGTGGGCCAGGGCCATATCGGGGTGGCGGCCCGGATGTACGGCGTTCCACAGCGTCTCGTCGGCCGGGTGCAGGGCGATGGGGGCGCCGGTCTGGTCGGCCAGCTCCACGGCCGCGTTGACGTGGTCGTTGTGGGCGTGGGTGCAGATGATGCCCTCGACCATGCGGTCGCCCACGCCGTCCAGGATGGCCGCGGCGCAGTGAGGGGCGTCGACGACGACGACCCGTTCGTCGTCGCCCACCAGCCACACGTTGTTCTCGACCTCGAAGTCCTGTCCGTCGATGGTGAAGACGCCCGGGATCACGATCTTGTCGATCCTCATGACCTGTATGCCCCCGATCCGGTGAACAGGCCACGATGCCAGCGGCTCGGTGTGATGACCGCGGCCCGGGGATAGTCCTCGAAAAGCCAGCGCCCGAAGTTGCGACGGGCCCAGTCGCTGGAGCCGGCCACCCGCAGGGCGATGCGCACGCCCTTGCGGTGGCTCAGGGCCC
The DNA here is from genome assembly GCA_038231955.1 of Acidimicrobiales bacterium. Taxonomy (GTDB): domain Bacteria; phylum Actinomycetota; class Acidimicrobiia; order Acidimicrobiales; family AC-14; genus CADCTB01. The sequence continues at coordinate 9,528 of JBBSIS010000085.1, forward strand.
GGCTGAGCAGGCGTGAAAGCCGGTGGTCGGTGAACAGATCCCGCTGAACGGTCCGCTGGTAGGCGCCGGCCACGTCGTCGCCACCGCCCAGGACCGCAGCGGCGGCCAACCGGCCGGTGAGCAGGGCCTGGGCAATACCCTCACCGGTCATGGGATCGGTGGCGCAGGCGGCGTCGCCCACGAAGAGGGTGCGGCCGTCACCCGCGCTGAGCGGCACTTTGTCGACCCGGGCCGGGATGGGCCACGCCTTGTGCGTTCCTTCGCCGACGGCTCCGGGGCCGAGCACGTCACGAATGGCCGGTCGGGCCAGCAGGTCGGGCCACATGTCCTTCATGTCCCGCACCGGGATGCCGGCGTCGCGCCGGATGCCGAAACCGACATTGGCCCGGCCGCCGGGCAAGGGGAACGACCAGGCGTAGCCGGGCAGCAGGTCCGGCTCGAACCAGATCCACAGGTCGGCCGCCGCGGGGCCCACGCCGCTGAAGTACTGACGGAAGGCATGCCAGTCGCCCAGGTAGCCGGGCTCGTGAGCACCCAGGGCGTGGCGCAGCGGCGACCATGCGCCGTCGGCGCCGATGGCGTAATCGGCCGACACCGTGCCCAGGCCCTCGATGTCGAGCTCGATCCCGCCTTCGGCACCGGTCACCCGGATGGGCCGGGCCCCGGTAAGGCCGTGGCCGTCGGCCACCTTGGCGCCCGCGGCGCGGGCGACGTCGAGCAGGGCGGCGTCGAGCTGGGCCCGGGGGGCGACCACCGCGTACTGCCCGTCGGCCGGAAGCGGGAAGCGGACCGTCCGCCCGGTCGTCGACCGGATGCACACGTCGGCGACCGGCTGCCAGTCGGGGACCGACTCGGGGCGTAGGCCCAGGCCCTCGAGCTGGCGGAGGGCGTCGGCGGTGAGGCCGTCGCCGCAGCACTTGTCCCGGGGGAAGCGGGCCTTGTCGACCACCAGCACCTGCGAGCCGCCCCGGGCCAGGGTGATGGCGGCCGCGGCGCCGGCGGGACCGCCGCCGACGACCACGGCGTCGTAGCGGTCACCCAAGGCCAATCATCCGATGCCAATCATCCGATGCCAATCATCCGATGGACGTGGCCAGGCGCCGCCCGACGGCCGCCGTGCCGACAGCAGCGCCGAGCATCATGGCCGCCTTCACCTTGGGGAGGTGGGGGAGGGCGAGGAGGATGGCCACTGCGTCGGCTGCGTCGGCCAGCATCCCGGCTTCCAGCCAGCCCCGTACCGGTGCGTCGTGGGAGAGGGCGAGCAGCACGCCGACGCCGAGGGCGACATCGCGTCCCCCGGTGGAGCGGGCCAGCAGCTTGAGCAGGGCGCCGTCGTCGTCCTTGGGCGGCCGGCGACCGGGCCAGGCCCGCAGCGCCAGGCCGGGCACGGCGATGTACGACACGCCCAGGGCGATGCGCCCGACGGCGACCGCCTTGGCCGTGGCCCGCATGTCGACCGAGTCAACCAGTCCGCTCAGCGTCTTCCGGCCGCCGTCGTTCTCCGCTGCGCTTCGATCCTCGCTCGGCGTCCCGCTCATTCGCAGAGCACGCCTTCCCTGGGGGAGTAGAGGCCGCTGAACTTGTCCTTGACCGGGGGCCTCCCGTCGACGTAGGTGCGGGTGCGCTCGGTGGTCACCGCGGTGCAGACGCCTTTGGAGTCAGTGGTCTGGGCCGTCTGGTCGCCGCTGACGTACTTGGTGGAGTACATGGTGACGGTGATCGAGGTCTCGGTGTACGTGGGCCAGATCAGCACGCCGTGGGGCGTGTTGTTACGGATGCGCACGTCGGGGGCCGGGAAGGAGATGGTCGACTCCCGCCCGTACGGGTACCGAGAAATGTAAATGCCGTGCATGAAGTAGCTGGGGATGTCGAGGCCGGAGAAGAAGGCGGAGTTGAAGATGGTGGTGGCGAACTGGGAGATGCCTCCGCCGATGTCGTCGGTGAAGTTGTACTTCTCGTCGATGGTCGGGGCCGACACGTAGCCCTTGGCCGCGGTGCGAGGACCGATGAAGCTATTGACCGAGAAGGTGGCGCCTGGGTCGATGACCACCCCTTGGATCTGATCTGCGATGCGATGGATGTTCTTCACGCGGGGCTCGCCGGCGGCGTGATTGGTGGTGAACGAGCCGATGGGCTCGACGATCTGCAGCTTCTTGGCCGCGTCGTCGTCGCGTTTGGGGGCCGCGGTCTTGAGGGGCAGGGCAACCGCAGGGCCGCCCGCCGGCCGGTTGAGCAGCGCCGCTTGGATGAGGCTCGGCGCCTCGGCGCCACAGCACGCCGTGCCGGACTTCGACGGGGTGATCGACACCTTGGCGCCATTGACGGTGAACCCGGCGTCGACCGGGGCCACGACGGGTGCGGGGAACAGCTCGGCCAAGGCGGCCGGCACCGCCCCTGCGTTGAGGTCGAGGCGAAGCCCTGTGTCGGTTACCTGGGCCCTGAACCAGCTACGGAGGGTGGCGGCCGGGACAGTCGCCGTCGTCGGGCCGGCCGTGACCGGCAGCCCGGCCGCGCTGAGCTGCTCGGCCCGGTCGGCCAGGCGCCGGGCCTCGTCGATGGGGAAGCGAGGAGGCAGGTCGTCGCGATCGACGGAGATCCGCAGCGGCAGGCCCTTTGGCCCGGCCTTCTGCAGGGCGGCGAGCACCGACGGCGGGCTGATGCCCTGGCCGGGCTTGCCCGCCACCCCGATGATCTTGTCGTCCTTGACCGTGAGCGACGGCTCGGTCGGCGCCGTCCGCCGAGGATCACGGTCGGCGACGATGCGGGCCATGGCCGCCTCGTCGACGATGATGGTGACCGGCGCGGCCCGCTCGGTCACGAAGCTGCGGGCCCAACCCCAGATCCGGGCCGGGAGGGGGCCGGTGCGGCCCACGGCCAAGGCGCCGGCCGTGGTCCGGTCCTCGACCACGGAGAGCCCCAGCTCGGGAGCGGTGGCCTGGAAGCCACCGCCATCGGCGTCGACGATCACCTGGGCGTCGGCATAGGCTCGGCTCAGCTCGGTGACCGCCGCGGGCACGTCGGCCCGGCGCAGGCCTGCGATGCTCTTCTGTCCCAGGGTGACCTTGCGCCCCACCTGGTCGCGGTGCGTGGCGGTGTCGACCGCCCACAGGGCGACCACCACACCCACGGCGACGACCACCACGGCGAGTATGCCCAGCGCCCGACGCAGTCCCGCTCCCGCCGGGCCTGACGGCCGTGCTCGTTCAC
>JBBSIS010000086.1:0-12524 GCA_038231955.1 Acidimicrobiales bacterium
CTACACCGAGCAGGGCTACTGGAACCACCTCTTCGTTCCCGAGGCGGTTCGCGTGTTCCATGGCCAGGACGAGGTCGTCAGGATCACCGGCTCGAACGACCCCGAGCTGGCGGCGGCCTCGCGGGACGGCACGACGTTCGTACGCTTCGAGCTCGACCGCTATCTCCGTTCGCATCCGGGGACGAGCGCCACCTACACGACGGCCGCCCATCCCGACGAGGCGATGTCCACCGGCGGCGCTCCCCCGTCGCGGGGACCCCTTGTTGGCACTATCGTGAAGTTCCAACCGGTCCCGCCGCCAGGTCGTGGCGGGTGCTCGCGGTAGTTCACCGCGCGCGGTACGCAGCGTCGCGGAGCTGTAGGGCCTTGGCGGCGCGAGGCCCCACAAGAAGCGGGTGGTCAACCGATGGCTGGATGACCGAGCGGCGACCGAACCTGGGGTCACCCGAGGGCGCCAGCGCCTAGCGCCGGACCTGTTCCGATGTTCCTCACGGGCCAAGCCGAAGGCCGCCAGGCAGCGGATCGCCTCGCGCATCGCCGACATGGACCTCGATGTGCTCGCCGTGCAGGAGGTCGAGGGCGTCGACACCCTCGCCCAGTTTGCCCGCCAGGATCTGGAGGGCCTCGGCTACCGCCACGTGGTGCTCGTCGAGGGCAACGATCCCCGACTCATCGACGCGTCTGCATGTCCTTGACCAAAATGCCGCCGACTTGTGTCAACACCACATCGACCAGAAACATTGACTCGTCTACCTCATCGACGGCGACGGCGTGTTGTCCCTCCAAGTCTGTTACCACTACGGCTGAGCGTCGGCCAGCGGGCGCGCGACAGGTTGCCGATCTTCTCCGGAGGGTTGACCTACCTGGGAGGGTGACGCTGACGCGTTCACCGCGGTCTTCGGAGGCGGACACCATGGGCACCGATCTGACCGGCTGGGGGAACTCTGTCTTGGTACTGGTCTTGCTACTGAAACGGGGCCGATCAGAGCGGGAGGAGCGGTCTCCAGCGAGAGCGATAGGCCTGTGACCAGCACTGGAGCGGTTCGGCCGGACTACAGCGGTACCCAACATCGCCCTCTCAAGGTGGCGACACGGGTTCGAATCCCGTTGGGGCTGCAAAGCGGCTGGTCGGAGCATGTCCTGACCAGAGTGTCCGCACCTAGAAAAGTGCGAGACATCGGGTCATGGCCGCATCGGCGCTGGTCAGGAGTTCCGGTCGGGGAGAGGGCCATGGTCGACCGCGGGGCCCTCAGGGGAACTTTTGTGCTGAATGGCCCAAGGTCCGACAGCGATGGTGCGATTCCCGTTGAACGCTCACCGTTCGTATGGCCGTCGTGGACGACGGGAACGAGGCTGGATTTCCCACGACCGGCGAGTTCCGAGAAACCCGGGTGAGTGTCCCGTGCTCCGACGCCGGCCTTTCCGGCATCAGCCAGTCGCTGCAACGCCTCGCTCGAGGTCGGCCGACAGCGCGAGCCGCTATGGTCCATCGCACGAACTTCGTAGGCCCCATGTCCGGCGAGAGGTCATCCACGAGTTGGCGGTGCGGATTCCCATCGGCAAACGCGGAGAGGGCGCGCTCGTCGACCCACACTGACAGGGTGGCGTACTGCTTCCGCAAGGGCCGGGCCAACAGTGAGAACCCGACCACTCCTTCAGTGCTGACGAGCTGTTCACGAACCGCGCTCGCCCCCCGGAACAACCGCCAGGTCGAAGACGGGCTCAACGGCGGAATGCTCGACGCAAGCACGACGTACTCGTGAGGGACGGGGACCGAGCGCTCGCCATCATCGGGAAGGCCACGGATCCCGCCATGTATGTATACGGTCGGACGGTTGGAAACGATCGAGCTGAGCCGCTCCATCGCTGCCTGAGCGTCTTGATGCCCCTCGGGACCACGCCGCCGTGAATCACGAACGCCACGAGATCGGCGATCTGGACGCCGGGACTCGCGCGACGGCACAAGTGCAACAGTCGATGACGGTGCGGAGCTGTCGCCCAGGAACGACACCGCCGCCGGCCCAGGTCGGTGCTACGAGCGAGCGAAGGCCAGCAAGTCCTCGACGTCGTCCCGGTCGCCGTCCAACCGCTGAAGCGCTTGTCGGTAGCGCTCCCTGAGCGCGGACGTCCGCGATCCTGGGTGCCGCGAACCTGGCCGAGGTCATCGGCAAGCTCGTTGATGCGAACAGCGATGTGAGCAGGATGCGTGAGCTTCTCACGGCGGCCGGGGTCACGATCGAGCCTGTGCTCGAGGAGGATGCTGAGCTGGCCGGCGCCATGCGCGCCCTCGCTGGCGGACGAACGCTTTCGCTGGGTGATCGATGCTGCCTAGCGCTCACTGTGCGCAGCAGGCCCGCAGAGGTCCTGACCGCCGACCGTGCCTGGGTCGAGCTCGACCTGCCTATCCGTGTGCGCCTGCTCCGGTAGCGGATCGCCGAGCGGGCACCGGAGGCCGGACGTGTCTCGGGCGCGCTGGAACGCTCAGCCCGGGCGCACTCGCTGACCGGATGGCGCGAGGAAGACGATCGCGGCCGCGGAGAGCAGCACGACCAGTGCGCACACCGCAGTGATCAGACTGCCGACGAACAGGCCGGGGATGAGCTTGACAGCGGAGGCGAGGAGCCATCGATCGCCCGGGAGGCGATGCCCACGACCCAAGCCCAGCATGCATCGCGGCGTACCCCAGAGGCGGCGACCAGCGTGGCCGCACTGAGCACGAGGGCCGCCATTGCCGCCCTCCATACCCTCTGGGCTACGGGGCTGCGTGGCCGTTTCGCGATAGGCCGCAGCGATGCCAGGTCCGTCCCCGCCCGGTCGTGTCCCCGCAGTAGCCGTGAGGGCGCGGTCCTGTGATGGCGACTCCGCCAGTCGGGGAGCCGGCGCTCTTCCGTAGCGATCCCGGCGGGCGGGGTCTTCGCGGTGCGGCCTGGCCGGTCCTCTGCGCCTTCCGTTTCCCGACGGGATTAGCAGGGCGACCGACCATTCCACCTTCGTGCCGATGGCCGCCGACCCGAACCTCTCGACGACACCCGCCACGTCCTCGACCCGTACGGCGTGCTGCGATGGCCCACGACTGGGTGCGTGCCGCGTTGGGCATCCCTGCCACTACGGAAAGCAAGGCCAGTGTGGCAACTGGTGACGGTCCGATCTGAACCGTTCACCAGTGGGCACAGCGATCAGGTGAGGTCGAAGCGATCGAGGTTCATGACCTTGTTCCAAGCAGCCAGGAAGTCACGCACGAACTTCTCCATCGAGTCGCCACCCGCATAGACCTCCGAGATGGCCCGGAGCTGGGAGTTCGAGCCGAAGACAAGGTCGACGGCGGTGCCGGTCCACTTGACCTCGTCCGTCACGCGGTCGCGACCGTCGTAGACGTTCTCGGAGGACACCGAGGTCGTCCACTCCGTGGTCATGTCGAGCAGGTTCACGAAGAAGTCGTTGCTCAACGTCTCCACTCGGTCGGTGAGGACGCCGTGGGCGGACTGCCCGAAGTTGGCGTTGAGGGCGCGCATGCCGCCGACGAGAACCGTCATCTCGGGAGCGGTCAGGGTCAACAGGTTGGCCCGATCCAGCAGCAGCTGCTCGGGCGGCAACTTCTCTCCGGCTGGGAGGTAGTTGCGGAACCCGTCGGCGGTCGGTTCGAGCATGCCGAAGGACTCCACGTCGGTCTGCTCCTGGGATGCGTCCGTGCGCCCTGGCACGAACGGGACAGCGATGTCGTGCCCGGCCTTTTTCGCCGCTTGCTCTACGGCCGCGCATCCGCCGAGGACGATTAAATCAGCGAGGGAAACCTTCGCCCCGCCCGACGCTGAGCTGTTGAAGTCCTGCTGGATCCCCTCCAGGGTCTGGAGCACCTTGGCCAGTTCCGTCGGCTCGTTGACCTCCCAGTCTCGCTGTGGAGCAAGGCGGATCCGTGCCCCGTTCGCCCCACCCCGCTTGTCGGTGCCGCGGAAGCTGGCTGCCGACGCCCAAGCGGTGGACGCCAGCCGGGAGATCGACAGTGGCGATGCGAGGATCTTGGCCTTGAGGGCAGCGATGTCCCCATCCCCAATCAGCTCATGGTCGACTTCGGGGATGGGGTCCTGCCACAGCTGGGCCTGCGGAACCCACGGGCCCAGGTAGCGCGAGACCGGTCCCATGTCGCGGTGCAACAGCTTGTACCAGGCCTTGGCGAAGGCGTCCGCCAGCTGGTCCGGATTCTCGTGGAAGCGCTTGGCGATCGGCCCGTAGATCGGATCCATCTTCAACGCCAGGTCCGTCGTCAGCATCATGGGGGCGTGCCTCTTCGAGGGATCATGAGCATCGGGGACAGTTCCCTGGGCCGAGTCGTTCTTGGGAGTCCATTGCTTGGCACCAGCGGGGCTCGTCGTGAGCTCCCAGTCGTACTTGAACAGGTTGTCCAAGAACCCGTTGTCCCACTTCGTCGGCTCGTTGGTCCATGCGCCCTCGAGCCCGCTGGTGAGCGTGTCGGAACCCTTGCCGGTGCCGAAGGTGTTCTTCCAGCCCAGACCTTGCGACTCGACGGGGCAAGCCTCGGGTTCAGGACCGACGTACTCCGCATCGACTGCACCGTGGCACTTGCCGAACGTGTGCCCGCCGACTATGAGCGCCAGCGTCTCTTCGTCGTCCATGGCCATACGACCGAAGGTATCTCGGATGTCCCTGGCGGAGGCCAGCGGATCCGGGATGCCGTTGGGTCCCTCCGGGTTCACGTAGATCAGGCCCATCTGCACGGCACCGAAGGGACCGGTGAGCTGCCTGTCGTCGCGGTAGCGCTCATCTCCGAGCCACGTATCCTCCGGCCCCCAGAAGATCTCTTCTGGCTCCCAGATGTCCTCGCGGCCGAAGGCGAAGCCGAACGTCTTGAACCCCATCGATTCCATGGCACAGTTGCCGGTGAAGATGATCAGGTCTCCCCAGGAGATCCTCCGGCCGTACTTCTGCTTGAGCGGCCAGAGCAACCGGCGAGCCTTGTCGAGGTTGGCGTTGTCGGGCCAACTGTTGAGAGGGGCAAAGCGCTGAGCACCGCTGCCGCCACCGCCCCGGCCGTCGGCGGTGCGGTACGTGCCTGCGGCGTGCCACGCCATCCGGATGAACAGCGGCCCGTAGTGGCCGTAGTCGGCTGGCCACCAGTCCTGTGACGTCGTCATCACCTCGAAGATGTCCTGCTTCAGCGCTTCGAGGTCGAGGGTCTTGAACTCCTCTGCGTAGTTGAAATCCTCGCCCATCGGATTGGACCGAGGCGAGTGCTGGTGAAGGACCTGCAGGTCGAGCTGATTCGGCCACCAGTCCTGGTTCGTCCTGGGCCGCGTCGACTTGACGGTGGGGGCTGGAATTGCCGGGTTCTCGCTCTCGCTGACGCTGTCGGTCACGTCCGTCGGTCTCCTCTCGCAGTTTCCTTCTGATGGCTCATTGCTCTTGATCGTTGTTGCTCTGGTTCCAAGGCGGTGTCGCCGAGCTGGTATCGCCCGCCGTGTGTCCGCCTCCAAGCGGGACAGAGGTAGCCGGGGAGGCAGGAGGAGCTCGTCGTCGTGAGGGCCGCCAGAGCGTCCTACGTGTCAACGGCCGTCTGTTGTTGTCGACAGCCGCCGCCCGGACACGCCCAGACCCTATACCTCAATGCTGGACGGCGAGGTACCGGCCACCAGCGCAGCCAGCAGAAGACCGCTTATCGGGAATCGCTCCCGGGGGTAGGAGCCGAAGACGCTTGAGTAGCGATAAATCAAGGAGAACCAACGTCCACCACCATCCAATCCAAGAAGTGATGACCCGAGTCCCGATCAGTGCCACTGCAGTCGCAACCGGTGGCTCGGCTGATCGGCAGTCGAGATGTCGGTGATGTCGTGGTGCTCGAAGGCGAGCGTCCCTGTGGGATCGTGACGTGATGGGCGGGCGGTGGCCCGGCCGCTGTCGGCTGTCACGCCGGTGACGACGACTCGTCCGGTCGTGAGCTCTTCCGGAGCTTGAGGTAGCGAGCGAGGCGCCAGGCCCACAGGCCGGCGGCTCCGTATCGGCGTCGGCGCTCGGCGGCGTCGAGGAGGTAGAAGGCCCGGGCCGCCTCGGCGTGGGACCACACGAGCGGGACGTTGCCCAGGCCGGCGAGGGTGGCCGGGTCGATCTCCTCGGACAGCAGCCTCGGCAGCACCCGGCACAACTCGGCGGCTCTGGCCCTCGCCTGGTCGACCTCGCCGACGGCCGCCAGGGCCGAGACGGCCCACCATGACGTGGGCAGGAACGCCCCCTCCACGCCGTCGAAGCCGTCGTCGCCACCTGGTTCGTAGCGGTAGAGGAACGGCCCGGCGCTGAGGTCAGCGATGATCGCCTCCACGAGCCGCCCCGACCGGGGGTCTCGCCGGGAAAGCAGCCCGAAGATGACGGCCATCAGCGCCGACGCATCAGCCTTGGGGCTCTCGTCGTCGTACGCCTGGGGCAGTCGGTCGTTTGCCATCGACGCCAGCACCCGATCACGAAGCTCGGCCCGGCGGGCCTTCCAGTGACGGCGTGGGGTGAGCGGCCTCCAGCCCCGGGCGATCCAGATGGCTCTGTCGAGCGCAAGCCACCGGCCGATGTCGGCACTGACCAGTCGTCTCTCGTCCCGCAACTCCCAGATGCCGCTGGTAGGCCGGTCCGGGCTGGACGTGGCGTGGTTGGCGATCGCCTGCACCATGGCCCAGGTCGGGTGGTCGAGCGGCCCGCCGGTCTGGACATGGACGGAGATGGCCTCCACGACCATCCCCAGTGCGTCGTACTGGATTTGGCCGGTGGCGCCATTGCCCACCCTGACCGGCCGGGACCCGGCCCATCCCTCGACACCATTGACGTTTCGCTCCTCGGGGACAGGACGACCCGCCACGTCGACGAGAGGACCGGCCGGGAGGCCATCGCCGCCTACGCACCTATGGAGGAACTGCAGGTAGGTGCGGGCGGTGGCGTGCCGACCGAGCAGTGAGGCGACGGAGACGGCGAGCGCCGCATCGCGCAGCCAGGTGTAGCGGTAGTCGAACTGGCGGTCGGCGCCGGGAGACTCCGGCAACGACGTGGTCGGCGAAGCCACGACCGCACCGGTGCTGGAGTAGGTGCATGCCCGCAGGACCCGGATGGCATCGGCGGCGCGCTCGGGGTAGTGCTTCGGCAGCCGCGTTCGGGACAAGTGCTGGGCGGCTTCGGTCTCGGCGGCGCCGAGGAGCTCGACGAGATCGTGGACGTCCGGTGTCACGTCGGTGCCACAGAGAATTGCGAACCCCGTCCACTCCTCGCCGACGGCGAGGCGGGTCGACAGCCGCTGGCCCTGCCCGTCATGGCGGCCATCGCCGGCGACGACGATCGTGTCGTGGAGGCACTCGGACCGTGGGCCGGGCCAGGTGGCGGCCGGGCCGTCGAAGCCGCCGGCGCTAAGTCGGTGACAGGCGTCGACCGGAGTGCCCCCGCTGGTCCGCACCAGACGGACCAGAGCGCTGCCGGCGCCGATCGCCACGAGCCCGTCCCACAACTCGACCGACGCACCGGCGAGGCGGACGACGGTGTGGGCGGTCGGGCCGGCCGGAGTGTCGTCGACATCGACGACCCGGGCGCCCATCCACTGCGCCGACGGGCCAGCCGGGTCGAGGAGCGACCACAACAGCGGCGGGGAGTCGAACCGGGGGGCGCACCACCAGTCGATCACTCCCGTGGGCTGCACGAGGGCGGCGCCCCGCCCGTCAGAGAGCAGACGGTGTGCCGCAATTGCCGGGGGGAGCGGGCTGGTCCGGACTGGAGCACTCGGCGATCCGGCCGGGTCGGGCGTCAAAGGCGGGCGTTGCGGATGGCGGCGGCGGCTTCGGGGATGGCGGCGGGCACGGCGGCCGCGCTGGAAGTCGCCGCCATCAGGCACCAGAAGCACAGGCGGCGATGCTTGCTGATCTGCTCCACCGTCAGGTAGCCGGAGAAAACGGCGTCGGCGATGACCTTGGCGGCCAGGGCGACCGGCAGCCAATGCCGATGGCGGTGGCGGTCGCGGGCGCCCATGCCGGCCAGGACGAGGGTGACCGCCGTGCTGAACATGCCCAGCGTGGCGTCGGGGGTCTTCAGGTACTGGTAGGCCTCCCCCGAAGCATCGACGAGGGCGGCGTCGAAGATACGGCCGGGCGGCTCCGGCAATGAACGGATGATCCCGAACTGGTAGGCGGCGACCACGCCCAGTGACCCGATGCCGGTCAGCGACAGGCCGGCGATGCGCCGGCGATGACCGAGGAAGGTGCCGTCGCCGCGGCGCAGATCGTTGCTGACCGCCTCCGCCGCCGCTGATGAACCTCGGCCGATCCCTCCGGCTCGACCCTGTGCCGAGGCGGCCGGCGGACCGGCCGGACGAGCCCGCGTCCCATTTCGCCTCATCTCCTCGGCCCTCCCTGTAGCCGGCATGGCATTGCTCGTACCTGTCCACTCGCATCCCCAAGAATCAGGCCGTTGGGGGCCGACGGCGTGGCTGGCTAACCTTACTGCGGCGTCGATCCTCACCGCGGCTCGTGCGCCCAAGGCCGAGAACGACCGGAGAAGCTGTCATCAGCAGTAGCTCCCCGGCTTCGACCTCCAACAACTCGGCCAGGCGGGCAACGCGACCGGTTACCCGCCCTGCGGATGACCACCGCTCGTCCAACGCCGCCACCTGGACGCGCTACGTGCCGGTCATGCGCACGATCGATGTTGGAGCCGCCCGATCCGAACCCAGTGACTCCAGGCCCGATGAGTTCTGCAGGCCTGGATCGTCAGAAGCGCGAGAGACTCATCTCACCTACTCACCTGGGAGGAACCATGGCCTTTCACCCGTACCTGTTCTTCGCTGGCAACTGCCGCCAGGCGTTCACCCGATACCAGGAGGTCTTCGGTGGAGAGCTCGTCCTGTTGGCAATGAAGGACATGCCGTCGGAGGAGCCGGTGCCGGACTCCCAGGCCGATCTGATCATGCATGCGGCGTTGAAGTTCGACGACAACTTGCTGATGGCCTCCGACGACCCGACGACCGACGACTTCGGCCCCGTGCAGGGGATGCAGGTCAACTACGCCGTAGCCGACGTCGACGAGGCCAAGAGGGTGTTCGAGGCGCTGGCGGACGGCGGGCAGATCAGGCTGCCCATCGCCGAGACTTCCTGGTCACCCATGTTCGGCATGTGTGTGGATCGGTTCGGCACGCTGTGGATGGTAAGCGCCGAAGCACCTGCTGAGCCCTCGTGATCGCGGCCCGTGCAGCTCGGCGTCGGAAGATGTCGATGCGTCGTGTGCTCATCGCGTGCCGAGGGCGCGTGAGAGGAGGTTCCTGCGGTTGCGCACCGAGGTCTTGGCGAAGATCGACTTCAGATGGTCCTGGACGGTGTGGGGGGACAGGTACATCCGTGCGGCCAGCTCCCGAGTGTCGCTTCCGGTTGCCAGGTGTCCTAGCAGCTCGGTCTCCCTGCTACTGAGGCCGAAGCATCGGCTGAAGATCTCGAGCCGGTCTGGGGGGGTGGTCTCCTCGATGGTCACGGCGATGGCGTCGCGGTTGAGCCGGGCGGCTCGCAGTGTGATCCACAGGCCGTCGGCGAGGTGGACCCGGGCGGAGGGAGCGTTGCCGTCGATGCCCTCCTCGACAGCGAGGAGCTGGGCGGCGACGTTGTAGGCGGCGGCAGGAATGAGCGGTTCGCCCGGAGCGGCAGGAAGGAGCATCGCCAGCCACTCCGCGGTCGCTTCCGTCTGGCTGTGCACCTGGAGCTGGTTGTCGAGGAGCAGGACCATCGGTCCCAGCCCTTCTCGGGTGCGAGGCGGTGGTGCGCCGAAGGTGAGGGACTGGCCGGTTCGTAGCGCCGTGGTGATCACCTCGACGACCGCAGAGAGGTGGGCGGCGTCGGTGTCGTCGAAGGCGGCCGCCGGTGCTTGGCGCCACAGATCGAGGAAGCTCCAGCATCCGAAGCGGTCGGCGAACACCACCGAGGCGACGTCGACCACGCCATAGCCGTGTTGCAGGTCCCGCCACAGGAGGCTGCGAGACGGGTCCCCCCCGGTGTCCCGCTGCAGCAGGCCGACGGGCCGGCCGTTCGCCAGGCGGGTCCATCGGTTCACTTCGGTGAGGTACTTCAGGCGGATAGCGCAGGGGAGCTCGCGCAGCGAGGGCACCTCAGCGAGGGGATCGACGCCCACCGCGTCACGGGGGTCCGTCATCAGCCAGACGTAGGCGTCGAAGTCGACCACCACCCGCAGCTCATCCAGGAGCTCGACTCGCAGCGCCCGGGTGTCGGCGCCCGAAGCACAGATCCGTTCGACCCGGCGCACCGATCGAACGTGCTGGCTGCTAAGCACCCCGCTGACCGTAGGTCCTGTGGCCGTCCCCCGCGGGGCCTGCCGGAAGAACCCCAGATGTCTGGGATGGGCGGCGAGTGGGAGCCTCCGTACCGTCAGGGTGGTTGGGAACCGAGAGGAGCGACATGATCACCCTGCACATCGAGCACGCCATCAGTGACCTGGGGACGTGGCGAGCCGCCTTTTTTTCGGGGCGAGGGGCGAGCCTGCGAGAGCGCCACGGTGTTCGTGGCTACGAGGTGCGCCGCCCGATCGATGATCCCGAGTACCTGGTCATCGACCTCAACTTCGACGATCCGGGCGCGGCCGCGGGGTTCCTGGACGAGCTCCACCGGATCTGGCAGACGCCCACCGCGTCACCAGCGCTGGTCGGAGCGCCACGGACCACAATCCTCGAGTCCGTCGAGATGAACGACGGGGATGGCGGCGACGGGTGAACCGCTCGGCGTCACGGCCCTATTCTCGATGGCCGGCCGTCGAGACGCTGCGGAAGCGACGATCACGAAGAAGGGACTCGCCTCGAGTAGCCCTCGACGGGAGTTGCCGATTTGATGGTCTATAGCACCACGCAGTAGCGCTCGGTCAACTCGAGCAGCTTCTCCACAGCGTCGTCCTCAGCGTCGGTGTCGATGTCGAACCGAAGCCGGATGGCGCTGAAGCCGACCGGGGCCTCCTTGCTCACGCCCAAGGTGCCGCGGAAGTCGATGTCGCCTTCGGCATGGACGGTGGCGTGGCGCAGCTCGATAGCGATCGCGGTCGATACCGCCCCGAGCGTCACGCCGGCACAGGCGACGAGCGCCTCGAGCAGCATGTCGCCGGAGCACAGAAACGAGCCGTCCCCGCCGGTCGCTGGGTGCAGCCCGGCCTCGGCGAGGGCTCGCCCCGTGTTCACTGAGCACGTCACACCCTCGCCGACGACGCCCGATCTCGCCAGCGTCACCATCGCCTTGCTGGGGTCCTCTCGGTACGACGCCTTCATTGGTTGCTGTGTGGCTCGAAGGCCATTCGCGTCCATCGGTGCTCCCATCAGTTGGACTCGAAGCCGTGATCGGTGAAGCGTAGGGCTGAGGCGTTCTCGCTGACGATCTTGACCACCGTCTCGGGGAAGCCGCCGGCGCTGGTGGCCCGGATCTCGATGGTCACCTCGGTCTCGGCGCCGTCGAGGCGCTCAACGAGGCCCACCGGCTCAATTAGTTCGACTCCGGCGTCGCCGAACTCGACCAGTGGCTACGGCTCGGCGCAGGTGGCCGTTCCTCGATCTCGACGAACGACTCTGGCGGCGCCTCACCGATGTCGAGCGCGCCCTCGGTCGTTGACTACCGCCAGAGGGCGCTCTCCCCCAATCACCCCATGTCGCGAGCGCGTGCGCCACAGCAAACCATGGTCGACCGCTCCCACCCGTCGGCCGGCCCGGTGGGGCGGCGGATCAGCATCGACGATCCGTACGCCCAGCCCAAGTCCCTGCTCCTCGCCCAGGTCGCCTCCGCCAACCGGTGCCGGTCGGTGTGGTCGGGTGACCTCGCTTTTCGATGGTCTTCGGCCACGCCCCCGATGTTGACGGGGTGGAGCTGGCCTTCACGTCACTGCTGGTGCAGGCGACCACCGCCATGGCCGCGGCCGGCTCCCAGGTCGACCGCTTCGGGCGGTCCCGTACCCGTTCGTTCCGCAGCTCCTTCCTGGTCGCCTACGCCTACCGCATCGGCCATCGCGTATGGGAGTGCACCGAGGCGGCGGAGGCGGCCGGGGCCGAGGAGCACGGCGCTGGCCTGCTGCCGGTGCTGGCCGCGCTCGACCAAGTGGTCGAAGACGCCGTCAACGCCGCCTTTCCCGAGATGGGGGGGTACTCGATCTCCGTCACCAACCGGGCGGGATGGGTGGCCGACACCGCCGCCGCCCAGCTCGCCCTGCTCTCCCCCTGCGACGAGCTGCGCCCGAAAGCGACGGCCTGAACGGGCAACGGCCTGAGCCCGGGCGGGCGCCGCCGGCCCTCCTAGATCGGTCGGGGCTCGGCCGGGCCGGGCTGGCCCGGTTGGCTCGGATCCGCCGGGGTGGGCTCGGGCATGGGGCCGGGGTCGGGGACCAGCGGGGTGGGCGGCGCGGGCGGGCCACCGGGGCCGGGGAGGGGCTGCTCGGGGTTGTCGGGCTGGGGGCCAAGAGGGTCGTGGACGGTCATGGCGACGCGGTACCCGCCTTCGCCATCCAGGAACCGGCGCACCCTC
>JBBSIS010000087.1:0-12436 GCA_038231955.1 Acidimicrobiales bacterium
CGCTAGCCGACGGCGGTCGGGGCGGCTTCGTCATGGCCAACTCCGCCGGCGACGCCGGCCACTCCGAGCGTGAGATCCGCCGCCAGCTCATCGAGTCGAAGGCGGTCGACGTGATGGTCGCCATCGGGACCAACTTCTTCTACACCGTCACCCTGCCGGTGACGCTGTGGTTCCTCGACAAGGGCAAGCAAGGTGGCGGCCGAGAGGACACCGTCCTGTTCATCGACGCCCGCCACCTCTACCGCCAGATCGACCGTGCCCACCGCGACTTCCTTCCAGAGCAGATCGAGCTGCTCGCCAACATCGTGCGGCTCTACCGGGGCGAGGACGTCGAGACGGTCGCCGGCAGCGACGTGCTCCTCAAGGAGCGCTTCCCCGACGGGGCTTACGGCGACGTGCCTGGACTGTGCAAGGTGGCGACGCTCGCCGAGATCAAGGCCCAGGGCTGGAGCCTCAACCCCGGCCGTTACACCGGCAGCGTTGCAGTGGAGGACGACGGCGAGGACTTTGCCGACAAGCTGGGCGGCCTGTACGACGAGTTCACCCGATTGAGCGACGAGGCCGATGTGCTGCGGACGAAAGTCGACGAGTATGTGCAGAAGATTCTTGACGCATGACCGGATGGCGTAAGACGACAACAGCCGAGCTTCTCCACAGCGGCCTGATCGAGATCGGGGATGGCTACAGGGCCAAGAACGCCGAGTTCGTCAAGAACGGCGGCCTTCCATTCGTTCGGGTCGGCGATGTTGGGACAAGTGTGCGTCTTGAAGGGCTCGATGAACTCCCTGCCAAGGAGGCGGCCAGGTACGGATCGAAGATCAGTCAGCCATTTGACTCGCTCATCACCATGAAGGGCACCGTTGGCAGGGTGGCTTACGTTTCGCAAGCCGATCGCGCGTTTGTCTACTCCCCACAGATTTCGTACTGGCGATCTCGGGACGCTGGGCAAGTGCACCCGCGCTGGCTGCGCTACTGGCTCGAGTCTCCGGAGTTCACCGCCCAAGCGCTGGCGACGAAGGGCGCGACCGACATGGCGGACTACATCAACCTTCGCGACCAGAGGCAGATGCGCCTCACTCTCCCACCGCCGTCGGTGCAGCACCGAGTAGCGGTGGTTCTCGGCAACATCGACGACCTTATCGACAACCACCGGCGACGGATCCAGTTACTGGATCAAATGGCTCAGGCGATTTATCGAGAGTGGTTCGTAATCTTCCGCTACCCCGGCCACGAGGACGCCGTTCTTATCGATTCCGGCCTCGGCCTCATCCCTGAAGGCTGGGACGTCAAGAACCTGTTTGATGTGGCCGAAGTGGCCTTCGGATTCTCCTTCAAATCCACGTACTTCGCACCCATTGGGCCATACGGAGTCGTGCGAATCCGGGATGTCCCAGCGGGCATCACGAAGACGTTCACTGACGAGAAGCCCCCGCAGCGCTACCAGATCGCCGACGGTGACGTCCTGATAGGGATGGACGGCGATTTTCACCTGCGACAATGGACGGGCGGCGAGGCCTGGCTGAACCAGCGGGTGGCTCGGCTCCGTCCGCTCGGCAATCTGGCGGCGCGACACCTCCTCCTCGCGATCGAGAAGTCCATTCAGGAATGGAACGTCGCCATCACCGGCACCACCGTTGCCCATTTGGGCAAGCGGCACCTCGAGCAGATCCGGATCCTGATGCCATCCTCGGGCGCGCTCGCTATTGCCACAGCGGTTCTCGCCGACATCGCCGACCAGGAGCGCGTGCTCGTCCAGAGCTGCCGCCAACTTGAGGCGATGCGCGACCTGCTCCTCCCAAAGCTCGTCTCCGGCCAGATCGACGTGTCGAACCTGGATCTCGACGCCATGGCGGAGTCCGTGGCGTGACTCCCCGACGCTTCACGGAGGCGGAGCTGGTGGAGCGCCCGGCGATTGAGTTGCTGGCGGAGCTGGGATGGACAGTCGTCGACGCCTACGGCGAGACACTTGGACCGGCGGGAACACTCGGCCGGGACTCGATCCATGACGTCATCCTCAGCCATCGCCTCGGGTATGCGATCGGTGTCCTCAACCTCGGCGTTCCCGAACTCATTCGCGAGGAGGCGCTGGCCGCCCTCACCAAGGATCGTTCGGTGATGGACCCGACCCGGGGGAACCAGGCCGTTCACGAACTCCTACGCGACGGCTACCGGGCCGAGTGGCGCGACGACCAAGGCGCCCCCTGCTTCGCCACCGTCCGCTACATCGACTTCAACGACTCAGCGAAGAACGACTGGCTGGCCGCTTCGCAGGTCTGGGTCGCCGGTGAGCTGCACCGCCGTCGGGCTGACACCGTCCTCTTCGTCAACGGCATCCCGCTGGTGCTGGCCGAGTTCAAGGAGATCGCCCGGCCTGTCAAGGCCGCCTACGACGAGAACCTGTGCGACTACCGCGACACCATCCCCCAGCTGTTCACCCCCAACTGCTTCGTGATCCTCTCCAACGGCTCGCAGGCCAAGGTCGGCGCCACCTACGCCCCGTGGGACTTCTTCGGCAACTGGAAGTTGATTGACGCCGACGGCGCCCGGGGCGTGGTCGAGCTCGAGACCGCCATCCGTGGCACCTGCGCCCACGACCGGCTCCTCGACATGGTCGAGAACTTCGTCGCCTATATCGAGCGGCCCCGGGGCCTGGTCAAGAGCGTGGCCCGCAACCATCAGGTGCTCGGCGTCAACGCGTCGATCGAGAACCTGCACAAGATCCGGTCCGAGGGCGACACCCGCCTCGGGGTGTTCTGGCACACCCAAGGCTCCGGCAAGAGCCTGTCAATGCTGTGGTTCACCCAGAAGGTGTTGCGTCGCCTTCCCGGGGCGTGGACGTTCGTGATGGTCACCGACCGCACCGAGCTGGACCAGCAGCTCCACGGAGAGTTCGCCGATGCGGGCGTCATCTCGAAGGAGGCTCGGGTCCACGCCGAGTCGTCGGCCCATCTGCGCGAGCTGCTCCAGGCCGACCACCGCTACGTGTTCACCCTGATCCACAAGTTCCGGGTCGACAAGACGGCCGGCGAGACCGAGATGCCGGTGCTGTCGGACCGCCGGGACGTGATCGTGATCACCGACGAGGCCCACCGCAGCCAGTACGACACCCTGGCCCTGACTATGCGCCGGGCGCTTCCCAATGCCGCCTTCATGGGCTTCACCGGCACGCCGCTCGTTGCCGGTGAGGAGCTGACCCGCCGGGAGTTCGGAGACTACGTCAGCGTCTACAACTTCCGGGACGCCATCGCCGACGGCGCCACCGTCCCCCTCTACTACGAGAACCGCATCCCCGAGCTTCAGCTCGTCAACGAGGCCTTCGACGCGGAGTTGACGGAGATACTGGAGGCGGCCGAGCTCGACGACGACGCCGAGGGACGCCTCGTGCGCCGCTTCGCCCGTCAGTACGCACTCATCACCCGGCCCGAGCGGCTCCGTACGGTCGCCCGGGACCTGGTGCGGCACTTCGTCGGGCGGGGGTTCGCCGGCAAGGCCATGTACGTCGGCATCGACAAGGCCGCAGCGGTGCGCATGTACGACCTGGTCCGAGAGGCGTGGGCCGAGCACCTCGCCGAGCTGCGCGCTCAACACGATGCCTTGGCCGAGCTGGAGCGGCCGTGGCTGGCCAGCCGTGTCGAGCTGATGGAGACCACGGACATGGCGGTGGTCATCAGCCAGGGTCAGAACGAGATCAAGGACCTCGCCGACAGGGGTCTCGACATCAAGCCGCATCGGGCCCGGATGATTGCCGAGGCGCTGGACGAGGACTTCAAGGATCCGGTGCATCCCCTCCGCCTCGTGTTCGTGTGCGCCATGTGGATGACCGGCTTCGACGCCCCGAGCGTGTCGACCATCTACCTCGACCGACCCATGCGCAATCACACGCTCATGCAGACCATCGCCCGGGCCAACCGGGTCTTCCCCGACAAGGACAACGGGCTGATAGTCGACTACATCGGGGTGTTTCGCGACCTGGAACGGGCGCTGGCCATCTACGGAGCAGCCAACGCCGGTGCGAACGTCGACTCGCCGATCCAGGACAAGTCGGAGCTGGTCGCCGCCCTGGCCGACGCCGTCACGGTGGTTGTCGAGTTCTGCGAGCGCTACGACGTCGACCTCGACGAGTTGCGCCTGGCCTCCGGTTTCACGTTCATCGCCCTGCGGGACTCCGCCGTCGAGGCGCTGTTGGCCGACGAGGAGGTGCGGACTGAGTTCCTGGCCGCCGCTCGTCACGCTCGGAAGCTGTTCAAGGCCGTGCTGCCCGACCCGGCGGCGGCCGACCACCAGTCGACCGTGGCGGTCATCCGGGTGCTGGCCGAACGGATCATCGACGTCGCCCGGCCAGAGCGCGCCGACCTCCAAGCGGTGACCGATGCCGTCGACGCCCTCCTCGACCGCTCCGTCGGGGCCGAGGAGTACGTGATCCGGGCCGCGGCCGAGGGCATCGAGCCCGATCCGCTGATCGACCTCTCGCAGATCGACTTCGATGCGCTGTCAGCCCAGTTCGCCGGACGCAAGCGGGCAGAGACCGATCGGCTGGCGTCGCTCCTGAAACGACGAGCCGTCAGCGCGGCACGGCGCAACCCGACCCGGTTCGACCTCGTCGACCGCATCGAGGAGCTGATCGCCGAGTACAACGCCGGCAGCCTCAACATCGACGAATACCTGCGCCGGCTCATCTCGCTGTCCCATGACCTCAGCTCCGAGGAGCGGCGGGCGGTGGTTGAGGACATGACCGAGGAGGAGCTGGCGGTCTTCGACCTCCTCACCAAGCCGCAGCCGGTCCTCGACGATGCCGAGCGGGCGGTGGTGAAGGCCAGCGCCAAGCGCCTGCTCGCCCACCTGCACGACAAGCTGGTCCTCGACTGGCGGCGCAAGGCCGCTACAGCTTCCGAGGTCCGAACCACGATCCGCGACGTCCTGGACGCCGACCTGCCTGCCGACCCCTACCCGCCCGAGCTCTTCGACGCCAAGGTCCAGGCGGTGTTCGACCACATCGTCAGCGCCTATGGCGACGACGGCTCCAGCGTGTACGCCGGCGACGCTGTCGCCGCTGCCGAGACAGGACGGTCGGCCGTGGCGGTGCTGACCGAGCCGGACCTCGACACGATCGCCGAGAGCGTGGTGGAGCGGATTCGAGTCGACGCTGAGTTCGCCTCCAAGGTGGCCGAACAGCTCGGCATCGTTGGCGGAGCCGCCTTGCGGACGGTCGCTGAGATCATCGAGAACGACGAGGACTTCGCTGTCGAGTTCAAGTCGACCGCCCGCTGGGACCTCCGCGAGGACAAGCCGAGCAAGATCATGGAGGACGCCGTCGTGAAGACCGTCGCTGGCTTTCTCAACACCGACGGCGGCACGCTTCTCATCGGCGTCGGGCCGGACCGCCAGGGCGTCGGCCTCGACCACGACTATCCGAGGGTGAAGCCACCGAACGGTGACGGCTTCGTCAACTGGCTGACGACCCACCTGACCACCGCAGTGGGCCACGCCGCCGTCATGAGGAGCCGGGCAAGGATCGCCGTCCACGACGGCCACGAGATCTGCCGTCTCGATGTCGCTCGCTCCTCCCGGCCGGTCTGGGCCAAGACCAGCAAGGAGGACCGCACCTTCTTCGTCCGAATGAACAACTCGACCCGGCCGCTGCCGGAGCAGGAGCTCAACAGCTACATCGTCGACCGCTGGCCCGGGCAAGGGTCCACGGACTACTCAACCTGAGCTGCTGCCCCACCCTCGGTCGATGATGAACGAGGGCTCGAAGTTGCAGGCGCGCAAGAATGGGAGCTGCGATGACGCGTGCCAGATCTCCGCTCGGAGACGTTCGCTTCGAGGTGGCCCTCTACAGCGTCGCCGAGGCGGCGCGGTACCTCGACGTGAAGCCCACGACCTTCACCAACTGGGTGAAGGGCTACACGAGGCTGCGCGGCGAAGGGAAGGCCACCCTGGGAGACCCCATCCTGACCACCTTCGCCCCCGACTCCGGTCGACCGAAGGCGCCGACCATCCCGTTCGTTGGGCTGGTCGAGGGAATGGTCCTGGCGGCGATCCGGCGCAGCGGTGTGCCCCTTCAACGGGTCCGGCCAGCGCTCACTGAGCTGCAGCGACAGATGGGAGTCCCCCATGCTCTCGCCTCTCGCGCCCTGTATACGGATGGCGCGGAGGTCCTGTACGACGTGGCGGAACGAGCCGGCAGCGGCCCTGGGGCTTCCAGCGCCCGCCAGCTCGTCGTCATCCGCAACGGGCAGCGCGTCTTCACCGAGGTCGTGCAGGAGTATCTGCAGAGGATCGAGTACGACCAGCGCGATGGCTTCGCCCGGCTCGTGCACCTTCCGCAGTATGAGCGAGGGCAGGTCATCGTCGACCCGTCGCGATCCTTCGGAAAGCCGATCTTCAGCGGTGGCGGAGCCCGAGTGCTGGATGTCTTGGAGCGATTCTGGACCGGTGAGAGCCTCGATGAGCTCACTGAAGAGTTTGGCGTCTCGCACAATGACCTAGAGGACGCCCTTCGTGTCGCATCCCGCCGGGCTGCCTGACCTCTTCATCGACAGGAGCCTCGGTCGAAAGAAGGTGCCGGCCATTCTTCGGGGCGCCGGGCTGAGGCTGAGGACACTGGCCGAGGTCTATGGAGTCCCCGCTGATCAGCCAGTCTGGAGCCGTCGAGTCAGGTACTCCCGGAACTTCGGAGCCGTGTACTCGTACTGGCCTTTTCGGGTGCGGTAGAGGACGCCGGCTTCGACAAGACGGCCGAGTAGGACGTTGATATTGCCGGGGCGCTTGTCGACGTTCGAGTTCATGTCGACCGTCATCAGGGGTGGGTACGGACACAAAGCGCTCGCAAGCAGGACGTCCTGCTCGGCTGGCGTGAGTGTCGAAACACGCGGTTCGTAGAAGTCAATGTCGAGGCGCCGGTAGATGTCTGGCGTCGTCGCTTCCAAGAGGCGGATGTCCAGCCGGTCGACGTCGGCCGTTACGGCGGCGTCCCACAGCTCGGCTCCCCAAAGCTGAATGAAGTAGGGATAGCCCTCGACCTCCTCCACCACTTGGCGCACCAACTCGCGCTCGGCTGTCATCCCGGTGTCACGTAGGGGCTCGGTGAATGCGGCGGTAGCCTCCGAGGACTCCAACCGTCCGATCTCCTCCCCACGGAACATGCGCTCTGTGTATGACCGGGCGTGAAGGAGATTTCCAGTCAACGTAGGAAGACCACACGCCACGAGGCCGAGGGGGATCTCTTCTCGCTGGAGCGCAGAGACCGCCGAAATGAGGAGCGACAGTGGATGCTCGCCAGAGCGGGCCCGCTCGTCTCTGATCACCTGGGCCTCATCGAGGAGTAGGACAAGGCCGACATAGCCCTGCTCCACGGCGACATCGACGGCGTCATAGAAATGTTCGGCCAGATCCGTGGAACCCGGCGCCATCGTTGGATCGAAGGAAAGCTTGATGTCGCTATACGTGACGCCGAGCGATCCAGCGGCTCGGGCCGCCCGGCCCATCGCAGCCTTCAGACGCTCAGCTCTCGAGAGCGCTGCTCGCGCCCTCTCGGTCAGGGAGACCAGTGCCTGGACCATCGACTCGTCGGTGTTGTGACGGGGGTTGAGCTCAAGATTCGCAGCCGCCCATGCCTCCCGGTCGGCCACCTTGGCGAACTCGCCCAGCAGCACCGTCTTGCCGACCCCTCGCAGACCTGTCAGCCGCATGTTCCCGGGTTGCTCGGGGGCTGCGCGCAGGGTCGCAGCGAAACGACGTGTCGGCCCCTCACGTCCTGCCAGGTAGGTAGGCCGCGTGCCGACGCCTGGTCGAAAAGGGTTGCGGCCCGAAGGAGCAGTCATTAAGGCGCAATCTTAAAGATGAGTGATCTTAAAGTAAAGTCCTTTGAGTCTCATGTTTCGGGCACGCCTCACCTCGGCCGTCGCCCGCCGACCGCATCGGCAGCGGTGACCTTCAACCGCTACGAGGCAAGCGGGCCCCGACCGCTCCGAACTCCTCGTGGCTGTCCGCTGAGCCGGGCAGGATTCAGTCAAAGAGTGCGGCGCCGATCTTGTCGGCTGCCTCTCGCTGCATGGTCGGCGTGACGTGGCTGTAGAGGTTGGTGAACAGGGTGGCATCAGCGTGGCCGAGCCGTTCGGCTGCCACCTTGGGCGGCACGCCGTTGGCGAGCATGAGCGTTGCGCTGGTGTGGCGCAGGCCATGGGCGGTCAGCCTCGGCAACCTGACCTCCGCCGTCATCCTGCCGAGCAGCTTCGACAGGTTGGCCGGGTGGTACGGCTCGCCGGCGGGACGGGTGAACACGTAGTCCGTTTCGGCGTAGGTCAGGGCGGCGAGACGTTCCTCCGCTTGGAGCTTGCGCTGCGCCCGCAGGACCCGCACAAGCCCGTCGTCGAGCTCGATGCTGCGCACCGCCTCGCGACTCTTGCCCGACGACACGACGAGGTCGTAGCCGAGCGCTGAGACGAAGTCGACGACGTGGACCGTCCGCCGCTCCAGGTCCACGTTCCCCCACCGCAACCACACCAGCTCTCCGATGCGCAGTCCGGAGCCGAGCACGAAGGCCCACACCGGGTAGGTCCGGTCCCCCTCCATCAGGCCGAGGAACTCCCGAGCCTGCTCGGGAGTCCAATGGCGAGGGATCGATCGTGCGGCACGGGGCCGGGGCGCGGCGACCAGGGGATTGATCGCAATCACTCCGGTCGCCACGGCCAGCTTCATGGCGCCGGCCAGTGGCGCCCGGGCAAGACGGACCGTGTTCGGGGCCAGGGCCTTGCCACTCTTGACGCCGCCACCCTTCAGCAGCTTGCGCTGCCAGGCCAGGATGACATCGGGCGTGATGTCCCGCACCTTGCGCGCACCGAGCACCGGCCGCACGTACTTCTCGGCCTGGTTCCGGTAGTCGAACCGCGTCTTCGCCGACAGCCGGCCGTCGGCGTCGATGCCGTCGAGGTACAGGTCGAGGAGCTCATTCACGGTGAGCAGCTCGGAGCTGGGACGCACCTGCCCCGTGTCGACCTTGGCCAGCAGCTCACGCCGTTCGCGGCCGGCCTCGCTCGCCGTCCGGTAGCCACGCTTCGTGATCTGCACGCGCTTGCCGGTCAGCGGATCGGAGCCGAGGGTGACCTTGAAGTACCACCCGCCGGCCGTCCTTATGTAGCGCGCTGGGAGGGATTCGAACCCCCAACCTTCTGATCCGTAGTCAGATGCTCTATCCGTTGAGCTACCAGCGCAGGGGCGTCCTGCAGTGTACCGGTCGGCTCGGGGCGGCCTGCCGAGAAAGCTATGGCGCGTTTCATGCCGCAGTCGTGTGCGGATATCGACCACGGTCGACGGCGAGCGATGGGCGACGGCCCAGCGCGCTGGTCGACGCGTCGGGGAGTCAGATCGTCGACCGGGCGCTGAGCGCCCTGATCGACCTTAGCGGCGAGCGATGGCCGGAGTTCTGCGCCGCCGTGGCCGAAGTCCTGGGCGGCTAATTGAGAGAGCAAACGTTCTCGTCGGCCCAATCCGCCACGGTCCCCGCTCGGGATTGAGCGCGCCGGTAACGTGGTCGGTAAAGCCGAGTCAAGGGCGGGGAGGGCCGATGGACGACGGATCACTGACGCGACTGGAGCAACTGTTCCCGCGCCTCGACGTGCTGTCGAGCGCGGCCCGGCTGCAGCTCTCGGAACTGCTGGCCACTCCCTTCGCACCTCCGGCTCTGCTCGGCGAGGAGATCGCTCAGCTGGCCCTACCCCGGCCCATGGCCGACAGCCTCAGGCAATCCATCCGGGCGCTGATCGAGAAGGGCGTCGACCCGGATGGATTGACCTCCATCCGGGCCCTGCGACTGTCCGACGTGGTGCCGTCGGTGGGGATCTGCGCCGGAGGCCCGGCGGACGCCGGCTGCCCCGCCCGCCTGCGGGAAGTGCTCCGGCGCAACGATGCAACGACGTGGGCCACGCTGGCGCCACTGACTCTCGAAGAGATGGCGAGGTGGACCAATGTCGGCCCTCAGGCCCTGGCCAGCCTCATCGGCCTGGCCCTCGCCGCAGTGCTCGACCATGGCCCTGCGCCGGTGGACGACAGCATCGAGCCTTCCGTCATCGAGACTGCACCGGCGCTGGTCGCCCTGCTCTTGGGCCACGAGCGCTCGATCGGTTGCCACGGGCTGCGCGTGGCCCTCGAAGGCCACGCTGATGGCGACGGGCCGGCCGACGTCCGCGCCGCGGCCGCCCGGCTCCTGGCCGCCACCGACCGAGCCGGTCACCCCCGGCTGGCCCTCCTTGGTAAGGCGTGGGAGGCCGCTGGTGACCACCGCGACCAAGGCGTGCTCTTTCACCGGGCCCTACGACTGGACCAGCGCCCGGCGGCCAAGGAGCTGGCCGGGGCCCTCGGCATCAGCGTCAACCGCGTCGCCCAGCTCCAGGCTCGGGCCGGACAGAGCGCCCGTGTCGCTGCCGGCGGCGCCGCCGCGATCAGCACTCTCGTCGCCGACCTCCAGACCAGGCTGGGCAGCGTCTGCCGGCTCGCCGCCGTCGACCACGCCCTCGGCGACCTGGCGCTCCCGCGGCACGACGACCCCCGATCGGCCCTGCTCGTCTGGCTGGCCGGGCCGTACCAGCCGGTCAGCGGCCAGGCCGGCTGGGTGGCTACAGAGCCGTCCGCTTTCCTCGACGACACCCGACGCATCCTCCATGAAGACGGCGGCGTGCGGCGCGCCGAGGACGTCGCCGCCGACCTGGGAGCAGCCGGCCTGGCAGCCGATGACGTCGAGGAATGGCTCGCCGGCCAGCCTGTCGTCGTCCTCAACGATCTGGTGGTCGCCTTGTCCGGGAGCGGGCCCGACGTAGCCGAGCGGATGCTCTCGGCCACCGGGCGGGCCATGACGGCGACTGAGCTGTCCGCCACGGCGATGCCGACGACCACCCTCGACGGTCGTCTCCGGCGCGACATTCGCTTCGTGCGCATAGACCGAGACCACTTCGAGCTCGCCGAGTGGGGGGGCGAGCCCTTCGCCGAGCCATCGCCGGCACCGGCCGAGCTGTTTCCCGGCGCCGCTGCTGGTCGCCGCGGCCGCTCACGGTTGCGCATCGAGGTCGACGCCGCCGTCCTTCGGGGAACGATCGACCCGGTGCCGCTGGCCGTCGTCGAAGCGCTCGGCGTGCCCTGCGGGGGCCGGCGTACTTTTACCACCCGCTTCGGGCCAGTGGCGCTGAGCCATGCCGCGGCCCAGCCCACCCGCGGCTCGATGCGCCCGGTAGCGTTGGCGGTGGGCGCCCGGGCCGGAGACACACTGGTGCTCGAGTTCGACGCCGCCACCGGCGACGCCTCCGTCGAGCTGGAGCCCGCCTCCAGCTCGGTGGCCGGCTGACCCGACACCGAAGGGAGCCGACCGTGAACCACCCCGACAGCCTCGAGCAGGCCCTCGCCGGTATCGAGCGCGACGCAGAGGCCGCAGTGCGAGCCTTGGCGTCAGCCCTGAAGGAAGCCAAGAAGGTCAAGGCCGCGGCGGCGACCGGCCAGCTACGCGAGCTGCGCCAGGGTCTCGACGGCTCGGTGCGCCTGGCCGAAGCGGCGGCGGCGACCACTCGGGACGTCCGCAACGGCTGGACCTTCGACGAACAGGCCCACTTCTCGGGAGGCGGGTACGTGAAGGAGGTATTGGCCATGGCGGCCGAGGAGGGTGTTCAGGCCTTCGAGTCCGACGACCGCATCCTGTGCTACCCGGCCATCGTCCAGGTCGCCGCCGACTCGAGCGTGATGATCGACAAGAAGAAGGACCGCCGGGCCCGCCCGTCCGTGCTGGTGGCCACCCTGAAGGCGCTCCAGGCCAAACCCCCGAAGTTCAAGCCCGAGGCCTTCCTCGGGGCGCTGGCCGCCGGCTACGACCTGGTGCGGGGCCGCCAAGGCGCCCGGCCCGGCGCCACCGTCAGGCTGGCCGACGTCTACGCCGTGCTCACCGTGCTCCCCGGCGCAGCTCGGGACTACACCAAGGCCGAGTTCGCCCGCGACCTCTACCTGCTCGACCAGAGTGGCGTGACCCGGGCGAACGACGGTCGCGCGCTGCAGCTCCCTGCCAGTGCCCTGACCCGTGGGTCGGGTTCGGCCCTGTTCACCACGGTCACCCGTTCGGGCCAGGCCAAGATGTACGCCGGGATCGCCCTGGAGGAGGTCCGTACGTGATCGACGTCGACGAGTACGCCGCCTTCCTCGACCGTGAGTACCTGACATCGTTTGTCCGTGACGGCGGAGCGGCGGTGAAGTTCGTCGTGGCCCGCGACGATGAGCGGACGGTGGCGTTCAGTGCCGCCGTACAGGCTGCGGCGCGGGCGGCCGGCTACGTGACCGTCAGGGTCGATGCCGCGGCCACGAGGGCCCACATGATGGACCAGGTGTTCTTCGAGATCGCCCGCCAGGTCGACTGGGACGCGCTGGCCATCGCCACTGTCCGGCGGGCGTTCGCCGCCGCCGC
>JBBSIS010000088.1:0-12384 GCA_038231955.1 Acidimicrobiales bacterium
CCCTTACGATCCCTCGCC
The DNA here is from genome assembly GCA_038231955.1 of Acidimicrobiales bacterium. Classification (GTDB taxonomy): domain Bacteria; phylum Actinomycetota; class Acidimicrobiia; order Acidimicrobiales; family AC-14; genus CADCTB01. The sequence goes on from JBBSIS010000088.1 coordinate 19, forward strand.
ATCGGTAGGACGCTCAGCGCCCGGCCGGCGGGTCGAATTCCGTCTCGACCCGCTCCTTGCGGAGCTCGGCGCCCACTTGCTCCTGCTCGACGAGGGTCTCCTTCTCCATCCGGATGCGCTCCTTGGGCACGGTTTCGGTGGCGGCGACGACCTCCTCCTCCATGAGGGTCACCTCGTGTACACCCTCGCTGATCTCCTGGCCCTGCAGGGCCCGGTCGGCGTTGGCGTCGGTAATCGGCTCCCGCTCGATGCGCACCTCATCGTGGGCCACGGGCACCGTCGTGGCGACGTGCTCGGTCTCCACCCACTTCCGCAACCGAGCCTTGCCGGCCTCCCTCCGACGGGTACCGACCCGCAATTCCTCCTCGGATCGGGTCATGGCGTTGTCCGCAGTCGCCACGGGCGGGCTGGTGGTGTCGGTGGCCACGGCCGCGCCGTCGTCGTAGGACAGCCCGTAGTAGTCATAGAGCCGAGCCTCTTCGTCGGGCTCCAGGTGACCGTCAGGGTCGGCCTGGGGCGCACCCTTGACCTGGTCCTTGGCAAAGGCGACAACCATGTCCTCGCCTTGACGGCGGGATCCGTCGATGGGGACGAAACTCACCTTGGTGCCAAAGAAACCGGTCTTCACCGCCAGCCACGCCGGCTCGCCGGTCTCGTCATCGAGATACACAGATTCGATGCTCCCGATCTTGTCGCCGTCGGGGTCGACCGCAGTTAGGCCTTGGGGGGAGCTCATGTCAGTCATCGTTGCCTCTCCTTCTCGTTGGTGTCGTTGCGGCAGCGGGGCAGAGCGGGCTGATCGCCCACCCCTACCCCCATTTCCGGCAGCTACACGCGTCTTGCGCGGCGACTCAGGTCTGGTTCGGGGCGAAGCTCACCTCCACGCGCTCGTAGCCCAGTGACCGCAGCATTCCCTCCAGCATCCCGCGGGTAGTGGCCTCGGCCCGGGAGCGAAGTTCTGGGCCGGGTCGATACCGTCCGACAGTGCCTCCAAACGCCAGTCGGCCCCGTTCTCCAAGGGCAAGGTCTCGGGCTACAACCTCGACTCGCTCCTCCCCGAGCACGAATTCGACGTCGCACGGGCCCTCGTCGGCTCCGAAGGCACCCTCGTCACCGTGCTGCGGGCCGAGCTACGGCTCGTTCCGCAGGTGCCTGCCCGCTCCCTCGTGGTCCTCGGCTACCCCGACATCGCCACCGCCGCCGACGCCGTACCCGCCATCCTGCCCAGCGAACCGATCGCCCTTGACCTTCTACTCGGGTTCAGGGTCTACCGTGACCTCATGGACCTCCCGACGCTCCCCGCCGAGCCCCGACGGTCCCCCCCATTGGCCTCGTTCCCGGGGAGCGACGGTCGCCTTGGTCGTGGCCGCGTGCGCGGCGTGTTGCGCGGGGCCCGTGGTCGTCGCCGTCGGCGGGCTCGGAGCGCCGGCTGCGTTCGGGGCGTTCCTCGCGTGGCCGGCGGCCGGGTTGGCCATCGCCGCCACCGCGCTGGCGGTCATCCGACTGCGTCGGCGCCGTTCGTGCCCTGTTCACCGGAGGCCGTTCGGACAACGTCCGCCCATCGCCGGGTGAGCGTCGATGACTGAGGAGCCCGGTTCCGTGGAGGTGTTCTTTGACTACACGTGCCCGTTCACCTACCGGGCCCACCAATGGCTCGACCTCGTCGAGGTGACGACGCGGTGGCGGCCGTTCTCGCTGCTGGAGCAGAACTACCGGGGCGACGGGCCGCCGGTCTGGCGGCTGGCCGAACGCGCCGACGACATCTCGCTCCTGCTGTTCGCCGGCCACCAGTGGGTGCTGGGCGACGACGCCGACATCGTCGGGTACCGCCACGCCGCCTTTGCCGCCTGGCACGACAGCGACACCCGCCTCGCCATCGGCGATGTCGTCAACATGGCCACCGCGGCCGGCGCGACCGGCGGCGCCGACGTCCTGCGGGAACACTTCTTCGACGCCGAAGCCGAGCACGACCAGGCCCGGGCGCTCGGGGTGTTCGGCTCGCCGACGTTGGTCTTCGGTCCCGATGCCGCCGCCTACGTCAAGCTCGACAGGGTCCCCGCCCCGGACCGCGCCCGCCGAGTCCTCGACGCGGTGGCCACCGTGTCCGAGCTGCCGTCGCTGATCGAGGTGAAGCGGCCCGAGCCGCCGACCCAACCGGCCGCTACCCGCCTGCCGGTCACCTCGGCATGAGCGAACGGCTCGTGGTCGTCGGCGCCGACGCGGCCGGGATGAGCGCTGCGTCTCAGGCCCGGCGCCGCCGAGGACCCGACGACCTCACCATTGTGGCCTTCGACCGGGGCGGGTACAGCTCGTATTCGGCCTGCGGCATCCCCTATTTCGTGAGCGGCACCGTCGCCGACCTGGACTCGCTCATCGCCCGCAGCCCCGAAACCTTCGCCGCCGACTTCGGCATCGACGTGCGCCTCCGCCACGAGATCCTCGACATCGACCCTGCGCGGGGAGCGGTGCTGGCGCGGGATCTCGACGGCGGCACCGAAGCTTGGGAGAGCTTCGACCAGCTCATGATCGCCACCGGCGCCGTCCCCCGCCGACCCCCCTTACCTGGCATCGACGACCCGGGCATACACGGCGTGCAGACCCTCGATGACGGCATCGCCCTCCGCCAATCGATCGCCGCCGACACGCCCCGCCGGGCGGTGATCGTCGGCGGTGGCTATATCGGCCTCGAGATGGCCGAAGCATTCTGCGCGTTGGGCATCGACACCCACCTCGTCGACGCCGGTCCCCAACCCATGTCGACCCTCGACCCCGACATGGGCGCCCTCGTCGCCGACACGCTCCGGGACTTCGGCACGACGCTGCACCTCGGCCAACTCGTCACCGGGTTCGACACCACCAGCGGCCGGCTCACCGCCGTGATCACCGACGCCGGGACGATCCCGGCCGACATTGTGGTCCTCGGTCTCGGCGCCCAACCCAACGTCGCCCTCGCCGAAGCCGCCGGTGTGCCGATCGGCCCCAGCGGCGCCATCGCCGTCGACCGCCGCCAACACACCAGCATCGACGGGGTGTGGTCAGCCGGGGACTGCGCCGAGAAGACCCACCGCATCTCCGGGCGGCCCGTCGCCATCGCCCTGGGCACCCACGCCAACAAACAAGGCCGGGTCGCCGGCATCAACCTCGGCGGCGGCTACGCCACCTTCCCCGGCGTGGTCGGCACCGCCGCCACCAAGGTCTGCGCGCTCGAAGTGGCCCGCACCGGCCTCGGCGAAGCCGAAGCCACAGCCGCCGGATTCGTCACCGAAGCCGTCATCGTCGAATCCACGACCCGCGCCGGCTACTACCCCGGCGCCGCCCCCATCACCACCAAACTCATCGTCGAAGCCGGCGCCGGGCGCCTTCTCGGCGCCCAGATCGTCGGGCGCGAAGGCGCCGCCAAACGCATCGACGCCCTCGCCCTGGCGCTGTGGAACGACATGACCGTCGGCGAGCTCCTCAACACCGACCTGTCCTACGCTCCCCCCTACGCGCCGACGTGGGATCCGATCCTCATCGCCGCCCGCAAAGCCTGGCAGCGCGTCGAAGGCTCGAGTGCAGCTCACGAGCGGTGATAGCGGCCGGCCTAGCCCGGCCGCGCACCGGAGAGCATGTCGGGCTCTGAGGTCAAGGCGCCATCAGCCACGGCGGGCCCACCGGTCGATGCGGGGCCGGTGGCGCTGGCGACAGCCGGGTTCACAGGGGCGGCCATCGAGGTCAGCCTCGCCGTGATGGACGGCTTCACGTCGGTGATCGTTCGAGCGTCCAAGCCCATCGAAGTCCGATCCACCTTCGCTGACCTACTAGAGAGGTTCGAGCGTCGTCCTACGCGCAGCGACGGGGCCAGGAGCCTGCTCGGCCTCCGGCAGTAGGGCATCAACCCAGCCCCGGTGGGCTTGCTGACCCCACCCCCTCAGGGGTAGGATATGAGCCATGAAGCCGATGCATCAGTCAGCCCTGCTCAACCGACTCAAGACCGCCCGTGGCCACCTTGACGCCGTGGTGCGAATGGTCGAGAACGAGGAGTACTGCCCGGAGGTCATGAAACAGCTGTCGGCCGTTCAGGGGTCGCTGGAGCGGGCCAACCGCCTCGTTCTGCGGAATCACCTCGAGACCTGCGTCGCCGCGGCCATGGTCGCAGGGCGTACGGCGGAGATCGTCGACGAGCTCATGGAGGCGCTGCGCTATGACCGGACCGCCATGGGACCCGGCCCCGAGCTCGAGTTGTCGGTCAGCGGGCGGGAGGTGACGCCGTGAGCCAGCAGACCCAGGCCCGGGCGGAGGGCCCGAACGCAGGCAGTGAGATCGATCTGGCGGTGTCGGGCATGACGTGTGGGTCGTGCGCGACGCGAGTGCAGCGGGTCCTGTCGAAGCAGGAGGGCGTGGACAGCGCGGCAGTCAACTTTGCTACCCGTCGGGCCACGGTGCGCTTCGATCCCGACCGGGTGGGCGTCGACGACCTGGTCGTGGCTGCCGGCAAGATCGGCTACGGCCTCACCGTTCCTGCCGCCTCGCAGGAGGCCGACGACAGCGACGCCGAAGCCAAGGCGCAGGCGATGTGGCTGCGCCGGGTGCTGGTGGCCTGGCCCCTGGGCATCGCCGTGCTCGTGCTGTCGGTGGGCTACATGGATCGGCCCTGGGCCCGGTGGGGCGCGCTCGTGCTCACCACCCCGGTGCAGTTCTGGGCCGGCTATCCGTTCCTGCGCCAGGCCGCGATTCGCCTGCGCAGCTTCCAGGCCAACATGGATTCGCTCATCTCCATTGGCACCCTGTCCGCCTTCTTCTTCTCCACCTACCAGGTGGTGTTCGGGCCCAACACCGCAGATCACTACTTCGACACCTCGGCGCTGATCATCGCCTTCCTGCTCCTGGGCCGGTACTTCGAGGCCCGGGCCAAGGGCAAGGCGTCGGGCGCCATCCGCAAGCTCCTCGAGCTCGGGGCCAAGGAGGCCCGCATCGTCGTCGACGGCGAGGAGACCCTCGTCCCGATCGAGGAGGTCGCAGTAGGCGATCTCATGCGCGTCCGCCCCGGGGAGAAGGTTCCCGTCGACGGCGAGGTCGTCGGTGGCTCGTCAGCCGTCGACGAGTCGATGCTCACCGGGGAGTCCGTGCCCGTGGACAAGGGGCCGGGCGACAAGGTGGCCGGCGCCACTCTCAACACCCAGGGAGTGCTGACGGTGCGGGCCACGGCGGTGGGTGCCGACACCGCGCTGTCGCAGATCGTGCGCCTCATCGAGGAGGCCCAGGGCACCAAGGCCCCGGTGCAGCGCCTGGCTGATCGCATCGCCGCCATCTTCGTCCCGGTCGTGCTCCTCATCGCCATCGCCACCCTGGCCGGCTGGTGGGTGATCGGCAACGATCCCACCAAGGGGCTGGTGGCGGCGGTGGCGGTGCTCATCATCGCCTGCCCGTGCGCTCTGGGCCTGGCCACCCCCACCGCCATCCTGGTGGGCACGGGCAAGGGAGCCTCCATGGGCGTGCTCATCAAGGGCGGCGAGGTCCTGGAGCGCTCCAAGCGCATCGACACGGTCATCTTCGACAAAACCGGCACCCTGACCAAGGGCCAGATGGCGCTCACCGATGTCATCTCCGCCGGTGACACCGATGACCGAGACCTCCTGCGACGCGCCGCCGCCGTTGAGGACGCCTCGGAGCACCCGGTCGGGCGGGCCATCGTCGACGGGGCCCGGGGTGCGGGCCTCGACGTTCCGGAGGTCACCGACTTCTCCGCGGTGGCCGGCCACGGCGTGCGCGCCATGGTCGAGGGCACCGTCGTGCACGTCGGCCGGCGCAAGCTGGCCGCCGAAGCCGGCCTGGTCATGAGCAGCGAGCTGGAAGAGGCGGCGACCAGGTTGGAAGGCCAAGGAAAGACCGCCGTCTTCGCCGGCTGGAACGGCCAGGTCCGGGGGGTGATCTCCGTAGCGGACACGCTGAAGGAGGACGCTCCGGCGGCAGTCGCAGCCCTGCGCTCCATGGGTGTCCAGGTGGTCATGATCACCGGCGACAACCGCCGCACGGCCGAATCGATTGCCCGCCTGGTCGGCATCGACTCCGTACTGGCCGAGGTACTGCCGGCCGACAAGGTCAGCGAGGTGCGCCGGCTGCAGGCCGACAGGCGGGTGGTGGCCATGGTGGGCGACGGCATCAACGACGCCCCCGCCCTGGTTCAGGCCGACCTCGGCATCGCCATTGGGACCGGGACCGATGTCGCCATCGAATCGTCCGACATCACGCTTCTCTCCGGAGACCTTCACGGGGTGGCCACCGCCATCCGACTGTCCCGCCGGACGTTCCGCACCATCCTGCAGAACCTGGTCTGGGCCTTCGGCTACAACACCGCGCTGATCCCGCTGGCCGCCCTGGGGCTTCTCAACCCCATCATCGCCGGCGCCGCCATGGCCATCTCCAGCGTCTCGGTCGTCTCCAACAGCCTCCGCCTGGCCCGCTTCCGCGGCACCCGACGGACCGCCCCGGTATCGGTGGCATCCGGCCCAACCACGGGCGAGGTCTCCTGGCAGCGGCTTTCCGGGGCCGAGGCGCGCCATTGATTCGCACGACTCGAGAGGAGGGAACCGCCACCATCACGACCCAGGCGCTGTCCATTACCGGGATGCACTGCTCAAGCTGCGGCAAGCTCATCGACGAGGCGCTGGAGGAGGTTCCCGGCGTGGCGTCGTCGATCACGAACGTGGGCCAGTCGCGTACCGATATCGACTTTGACCCCTCGATCATCAGCCTCGATGCCATCTACCGCACCCTTGGGGAGCTGGCTACGCTGGCTCGCCGGCCCCGACGTAGGCGAGGCCCGTTTGGCGCCGAGGACGACGCAGGGGGGTCGCACATGAGCATCCGGTCCGGCCCGAAAGCGGTGGCGGCTGGTCTCGTCGGTGCCGGCCTGGGCGCCGCCGCTCTCAAGGCCGCCTTGGGCCGTCACACCGCCCGATTGGCCAGTGCCATCCTGTGGTCGTCGCCGTCGGGCGGCACGGTCGAGGCCGCGCTCGCGGCGCGGACCCTGGGCGACGGGGTGCCGGTCACGGTGCTGCTGCACGGGCTGTTCGCCTCGGGCCGCTACTGGGGGGCGGCTTTTGACGAGCTCGGCGCCCAGGCACTGCTGGTGGTCCCCGACCTGGCCGGCTTCGGCCGCTCTCTCCATGTCGCCAGCGGATTCGGGCCCGACGACCACGCCGACATCGTGGCCCAAACCCTGCGCGAGATCGGCGTCGTTGGCCCGACGGTGGTGGGCGCTCATTCCCTCGGTTGCCTTGTGGCTTTGCGCCTGGCCGCCCGCCACCCCGAGCTGGTCGCCGCCATCGTCGGGTTCTCGCCGCCCCTGTACGCCAGTCGGGATGACGCCATCGCCAAGCTGGGCCGAGCCAGCGCGCTGCTGCGCCTGTTCGTGGTGCACCCGGGCGTGGCCGAAGCGGTGTGTGATTGGATGTGCGATCACCCCCCCAGCGCCGCTCGCCTCGGCCGCTGGCTGCGCCCCGACCTCCCGTTGCCCTTGGCCGAGGACCGGCTGCGGCACACCTACCGCTCGTACTCCCAGACGCTGGCCAAGGTCATCGTGGCCGCCGGTGCGGGGGCCTGGCTGGACGAGGTCAGCGTGCCGGTGCACCTGGTGGCGGGCGATGCAGATACGATCCTCGATCGCGCCTTTCTCGGAGAGCTGGAGCAGCGACATCCCAATATCAGCGTGTCGACGTGGACCGGCGCCCGCCACGAGATCCCCCTCACGCACCCAGGGGCGTGCGTCGCCGAGCTTGAGCGGATGACGGCCCAGCTACAAGCCGTAGGCCTGCTGGAGCCGTCTCAGCGTGCGGACGGCGGGCCGGAGTCCTTGAGCAGCGCCCGTGCCGCCTGCTTTCCCGGCGTCCCGACGATGCCGCCGGCCGGCGCCGTTCCCGCTCCGGATATGTAGAGGCCCTTGACCGGGGTGCGGTGATCGCCAAGGCGGCGAGTCGGACGCCGTGACCCGAGCTGGTCGAGGGCGATGTCGAGGTGCATGGGATGGGCCCCGGGCCAGCGCTCCTCGGTTTCCATCTGCTCAGGGGTCCAGGTGGCTACCCCTCGGATCGACGCACGAAAGCCGGGCGCTCTCGATTCCACCGTCTCGAGCGCGGCCTCTACGAAGCGTTCGGAGCATCGGCCCCACCCGCCATCGATCCTGGCCGGCGCGGCCGGACAGGCCAGATACACGGTGTGGTGACCGGGCGGGGCCAGAGCGTCGTCGATGGCCGACGTCGTGAAGGCGTAGAGCGGCAATGGATCGGGCAGCTTCCCCGCCTCGGCGGCGGCCCACGCCGAGGTCAGGTCGTCGAGATGGTCGACATAGCTCTGCAGGCCGTTCCAATCACCCGGCTGGGCCTCGGTGTAGGGCGGCAGGCGGTCGGTGGCGACGTGGAGCAGCGCCTGAACGACGTTGCCCCGTCGCGCCGCGGCGAGGTCGGCCCCGGGGCGCCCGCCAAGCGGGGGGCGAAGAAGGTGGAGGAGTGCGACCTGTGGGTCGATGGCCGTGAGGACATTCTGGGCCGGTATGCGCTCGCCGCCTTCCAGCACGACGCCAGTGAGCTTGCCGGCGGGCGCATCGATGTGCTCCACCGGGGCGGAACAGCGGATGGCGCCACCAAGCGCGTCCAGACGCACGAGCAGGGCATCTGTGAGGGCCTGGGCACCGCCGCGGGCGTGCCATTGGCCGAAGAGGTGGTAGGCCGCCTGCCAGAAGGCGAACAGGGACCCGCCGGCCACGGCTGGCCCCACCCCGCCATGAGCAGCGAACGCGGCGACCGGCCCGCGGGTGAGGTCACTGGGCAGTCGGCGGCGGAGGAGCGCGTCGTAGGGACCACGAAGGTCGCGGACCACGCCGAGCGGGTCTCCGCGCAGCGAGGCGACCAGGTTGGAGATGCGCCCCGGCAACTCCCCCAGCGACGTCTCGCCCCGGATGGCGGGCAGAACCGTGCGCACGATGGGGGTGGCCACGGCCATGAAGTCCCGGTAGGCGGCCGCTTCCTCGGGGCTGTGCTCGGCGATGGAATCAACGGTGGCGTCGATCGAGCGGTGGAAGCGGACCCGGCGGCCATCGGCGTGGACCGCTATCGAGAACGGGTCCATCTCCTGGTAGTCCAGGCCGGCGGCGGCCAGGTCGAGCTCCTCGGGTATGGCGGTCATGTTGATCATGTTGTGGGCCACCGAATGCATGTCGAACCGGTAGCCGGGGACGCGCTCCTCGGTACGGGCGCCACCACCAGGACCGTCCCGGGCCTCCAAGACGATGACGTCTCGTCCCGCTTGGGCCAGATAGCAGGCGGCAACGAGGCCGTTGTGGCCCGCGCCCACCACCACTACATCGTGCACGTCATGGCTCCCTCGGCACCGGGTGGCACCCATATGTCGGGTCAGGTTCGTCGAGGGAGCTCATGGTCATCACCAGCGAGGCCCTCGTCGTTCTCGTTGGTGGTCCCACGGGGGGGTGGGACCGAGACTCCTGCATCGTTACGCCGTACCTCGCCATCGCTGGCCTTGCCGGCCCGGCGGGGACACGGCTGGCTCATCCTGGGATGGTGGACGGCCGGAGGCCGGTTCTCCTCCCAACACATGGCCCATGGATCGTCGCCCCGAGTCAGTCGGACGTCGCCAAGCTCGGGAACACGGGGTTGGTTACGGGGGCTGCTGGCTCCGCCGGCGTCCGGTAGGCCGCCGCCACCAGGTGTTTCGTGCCGGCGACCGGATTTGGCGGGGTGATTCCCGTCGGGCCTCGACCTCATGGCCGGCGTTGCTGCCCAGCCGGCGGGGCCGGAACCGGGGCGGGCGGTCCAGCTGGCTGGCCTCTTCGAGGTGGGACCCCTGGCGCCGCCGGGTCGGCGTCGCGACCCTGGAAGCGCCGGGCCATGGCGACGAGATGGCGGCCAGCCAGCGCCCACAGCAGGATCGACCCCTCGAGGGCGCCCCACAAGGCTGCGGCGGTGTAGAGCAGGGGTGTCGCACGCGAGCCGTTGTCAGCCACGTAGACGAGGCTGAAGTCGTGGCTGACCAGGGCCCTCTCCATGGCGCCCGCGGCGGCGGCTCCGGCGGCCACCAGCGCCACTGTCCGCCGGCCACCATGCGGGCGTCGCGCCGGCGCAGGCGAGGGCCAGCATCGAGATGGTCATCATCGATCCCAGCAAGCCCAGCAACGCCGGCCGAGCCGAGCGCCGCCTTCATGGCGCCGACCTCTGCCCTGCCCGCTTCACCAGCCTCGGCTCCTCCCGGGTCGACATGCACGCCGCGAACTTCGACGTCGTGTCGTAGAGTATCGTCGTGCCGGACCTGGTTTCAACCACCGAGCGGCGGCCTGAGGAAGCCGATCCGCCGGGTTCTTCGGCCGCGGTCCGCCGGCTTCGGCGCTGGCGGCGCCGCCTCTGGGTGGCCGTCGGGTTCGTGGCCGCCCCGCTGGCCATCGGCCTGGCGGCGAGCGTGATCGCGGCCTGGTCCGGCGGCGTTGGCAGGGTCGACCACCAGCGACTCGACACCGGTCCCCGTTCCGGGCCGGCACCCCTCTTCCGGCTCTCGAACCTGGCTGATCCGTCCGCGACTGTGGCATTGGCCGACTACCGGGACCGGCCCGTGGTGGTGAACTTCTGGGCCTCGTGGTGCGTTCCCTGCCGCCGGGAGATGCCACGGCCGCCTCCCGGCGCCTTGGCGCCCGGGTGGCCTTCCTCGGCGTCGACTACCAGGACAGCAGCGACGACGCCCTCGCCTTTGCCGCAAAAGACGGGGTGCCCTATCCCTCGGGCGTCGACGCCGACGGCGCCGTGGGGCGAAGCTTTGGGCTGTACGGCGTGCCCGCCACGGTTTTCATCGACGGCGAGGGCAGGGTGATCGCCCGATACCTGGGCGAGACGACGGGCGCCACGCTGGACCGGCTGCTGGGGCGGCTCTTGGCCGGTGGAGCCAGACGCCGCTCCTACGGACTCAGCCCCGTGATGCGGGCCAGGACAGCGTCGAGGCTGCCCGCCCTGGCTTCGCCGATGATCTTGTAGACGGCGATCCCGTTGGCGTCAACCACGAACGTCTGTGACGACCTTCTTCTCGATGACCTCGTACCGGAAGGTGCCGGCCCGGGTGGTGACCGTGATGGGGTCACCGACGTTGAGCTCGTCGACCCGGTTGAAGGGATGGCCGTACGTCGTACGGTGACCGGCCAGGGCAGCGTTTCCCCTCTCGCCCGGCCTCTCGGCTGGCCGGTACAAGTACTCGGAGGCTACTACGGCGCGTTGAAGGCAGGTTTCCGCTGAGCAGTGTTGCCGCCGGGCAGTGTGTGGGGAGGCTGCGAGACGACGCAAGCCCGCGGGGTGATCCTGGCTGAGTACGGCGTCGTCGCCCCAACTTCAGCGGGCGGGGGCGGGGGAGCCAACGCCCGGCTGTCAACGTCCTGGCCGCCGGGCCCGAGGAGACGGGCCGCCCGCCCGGACTGAGAGTGGATCCGGCGCCAGGAGGGAATCCATAGCGACCTTCCGCCCGCGGTCGACCGGGGACGGGGGCCTCATGGCCCGAAATGGATCCAGACCAGAGTTGAAGGCCCAGAGTTGGGGGGGCACGTCTCGGCCGCCCGTCGCCGCCCGACGCGGGTGTAGGCCAAACCTGTCCCGGACCGCGCCCTCCCGCACCCTGCCTTCGACGTCTCGTAGTACCATGTGAGGAGTCCCTGCACCTGTGGAGCGGCCCGGCCATGCGTGACATCCTTCTCGGCACCACCGTGCTCGCCGCATTCGTGGGGGGCGTCGTAGCCCTGTTCGCTCCGTGCTGCATCTCGGTGATGCTGCCCGCTTACTTCGCCACCACCTTCCGTCGGCGCTCCGCCCTGGTGTCGATGACCTTTGTCTTCGCCCTCGGGGTGGCGGCCATCATCCTGCCCATCGCGTTCGGCGCCTCGGCGCTGACCAGGTTCGTCGTCGGCCGCCACACGGTGGTGTTCTTGACCGGAGCCGTGCTGATGATGGCCCTGGGCGTGGCCATGGCCGCAGGCTGGAAGCTGCCGCTGCCCATGCCCGGAATGGCCGCCAGGCGCGACAGAGGTCCGGGTTCGGTCTTCGCCCTCGGGGTCTTTTCGGGGACGGCGAGCGCCTGTTGCGCCCCGGTGCTGGCCGGAGTCGTCGCCCTGTCCGGTGCGGCCGGGTCGTTCGTCGCGGCCACCGCCGTAGGCGTGGCCTACGTCTTCGGCATGGTCGTGCCCCTGTTCGTCATCGCCCTGTTGTGGGACCGCTACGACTGGGGCAACAGCACCCTGCTGCGAGGGCGCACGTTCACGGTGCGGCTCTTTGGTCGTCCTCGGGACCTCCATTCGACCTCGCTGGCGGGCGGACTGTTGCTCGTCGTCATGGGCGTGCTCACCGC
>JBBSIS010000089.1:0-12159 GCA_038231955.1 Acidimicrobiales bacterium
CGCCCGACCGGGCGCCTCAGCGCAGGCGGGCGACGATGAAGTCGCGGGAGTTGGGCGTGTCGTAGAGCGTGGCCGGGCGTTGCATCGTCGCCAGCAACTTGTTGGGCACCGAGCCGTCGGACGTGGCTGCGTAGTGCACGAAGACCGTCCACTGCGGGTTGATGTCGAGCTCCATGGCCCGGACCGCGCCCGCCCGCACCAGGAGCTGGGCGAGGGTGTCGGCCGACAGACGGGGGCCGGCGGCGTAGACCAGCGCCCCGCTCTCCGTGACCCCCACCCCCGAGCGCCACACGTAGAGGTCGTTGCCCAGCGTGGCCCCCCAGCGGTTGCCGGCGTTGTCGTTGATGCCGGGGTTCACCTGGCCGTCGTCGACGATGAGATCGAGGTTCTGGCGGGCGCCGAGCACGTCGGGGGTCATGGTGACATGGCGACCCCATTCGCCCACCTTCACCGAACCGTCCTTATAGAAGACGATGGTGGCGGCGCCGTCGCGCATGGTACCGACCGTCTTGCCGGCCAGGTGGAAGCCACCGCGGGAGTCGACCATGCGGAAGGCGGAGTTGAAGGCGGCGACCACCTCGCTCCGCTCGGCCACCGGCAGCGAGGCGCCCGCCGGCCAGGGGCCGCCCCCCGGGTCGGTGGTCCCGGGCTGGATGCTGAAGCCGAGCATGCGGGTGTCCATCCACGCCACGGCCGACAGGTACGACGTGTACACCGGGTCGGCCCGCAGGAACGCAGCTCGCACCAGGGGCACGCCGTCGGCGCTTTCCAGCACCTGCCAGGTCCCCTCGTCGGCGACCGGCGCGCCGGTGATGGGGGCGATGGCGTGGGGGGCGGCCAGCGGCCGGGGGCCCTTCGGCGCGGGAGGCGGTGGGACGGGCGGCGGCCGGTCGGCAACCGGCTCGCCGGCCGGGGACGGGGCCGGCGGCGGGGCGACCTCCCTCGTGCCTGCCGGAGATGCGGCGATGGCCTGGGCCGGTGCGCCGCCGACTCGGGGCGGCTTGTAGGCCAGCCGCTCGCCCAGGTTGACCAGGGCGCCGGCGCGATGGTCCCGCGCCCAGATGGCCAGCCTCGCCGTCACACCGTCGGTGCCCGGGGCGGTGAGCGCCAGCGACACCGAGCGGCCGACGACCAGCCCGGCCAGGGCGCAGACGACGAGGACGGCCCGGGCCGTCCGGCTGCGCAGCGCCCGCCGCCACCGCCGAGGACGAGGGGACTGCCCGGCGCGAGCATCTGTCATCGGTCGCCCGTTCGCCGGAACACCGGGCCGGGGAGATGACGCAGGACGGTCATGACCCATCGCAGGACCGGCGGCGCCCAGACCGTTTCGGCACCGGTCTCCAGGGCGCGGATCACACCGTCGGCCACGATCTCCGGCGTGATGGCGAACGGCGCCGCCCGTAGACCGGCCGTCATCCGCGTGCGGACGAAGCCGGGGCGGACCACCACCACCCGGGCCCCCGAGCCCCGGAGGGCGTCGCCGAGGCCGCGGAGGAAGAAGTCCATGCCCGCCTTGGACGATCCGTAGACGAAGTTCGACCGTCGGGGTCGCTCCGCGGCCACCGACGACAACCCCACCAGGTTGCCGTGGCCCTGGGCCCGCAGCCGGACGGCGACGGCCAGCCCGAGGGATACCGCCGCGGTGTAGTTGACCCCGATCAGGCGGGCGGCGGCGGCGGGGTCGGCCTCGAGGGCAGCCTGGTCGCCGAGCTGGCCGAAGGAGAAGAGCACGAGGTCGATGTGGCCGTGACGGCGGAACACGCCGTCGACCAGCTCGACGTGGCCGTCGGTATCGGCCGCCTCGAACGGCATCGTCTCCACCAGGTCCGCACCTTCGGCACGGAGCTGGGCGGCCACGGTCTCCAGAGCATCGGCGTGCCGCCCGGCCAGGATGACGGTGCGGGCCCGGCGGGCGACGAGGCGGGTGACGACAGCCCGGGCGATCTCCGAGGTCCCACCGAAGACCAGCACCGTCTGCGGCGAGCCGTGGGCGTCGTTCATGTCGCGCCCGGGCCCGGCCGAGGGACCAGTCCGAGGCGCCGGCCCAGGTCCGACGTGAGCACGCCTTCCGGGTCGATGTCGTCCTTCACCGCCCGCCACCGCCGCAGACCCGGGTACATGGCGCCCACCAGCTCGGGCCGCAACCGGGCGTCCTTGGCCAGGTAGACCCGCCCGCCGGCGCCCGCCACCATGTCGTCCAGGGCGTCGAGCACGTCGGCCAGGCCGGCGGTGGCGGCGGGGAGGTCCAGCGCCAGGGTCCAGCCCGGCATGGGGAACGACAGGGGCCCGGGGTCGGCGTCGCCCAGGCGCTTGAGGACGGCGAGCAGCGGCCGGCAGCCGGCCCGGTGCAACCGCTCGAGAGCGCCGCGCACCACCTCGCCGGCCGCGTCGGGGACCACGAACTGGTACTGCACGAAGCCGGCCGGCCCGTACAGCCGGTTCCAGCCGTCGACGCCGTCGAGGGGGAAGAGGAACCGGTCGAGCGGCTCCACCGTGATGGCCTCGGATCCTGCCCGTCGCCGGAACCGCAGCCGGTTGAGCGCAGCCACCGCCACCGCTGGGGGCGGACCGGCCGAGAACCACTCGGGAACGCTGAAGGTGCGGCCGCCGTCGAGCGCCAGGGGCGCGGTCCGGCGAGGAACCGTTAGGTCGGCCGTTGCGGCGTCGTCGCCCCAGCTGACGATGCCCCTGCCGGTGCTGCCGCCCCCGGCCAGCGCATCGAGCCAGGCCACCGCGTAACGGTGGCGCCCGTCGGCCGACTGCATGGCGGCCATGAGATCGTCGAGGTCGGCGAAGCGTCGGCGGAGGACCCGGACCGCCGCCGTGCCCACCCGGACGGCCTGCACGGTGGCGTCGAGGACCACCCCGGTCAGACCGAGGCCGCCGGCGGTGGCCCAGAACAGGTCGGGATCGCCCCCCGGCGTGATCCGTCGGGCCCCGGTCTCCCGCTCTGACGGGGCCGCTCGGGCCCCGATCTCCCGCTCTGACGGGGCCGCTCGGGCCCCGGTCTCCCGCCGGGAGGGGACCGCCAGGGTCATCTCGACGACGTGGCGGACGAAGCTGCCGTCGCGCTGGTGGTTCTTCCCGTGCACGTCGGCGGCGATAGCGCCCCCGACGGTGACGTGGCGCGTGCCCGGGAGGACGGGCAGGGCCCATCCCTGGGGGAGGAGAAAACGTTGCACGTCGCCCAGGACGGCGCCACCGCCGGCCCGGAGCCGTCCCGTGTCCTTGTCGACCCAGTCCAGGCCGTCCAGCTCCGTCGTGGAGAGAACGGCGCCACCGGCGTTCTGGGCGGCGTCGCCGTAGCTGCGGCCCATGCCCCGGGCGATCACGCCTCTCTCCAGCGACTGGTCCAGCACGGCCCCCACGTCGGCGACCCGGCCCGGGCGATGGACGTCGGCCGACGTGGCGGCCGTCCGGCCCCAGCCCACCAGCAGCTCACGCGCCATAGACACCGAACGCGAACAGCAGCGCCCAGATCGTGCATAGGGCCACGATGGTGGCGTCGCCGAGCAACACGTCCTCGGGCGCCTCGGCGCACCCGGTCTCGACCAGCAGGGCGTAGCGGAGCATGGCCAGCACGAAGGGGACGATCGTGAGCTGCAGCCACACGGCGTGCCCGCTGACCCGGGCGGCCCGGTCGAAGGCCCACAGGCAGTACGCGGCCATGGCCACGCCCGAGGACAGCGCCCGCACGTAGCGCAGGTAGCCCACCGGGTAGACGGGACGGGCCCGGCGCTCGCCCGAGGACAGCGCCCCGCCAAGTGGACCGGCAGATGGGTCGACGCCGGCCGGCGCCCCCTCCCGCTTGCCGGCCACGATGAACAGGGACGCGAATGACGTCACCACCAGGAACCACTCCGACAGGTGGACGCCGGTGGCCAGCCCCCCGACGATGGCCCGCAGCACGAAACCGGACGCCACCGCGGCCAGATCGAGGACGGGCTCATGGCGCAGCCGGAGGTTGTAGGCCACGTTGACGGCGACGTAGAGCCCGACGCACCCCGCCGCCGGCGCCCCGAGGACGAGCAGGCTGAGGAGCACCGAGGTGACCAGAAGGACGACGGCGACGGCCATGGCCGTCCCGGGCGGCACCACACCGGCGGCAACCGGCCGGTGGCGGTTCACCGGGTGGCGGCCGTCGGCCTCCCGGTCGAGCGTGTCGTTCAGGAAGTAGGTGCCGCTGGCGGCCAGGCAGAAAACCCAGAAGGCGGTGGCGGCTCGAAGCAGGATGGGCAGCTCCGTCAGCACTCCGGCCGCCCCGGGCGCGGCGAAGACGAGCAGGTTCTTGACCCACTGCTGGGGCCGGGCCGTCGTCACCAGGCCACCGAGGAGGCGGCGGCACGGCACGAACGGTGACCGCGACCCCACATCAAGCACCGCGCCGGTCGTGAAAAGGCGGGACTCTGTCACGTCGGCGGAACCGTCGACGGTGCCCATGTGCGCAACCAACCCTTTCCCCCGAAAGTGCGGCAAGTCTAGGTCAACCCTTACGTTCTGTCGCTATAGCGGATACGCGGGACCGACCGCCGAGGCCCGCAGGTGGCATGCTCAGGGCGTGAAGAGGCGGGGAGCGGGCCAGGCCCTGGTCGGGAGCGTGGTCCTGCTGGCTCTGGGCGCCGGGTGCACGCCGGCCACACCCGCCACCGCCCCGGTGCCGAGCGACCACGCCGGGTGGGAAGCGACTGCCGAGGCCGGCGTCGACGGCACCACGCTGGCGGATCGCGGCCTCGAATGGCCCGAGGGGGCCAACGTCTTCGCAGCCCGCATCTTCGGGGGTGACACGCCTGCGTACGCCTTCTACGAGGCCGGCGGCGGTGGCTTCTCGAACGCGTTCTTCCCGGCGTCGGCCATCAAGCTCCTGGCTGCCCTGGGCGCCCTCGACTTCGCCCGCAGCCTGGGCTTCACCGGCGAGGCCATCGTCGACGGCGCCTACTCCCTGCGCGACCTCTATGACGCCGCCCTGCGCGACTCGTCGAACGAGGCCTATGACGAGCTGGTTCGCGTCGCCGGCCTCGAACGGCTCAACCGGGGGTTCCTCGTGGCCCAGGGGTACCCGTCCACGACCATCCAGGAGCCCTACGGTGGGGGCGACGAGCAGGTCGGCGACTCTCCCGAGATGGTCCTGGCCGACGCCGACCACACCGTGGTGGTGCCCGAGCGCGACGCCTCCGCCTCCGCCTACGGCTGTGGCGGCAGCAACTGCACGAACCTGTTCGAACTGGCCGACGCCGTCCGCCGAGTCGTCCTCGACGCCGAGCTCCCTGCCGGGGAGCGCTTCGACCTGAGCCCGTCGGACATCGCCGGGCTCCAGGACGCCCTGGCCGGCGCCGATGGGTTCATCGCCCCGGGCGTGTCCGACGCCCTCGGCCCTCAGGCCCGCATCTTCACCAAGCCCGGCTGGGTCCCCGGCCTGGACTGCGTGGAGTCCGCCCTCGTCATCGACCCGGCCACCGGGCACCGCTTCCTGATCGCCCTCTCCGCCCCCGACGACGGCACCTGCGAGGAGCTGGCCACCATGGCCCGCGATGTCCTGCGCATCCTGGACACCTGAGATGCGGACGTCGGGGCCGCTCCTGGGCCGACAACAGCCCCGTCGCCATCGTCGACGGGCCTGTCGCCCTGCGGTGATGAGGGGTTGACAGAAGCGACCCGCGGCGCGATGGTCGAACTCGCGAGTGTTTCTCCTCAACAGAAGGAGGTACCGCAATGTCGGCAACCATCAGTCCGGATCCCGGGGAGAGCGGTCCACCCGGCTAGGTACGCAGGGCCCCAGGCGACTGCTCTCGCGTCGTCCGGCTGTCCCAGCCGCCAGCGCAGGTCGTGCCGGGCCCGGTGGACGCACCGAGGCAACGGACGTTCTGAGTGCGATGGGCGACCCCGACATCTGCCCCGGACCGGAAGAGCAGACGCAGATCGACGCAAGCCGAGGCACCGAATGGTCGGTGCCTCGGTGCGCGTCAGGGCGCCGGCGAGCCGAACGCCGGGGGTTTGGCGCCCTATCCCGTCGTCACCGTAGATCCCGGGGCGACGAGGTGGAACCAGGTCTGGCCGGACGGGAGCCTGATGAGGGCGCCGTTGGCGTCGGTGAGGGACGTCGGCGCCTCGGGGGACGCCTTGGCCCACGTGCCCTTGACCATCTGGCCGGCGGCGAGAACCCACACCTCGCCGGTGCCGAGGACGTCGGGGTACTGCACCTTGGAGTCGGCGGCGAACTCCAGGTAAGGGGTGAACTGAACGACCACGGTGGTAGGGCCGATGCGCCCATCGCCCTCCAGCAGGTGAGGCCGACCGTCGGTGCTGCGAAGCCATGTCGAGGAGGCGGCGTCCCAGTCGTAGCCGGCGGTGATATAGGGGGCGGGCACGATGTCGAGGCGGGCCACGGGCACCGCTCCGGGGCCGTCGAACGGCTGTCCTTCGGGCAGGAACTCAGCCAGGCGAGCGGGCGGCCCGGCGCCGTCCGGGGCCCGGGAGCGCAGCCCCTCCGTCGAGGTGTAGAGGTTGTGGGGGGCGTCGCGCCCCGGCCGCCGGTACATCACGGCCTGGTCGTCCTCGGTGACGGTGGTCAGCGGCGTGTCGGTGACCAGGGCGACGGCGGCCGGGCTGCCGCCGGAGAAGCCCAGCACACCACCGAGGGGCCGGACGATGACCGGGTCGGCGGGCCGCACCGAGCGGACCGGGCCGACCACGTCGGCGTCGCCCGAATGGAAGACAACGATGAACCGGGTGATCCCCTCGGTGAACTCCTCGTAGACCACGTCGGCGGCGGCGATGCCGGCCTGGGGCCGGGCCTCGGCGATGTTGTCGATCTTGACTGCGACCGATGGCCGTGAGGCGATGCCCGCGTCAGTTGCCGGTCGGCCGGTGAGCGGATACGTGGGCGCCAGGGTGGTGGTCGTCGTCGGCGCTGGCGGCGGCCCAGTGGATGCGGCGGTGGACGTGGGAGTGGCTGGCAGCGCGTTGGTCGTGGGGTCATGCACTGCAGCAGCCTGCGAGCCGCTCGAGCAACCGGCGGCCACCAGGGCCAGCGCCACCAGCAGCGCTGCCCGCCGCACCGCAATGGCCACGCTGGTCAACCTTGTCCGAGCCGGCCGCGCCAGCCGGACGTGAACCTCGGCCATCCGGCGCCGAGGTGGGGCAGATGTGGGTGACGGGCGGCCGCCAGACGCTCGCGCCGCAAGGCGTCGACTTCGGGCTCCTCAATGGGATCGAGCGGCCCCAGCACCGACGTCAGGAGGTGGTCGGCCAGTGCCGGGTTGCGGGCCAGCACCGGGCCGTGCAGGTAGGTGCCGACGATCCGTCCGGCGACAATCCCCTCGGTGCCGTCGCCGCCGTCGTTGCCATGGCCGACCGACACCTTGCCGAGTGGTACCGCGGTGGGGCCTAGAGTGGTCACGCCGCCATGGTTCTCGTAGCCGGTCAGTTCCGGCAGGTCGAGCGACCGGTCAGGGGTGACGACCACTTCTCCGATGCGCCGGGGACCGTCGTCGCGATGGGTCTCGCAGTCCAATAGCCCGAGGCCGTCGTGGACCTTGTTGTCGTCGCCGGCGAAGCGCCGTCCGAGCACCTGCAGCCCGGCGCACACCGCGAGAATCCCGGCCCCCCCCGCCACCGCATCGGCCAGGGCCGGCCCGGAGCGCAGCTCGTGAGCGGCAAGGGTCTGAGGGGCGTCCTCACCCCCGCCCATGAGGTAGAGCTGGCAGCCGATGGGAATGGGCTCGCCCGCGGTCACGTCGATCACCTCGGCGGCGATACCCCGCCAGCGCAGGCGCTGGACCAGGACGGTGGCGTTGCCGCCGTCGCCGTAGGTCCCGAGCAGCTCGGGGTAGAGCAGGGCGATCGACACCGGCTCAGCCACGGGCCAAGGCCTTCCGGGCGCCCTGGAACGACGTGTAATTGGCCACGAAATCGATCTCGGGACCACCGGCGGCGGCGATGGCCCTGTTGTAGTCCGGTTCGAACGTGTGGTTGACCTCGGCGTAGCGGAGGCGCACGGCCAGGTCGCGGCCCCGCTCGCCGGTGGCCACGACCAGGCGGCCCCTCAGTCGCTCGAACGGCACGTCCCACAGCCACGAGGGATCGCGCCCGTCGGCCACACCGGCATTGATCCCGATGACGATGGGTATCGGTTGGGGGCGGATGAGCTCGAGAGCCTCGGCCCAGCCCGCCGGGTTCTTGGCCAGGAGCAGGCGGACCCGCGCGCCGTCGACGTTGAGAACCTGGTAGCGCCCGGCGACGGCCCGCACCCGCGACATGGCCCGCACCGACCGGCCCGGCTCCACACCCAACGCCATGGCGCCGGCTGCGGCCATGGCCGCATTGGCCAGGTTGCACCAACCCGGTAGCTGGAGGCTGATGTGCAGACGGCGGCCGTCGGCCAGGACCAGGTCGCTCCCGTCCAACCAGGCGTCGGGCCGGGGCCGGGCGAGGGGACAGGAGGTGCACGCCCATTCCACCGTGCCCCGCCCGGGACGCGGCTCGGTCCACAGGATGCGGCTACCGCAGGCCGGGCAGGCGGCGGCGTCGGCCCGCCAGCGCTGCCCGGTGCCGACCCACGTGACGCCGGGCCGGGCCGCGTCGGCGGCCGGGTCGGTGGCGCCCGCCGCCCACGCCACCAGTGGATCATCGACGTTGGCCACGACCACCGTCCCCGGTGACGACGCCAGCGCCAGGCGCCAGTCCGACGCGTGGCGACGGACCTCGCCGAAGCGATCGAGCTGGTCACGGCTCAGGTTGAGCAGGACGACGGCGGTGGGATGGACGGCCGCCATGGCGTCGGCCAGCAGGCCCTCGTCGACCTCGAGGGCCACGGCGGCCCCTGCCCGGCCCCGGAACAGCGTGCTGACCAGGCCGGGAAGAAGGTTGGCCCCCGCCGAGTTGGTGTTCACCGGCCCGTGGGTGGACAGCGCGGCGGCCAGCAGACGGGTGGTGGTGGTCTTGCCGTTGGTGCCCGACACCGCTATCGACTGACGCCCAGCGGCCATCAGCTCCAAGGCCCGCTGGTCGATGGCCAGGGTGACCCGTCCCCCGATGACCGAGCCCTCACCGGCACCCACCCGGCGGGACATGTCGGCGATGGCCCTCCCGGCCAGGGCGGCGACGCGGGTGCGCAGGGGGAGATCCACTAGATGTTCATTTTGACCGAAGTGGGCCATGAGGTTTGGACGCCGAGCGCGGCCACCGTTGACTGCTGGGTGGTGGAGGGTTATCGTGGGTCGTGGTGGCGCAAAGTGGGGGAGACCGAGATGCCAATCATGATCCTGCCCGGCACCTCCCCATGGTCCGGGTCTTGCTCATGGTCTGTGTCGTGGTCTCCTGGCTGCACGTCTCCCTCGACCCCCTCGGGGCCGGTACGAACTGATGTTCTTAGGAGAATACACCCCCACGCTGGACGAAAAGGGAAGACTGACCCTTCCGGCCAAGTTTCGCGAGCAGCTGGAGACGGCGTTCCTGACCAGCGAGGTCGACCGCTGCCTTGCGCTGTGGCCGCCGGAGGAGTTCGCCGTGCGGGCCCGCGAACTGCGGGAGCAGGCGAAGAGGGACGCGGCCAGCCACGACAGGGCCGCGTACTTCTTCGCCGGCGCCCAGGAGGTGGCGCCGGACAAGGCTGGGCGCATCTCGATCCCCCAACCGCTCCGGGAGTTCGCCGGACTGCAGGGCCCGGTGGTGGTGACCGGCTTCTTCGACCATGTGGAGATCCGGGCGTCGGGCGCCTGGCAGGACAAGAAGAGCCGGGGCGCCGAGGGGATGGCCCGTCAGCAGTACGACGGTGCGCCGGCCTGACGTGGGCCGCGGGCGACCGAACGTCCCGTCCATGCGCCACCCTCCGATCGGTGAAGAACCCCCTCTTCGCCAAGGTGTCGGGAGCAGCTCCCGATGTTCTGTCGGTCGGAGGGTGGCGGATGGACGGGCCTGAGCCCGGCCCGCCCGACAGCTCGGACCCCGCGCCGCCCCTGCACCTCCCGGTGATGGTGGCCGAAGTCGTCGAGGTGTTGCGAGCTGTGCCGCCGGGCGTCATCGTCGACGCCACCGTCGGCGCCGGTGGGCATGCCGCCGCCCTCCTCGACACCCTGCCCGGCCGCACCCTGATCGGCATCGACCGGGACGACGAGGCGCTGGGCATCGCCGGCGACACCCTGGGCCGTTTCGGTGACCGTGTCACCCTGCTGCGGGCCAACTTCGACCAGCTCGCCGATGCCCTGGGTTCGGCGGCAGAGGCACAGGACGGTGTCTCGGCGGTCTTGTTCGACCTGGGCGTCAGCTCCATGCAACTCGACCGCGCCGATCGCGGTTTCAGCTTTCGCGGCGAAGGCCCCCTGGACATGCGCGCCGACCGCCGCCAGGCCCTCACCGCGTCCGATGTGGTCAACGACTACGACGAGGCTGCGCTCACCCGGGTGTTGACGGTCTACGGCGAGGAGCGCTTCGCCCGCCGTATTGCCCGGGCCGTCGTCGCCGCCCGTCCGCTCACCACGACGACCGAGCTGGCCGGTGTCGTCCGTGAGGCCATCCCCGCGCCGGCCCGTCGCCGGGGCGGCCACCCGGCCAAGCGGAGCTTCCAGGCCATCCGCATCGAGGTCAACGCCGAGCTGGGCACGCTGGGCTCAGCGGTCGATGCCGCGCTCGACGCGTTGGTCCCGGGCGGCCGCTGCGCCGTGCTCACCTACCACTCGGGCGAGGACCGCATCGTCAAGGCTCGCTTGAACGACGCCGTGACCGGCGGGTGCGCCTGCCCGCCGCAGCTGCCCTGTGCCTGCGGGGCCGTGCCCCGTGCCCGGTTGGTGTGGCGCGGCACCCGTCGTCCCGGGCCCGCCGAACTGGCGGGCAACCCCCGTTCCGAGAGCGCCCGCCTCCGGGCGGCCGAGAAGCTGGAGACGTCGTCATGACCGCACCACTCCGAACCGCATTTCCAGCTCAAGGGGCCGCTCCGGCCGCACTTCCCGCTCGAGGGGCCGCTCAGGCCGCACGTACCGCTCGAGGGGCCGCTCAGGCCCGGCAGAGCCCCGCCGCCCCCCGGTTCGCCCCGTCGGCGGCGCCCGCAGCCACGGCGCCCCAGTCCGCCTGGCGCCCGCAGCCCAACCGTCGCCCCCGTCCCCCGGAGCCTCGGTCCAGCCTTCGCCTCGTCGACCCTGTCGCCGAGAGGCGGCGGCAGCGCACCCGGGCACTGACCGGCGCCCTGGTCGTGGCCATCTGCGCCGGCCTGTTCGCCATCGTCGCCCTGCGCGTGCTCCTGGCCCAGGGCCAGGTCGAGGTCGACCGACTGGAGGCGACCGTCGACACCCAGCGGGCGGCCCAGCAACGGCTGCGGCTGACCGTCGCCGAGCTCGATGCCCCCGCCCAGATCGTGAACGCTGCCCGTACCCGTCTCGGCATGATCAACCCCGGCGCAGTCATCTCCCTTGCACCTCCGACGGCACCAGCGCGGTGACGGCCCCGACGCGCCGGCCGCCGACCGCGGCCCGAGCGGGAGACCGGGCCCGAGCGGCCCCCGGAGCGGGAGACCGGGCCCGAGCGGCCCCCGGAGCGGGAGACCGGGCCCGCCTCCAATCGCGTTCCCCTTCTCCGGCCCGCCGGCCTCCCCAGGCCCGCCGGCTGGGCACGCCGCCGGACCGCCGTGTTCTCCCAGCACGACGTCCGGCGGCGCACGCTCCTCGGCCATCACCGGCACGCCTCCGAGCCCCCGTCTCGGCAAGTTCGGCGCACCGCCGGCGCCAGGCCTCGTCCTCGGTGGCCCGCCCCACCCCCGCGTCGTCCCTCGTCGCGCCCAAGGGTCGGCTGATCACCCTCCTGGTCATCATGGCCGTGGGATTCGGCGCCATCGTCGTCCGGCTGACCTTCGTCCAGGGCTTCTCGGCCCGTCGCTACGCCGACTACGGCGCCTCCCAACGGATCGTCAACATCTCCCTGCCTGCCGAAAGGGGCGCCATCCTCGATCGGAACCTAACGGAGCTGGCGCTGTCGACCCGTCGCCAGACGGTGTGGGCCGACCCCAAGTCGATCAAGGACCCCGCCGCCGCCGCTCGCATCCTCGCCCCCTTGCTGGAGACCAGCGAGTCGGCGCTACGCGCCAAGCTGTCGACCGATGCTTCGTTCGTCTATCTGGCCCGCAAGGTCGAGGACCGGATGGCGGCGGCTGTGAAGTCCATGAAGATCGAGGGC
>JBBSIS010000090.1:0-12155 GCA_038231955.1 Acidimicrobiales bacterium
AGCAGCTCCCGCAGATTCCCGAGAACAGCCGCTGGCGGATGAACTCAGTGGTGTTCGTCGGCCTGAACGTGCCTGGCAGCAACGACAACCATATCAATGACGTCAACGCCGATGAGGCTGGGACCCCACGAGGTTCCGCCGATCGTCGGGCTGCAGAAGCCGAGTACCAGGCCCGGGACCAGGCCGACCGGGACTGGCTGCACCAGAGCTTCGAGGTCGCGAGTCGCACCGGGGCGGCTGGCGTCGTCGTGTTCATGCAGGCCGACCCTGGATTCGAGGTTCCCCATCCCCTGCGGGCAGCCGCACATGTCGACGGTTTCGACTCGCTCCTGGGCGCGTTTGTCGCCGAGGCCAAGGCATTCGCCAAGCCGGTCGTCATCGTCCACGGCGACTCCCACCGCTTCCGGGTCGACCACCCGCTTGTCGACCCGACTACGGGCCAGCCGCTCCCGAACGTCACACGGATCGAGACATTCGGCAGCCCGAACGTGGGCTGGGTCCAGGCCACCATCGACCCGAGCAGTCCCGAACTGGTCAGCGTCCAGTCACATCTGGTGGCGACCACCGCTGGCTGACCCCTTCTGCATCAGGGGAACCCCCGGTCCGGCGGCCGCAACCGTGAGGCACTCGCCGACATCGGCCCGGGGGTCTCTCCGGGGCCGATGGAACGGTCACATCTCCCTCATGTCCGGGGCACGGACCGATCACATTCGGGGTCCAGGGTGAGTGGTGACACACGAACCGAGAGGACGGACCGAATGAACATCCGCAAGAGCATCGCAGCGCTGGTCGCGGCCGGTGCGTTGGCGACCGGAGTCGGCGGGGCCGCGGCCTTCGCCGACACGACGACCACCGCAAGCCCTCCGGCGGCCGCCCTGGCCAAGCACAGCCACTGCGACAAGGCCGCTGACCACATCACCAAATGGAGGGGGGAGCTGACCAAGCTCGACGGTCGGCTCGACAAGCTCCGCCAGGAGCGGGCCAAGGCCGTCGACGCCCACAAGGAGGAGCTGGTGAAGAAGATCGACGCCCGCATCGACAAGGCGACCAAGCACCACGTCGAGATCGAGAACCGCATCGACGGGCTGCAGCAGGTCTGCAACCTGCCGAAGTAGTTCTGCGGGCCGGAGTCCCCACGCTGCACCTGAGGAGTGAGGGCGTAGCGTGGGCACCCGGCGCGCCCGGCCCTCGGCGGAGGATCTGTACCTGCCTAACCTGGGTACGTGTCCGCCGGCCCGATGTCGCCGTGCCGCAGGACCGTGACCGTTTCGCAGATGTCTACGAGCGCCATCGCTCCACCTTGGCCCGGGTACCCGAGGTGTTCGACGATCACGATGCTCTCGCCCTCGTCTTGGCCGATCTGCGCCGTTACCAGGTCGAACTCGACGAGGTCGTCGGGATAGCCAGCTCCTTTCCCGAGGGTGCTACCACCTCAGTGCGACCGCCCTCGCGGGAATGCTCATTAGGCGCCGACGCCACTGCTTGTCCCTCACGGGCGATGAGCGCTCCGACGGCGAGTCCGATGACAAACGTGACGGCGGCAAGCAGCTTCCAGAACATGCGCTGGCGCAAGAAGCGCCGCGGGCCGTCGGGCCGGCATTGGCCGGACGCGAAGCGCCCGACCGCGGGTGTATACACAGCTCATGCCCCGAGTCGATCCCCAGACCCATCAGCCCATCAGCGACGAGCTGGACGGCCCTGACCAGGACCGAGGTGGAAGGCTCCCCGACGACCCGAATCTGAGCGACGCCAGCGAGGACGGCGAGGGCACCGGGCGAGCTAGGCGACAACTGGGCCGTGCCCCAAGGCGAGGAGCCCTCGGAGGGCGGCGAGGACTGAGCGCAGCCCGCTCACGGTCTCGACGCACCGTCTCCAGCCTCCCGACGTCGCTTGAGGAGCCTCGGCTCAGGCGCTCCTGCGGCGAGCGATCACGAACAGCCCGATCCCGACGAGGGCAAGCAGGCCGTCGACGATGACTACAGGCCAGGGCACCGTGCTCGATGAGGTTGTCCCGGTCGTCGTAGAAGTTTGAGGTGGCGGTCCCCCGCCTGAGACCTGCCGGATGGTGGGTGTCGGGCGACCGCCAAAGTCACTCGACCAGCAAGGGGACCACCGCCAGTGAAGAAGAGCTATCAGACCAAGGCCGCCCCGGTAGACCTCACCGTGCCCGACGCCGTGACCGTGGCCACGGCCGAGCTCGCCGATTCCATGCGCGAGGGCCTGCTGGCCCTCGCCGTCGGGGCGGGACTTCAGGTCATGCAGGTGATAATGAGCGAGAACGTCGTCGGCCTGTGCGGGCCGGAAGGCGCCCACGATCCCGACCGCAGCGCGCTGCGCCACGGCAGTGAGAGGGCTCGGTCACCCTCGGCGGCCGGCGGGAGCCCGTTCGTCGTCCCAGGGTGCGGAGCGCCGACGGCGCCTCCGAAGTGGCGGTGCGGGCCTATGACCTCCTCGCCTCCACCGAGCTGCTGGGCGAGATGGCGCTGCAGCGGATGATGGCCAAGCTCCCCACCCGGCGCTACTCGGCGGGCCTCGAGCCCGTCGTGTCAGCCAGTCCGGGAAGGTGTAGACAATCCGTGGCTGATGCTCGCACTGGTCGGCAAGATTCTGCTGCTGGCAGTTATCGGTGCTATTGCTGTAGTCGCTGTGATCGTGTGGGCCATTACGAAGATTCTTTAGCAGCCAACCCGCACGAAAGCAACAGGCCGCTCGAAATTAGTCCGGGCTTTGCATCACGCCATTTTGCTTCCCATCGCGACCCGCGTTGTAGATGTCGCTCGGCTGGAGTAACAACGCCTGTCTGATTTAGTTGGTGCGGCTTCGTTCGCCACTTGCCCTGTTCCGCGAATATGTAGGTGACGGGGAAACCGGCCGGAACCAGCCGTATCGATTCCAACAAGAAGAAATAGAGTAGTGACGTCCGAGCGGCGTCATTCTCCCGGCCTGCGACCGCGAGTCTCAATCCGATCTCATCGGCGGTGCCATCGGAGCCGGCGGCCAAGCCGATAGGACAGCTCGGTCGGTTCGTCTGATTCGGCGCTCGACAGCGGTGCCTCGGGCGACTGCTCGTCGGGGTCCACCAATCGTTGTACCGACTCCGCAGTGCCCCGCACCATCGAGGTCAGCTTGCGAGGACCGATCACGACGAACATGACCACCAGGACGATCAGTAGATGCCAGGGGCTGAACAAACCGTCGAACACCTCACCACGGTACCCAGATGATGGATCAAGGTCTCCCAGGGGTCAGGGACCCAGACGCTGGTGCCGTGGGACCACTGCCCCGTGGCCTACGTCGATGTGGGTGGATAGGCGCCTCTGACCGCGGCGGCCGCCACTTCAACCTTCGCGAGTTTCAAGAGCAGTGGGACCGCCAGACGGGGGCGACATCGGGCCGACGGCTCGGCCGTGCGCCTCGCGCTCGGCGATCATGGAGTCGAGTTCGGCCTTGGTCATCGTCACCTGCTCGCCAGTGGGCGCCGAATCCTTCGGGGCGCCGCTTGTTCCCTCGGCAATGCCCTTTTCGAACTCCGACTTCGCCGAACCCAGCGACCGGGCCAACTTGGGAAGCCGAGTGCTTCCAAACAGCAAGGCCACGATGACCAGGATGATCACGAGATCGGGACCAAGGATCTCGGCCACCAACGGCATTGCATTCATGGTTGCTCCTTTGTCGCAGACGACGTGTGTTCGACTCCGAGGTCCGGCTCGGACGACGACGGAGGCTCGTCGGAACTCGCCCGCTCCGCTCCTGAGTCGTAGCTGACCGCTGGCGTTTCGGCACCGGGCGACGCGACCTCAGGAACGACCGGGTCGACCGATTCTGCAGAAGCCTCGGCCTTCGGTGCCAAGAGGTCTTGGGTGTGCTCCGTCACCGCGCTTTGCACCTCGGCGGATATCCGTTCGCTCCACTGTCGAGCCTCGCCCAGAAGCCTGGCGCCCTTGCGCACGGCATCGGGCATCTTGTCCGGCCCCAGCACGATCAGCGCTACCACGAAGATGATCACCAAGTGTGAGGGCGACAAGCCGGCAGGCATGCACCCACGTTAGGTCACTCAACAGTGATCCCATCGGCGGACCCCCTTCGGTCAGCATGACCTGAGACGCCGGGAGTACCCGAGCATCCGATCCTTCAAGGGTGTCAAGGGCGAGACTGGATCAGCTGGACACGATGGCGATGCCAACCACGACGATGCAGCGCGCCCATGATGAGGCCACGGGTGGAGACGACTCTGGCTTGCGCCTGCTCGTGACGGGTCTCCCCCTGGATACCGAAGCCGTTCGCTCTGCAGCCGAGCTCACGGCGGTCGCCGCCCGTCGGACGTCACTGACTCGCCCCGGGCCACATACAACTCGACTGGCTGGCTTCCCGGCGCCAGGGTGACCGGGCTGGCGCGCCACGGCGCACCCTCGCCTGAATCTGTGACCGCCAAGGTCTCCGTGCCGGAAGCTGACGATCTGCTTCGCCGTGCCGACTGCTGCGTGTTCGGCGCTGAGGATGCGCGACGGCTTGCGTCGGTGCGCATCGGGCTCTGCGGCCTGTTGGCGCTGCGGTTGGCGACGACCGACTATCGCGTCGTGGCCGGGCAGCCGTCGGCGCTCTTCCAGCCCGTCTCCTACATGAAGCTGCTCGGGCACATGCCCTCGCAAGGCGTCGCCGCCAGCCTGCAGATGGTCGGCATCGCCGCCGCGCTGATCGCTGCGTCGGGCCTGGCACTGTGGGCCAGTCTGTCGATGGCGCTCGTGTGCTCGTTGATCCTCAACGGGATGCTGAACAGCACGGGCCGGGTGATCGTCGGCGACGCCGTGCCGACGCTGTGCCTGTTGGTGCTGCTGGCCTGCGGCACGGCGGCGAGCGATGCGTGGACCGTCCGCGCCCCGCTGGGCCGGGCACGAGCCAGGTGCTCCGGGCCGCCGCTGCCCGAGCCGCTCGCCGGGCCTCCGGCGGAACTCTGCGGCCCAGGCTACGGGTGGCCGATCCGCACCGCCATGGTCACCGTCGCGCTGACCACCTTCTTCGCCGGGTTCCAGAAACTTCGCTACTCCGGGCTGGCCTGGGTGACCAGCAACAACCTCCGCTGGATTCTCTACGCCTCCAGCGACCGCGCCGCGCACCCCAACGCGATCGCGCTGTTCATCGCCCACCGCGCCTGGCTCGCCCACCTCTGTGCGGCGGCAACGCTGCTCCTGGAGATGGGCTTTCCACTTTTGCTGTTCAGGCCCAGACTGCGCTGGCTGTTCATCCCCGGCGTGGTGGCCATGCACCCGGCCATCCGCCTCGCCACCGGTCTCGATTATACGGCCCAAGGGCTGACCGTGCTCATCGTGTTCGTCGACTGGCCCGTCGTCGTGGCGTGGCTACAGCCACATCTCTCCCGTCGTCCTGCCGCAGGGTCCCGATCCGCCTACACGACGGCGGGAGCGGCGCGGCGCGACGCCAGGTAGGTCCGGACCAGCCCCCGAGACGACGAGCTCGACGTCACCTATGACATTTCGATGTTTAAACTCCCGCCAGCAATCGCCGATGTGACGTCCACGCGTCCACGTCATCGGTGTGTTGGCGTACCGAAACGAGGTTTCACCGCGTACAGGTCGAGTAGGCCAGTAGGCCTAAGCTTAGTGGAAGCGGGGCGGCATCAGCCTGATCGCCGTGGCACGAGTCTTCGAGCTGCTGGAGGCGGTCCCCGAACCGAAGCCGCCGAGATTGCCCTGTTCTGCGGGCCGAGGCGCACAGTAGGTCGCCAGAAAGGGTTATCCCGGGGGCGCCTGCACTGACTCCTCCGCTAGGCGGAGGCGAGCCAGACATCGGGGCCGAAGACTTCATAGTGAATCCGTTCGACCGGGATGCCGCAGACCATTGCCTGAGCATGGATCGACTTCATGAAGGGCAGCGGTCCGCACAGGTACACCGAGGCATCAGCCGTAATATCGAGCCCCTCGAGCGTCATCCGCCCGCGGTTGGAGCCCATTTCCCGGCGCTCGAGCCACAGCTGGAGGCGGGCCGAGCTCATCTTCTCTATGTCCGCGCTCATCTGGTCCTTCAGCGCCCAGTTCCCCATAGCACGCTCCGCGTGTAGTACAAGGAGTTCGCGTTTCGAGTCTCGCTCCGCGTGCGAGCGCAGGATTGCCGCCGTGGCCGTGCAGCCGATCCCGGCCGACGCCAGTATCAGCAGATGGTCGTCGGCCCCCAATGACACGTCCCCGTACGGATTGGACAACTCCAGCACGGTTCCGACCTGAACGCTGCCGTGGAGCACCGGCGAGACTTCTCCATCAGTGTCGATCTTGCTGGTGAAGACCCGTCGGGCAGCGTTGAAGTCAGCGTGGAGCGAGTACTGCCGAATCTGTTGGACCCCATCCGGCATTCGCACCTTGACGCTGAGGAACTGCCCCGGACGTGCGGGGCTGACCGCCGTATCGTCCGCGGGCTCGAAGGTGAACGTCATGGACCCAGTGCCCGCCGGCCGCTTGGCGACGAGGACCCATGGCGCCCACGGCTGGCCGCTCGCCGCCTGAGCGTAGAGGCCCTTTTCGATCTTGATCAAGGCATGGGCCATAAGCCAGTACACCTCGGACCAAGCGTCGGCGATGTCCTCGGTGAGGACGTTAGAAAGCGCGTCGACGATCGCCGCAAAGAGATACTGGTACACGATCGGGTACTGGTCTTCGGTGATGTTGAGGGAGGCATGCTTGTGCCCGATCCGCAAGAGGACGGCCTCCGGCAGGGTTCCTGGATTGCTGACCAGATGCGAAGCGAACGCAACGATGCTGCCGGCGACGGCCTGCTGTTGGTGCCCATTGCGCTGGTTGGAGCGGCTGAACAGACCGTCGAGCATCTCCGGATGGGCCGCGAACATCTGCTCGTAGAACCTCGTGGTGATGTCCGTGAGCCGCTCGCCGATCAGCGGCAGGGTCGCTTCTACGATGGTGCGACTTTTGTCTGAAAGCACGGTTCTCCTGTCAGCGATACTCGCGCGCCGACCAGGGAGCAAATATCAGCCGGTTCGGTCCCGAGGGTGAGCCTACATCTGTCCCCGCTCGGGCATTTTGGCCGGTGATTCCAGGTGCCCGCGCTGCGAGGCGGGCGAGGAGTCGGGGGAAGCCGGCGTCGACGAGGGCCGGGATGCCGGCGCTGGTCGTGTGGCACAGGGCCATGTAGCGCCGGTAGCCCCGCTCGACGATCCCCGGTTCGGTGATCATGCCTGTACCGACGGGGGCCAGCGTTCCTTCTCCCAGAACGTTGACAAGGCGGCTGCCCAAAACGACTGGAACACGCTCCGCTTGAGGACGGCGGTCCTAGCGACAAGGCGGAACGAACGATCGCCGAGTCCATCGAGGGCCCGGCGGGGGTCCGGCGCTGGTACGAATCCGACGCTCAGGGCGGGAGACCCCCGCCCTACGTCACGACGGCGTGCGTCAGGACCTGATCAGCTGCAACGAGCCTTGGGAAGTCGATCCGTGACCACCAGAGTGCCGGTGCCCGCGTCGACTGCGTCCGTGTTCGGCTGCCGGACGGTGTCATACTCGGTGCGCGTCGCGACCAAGGTGCCCTTGAGGTGGAGGCCGACCAGTTGGTTGCTGGCGGTCAAGGTGACCCACAGCGTCGAGCGGCTCTCGTCGTAGGCGATGCCGTAGGGCTTGGCCCCGACTGGGATGCGAGCCACCTGGTGGGGGCCGTGCCCGTCCACCCTGAAGCCGAGGATCGCCCCTCCGTTGGTGTCGACCACCCAGTACAGCCCGTCGGCGCCGGTGACGGCATGGGTCGGCCCGGCCCCGCAGTTGGCGCTGCCGATGATCGAGCCGTCGTTGCGGTAGGCGGTGATCCGCCGGCCCCGGACCCCGACGGTGATCATGACGGAGCCGTCCGGCGACGACGCCATCTCGCCGGGTTGGATGGGGGCGCCCACCACCTTGGTGACGCCGCCGTTGCGCACGATGTGAATGGTGTCAGCTCGTCGGCCATGAACACGGTGTCCGGGCCCGCCGCCGGCTGCGCTGGGTCGGCAGTCGCGAACAAGTGGCCTCCGAGCCGCCGGCTGATGTCGCCGGCGGCTCGGAGCGGCGTAGGTGAGGGGTATCAGCTTCCAGCGACGCCGATGGCGCCGGGCGGGAGGACGTTCTGCAGGCGCTGAATGAGCGTCAGGGATCCGTCCTCGCCGACCGCGTAGGCGTTGACGTCGCCGTCCATGACATTGCGTTCGTAGAGGTACTTGCTGTCACGGCTCAGCGTCAGGTCACCTGGCAGGATGGTCGGACCAACCGCCGGGAACACCTCATCGGTGTGGGCGGCGTCGCCTTGGAGCAGCGTGAGGTTGCCTTGCGGGTCCACCCTGTAGGACGAGAAATGGTGTTGCTCTGCGCGTTGGACACAAAGCCGAAACGCTGATTGTCGGTTAGCACGAACCAGCAGGTGTCGGACTGGCCGTTCTTCACCGTCGTCGGCGAGATGGGTGTCAGTGTCCCGTCTTGTTGCACGTCGAATGATGCGGCTCCTCCCTGTCCGGCCAGGCCGCCGAAGTTCTGGGCGGTGAGCAGCTTTCCGGTCTGGGTAAAGGTGAAGCCGAACGGCCCGACGCTGCCAGGCTGTTCGGGTTGGTGACGGGGCCGGTGGCGAGCCCGTCAGCGCCGACCGTGAAGGTGGAGATGACGTTGGCTTGCTTCTCGGTCACGACGAGTACCTTGCCGGCGGGGTTGAACGACACCTGCGTACTCCCGGAGATGACCCCGCCGGAGACGGGTCGCGTCGAGTCGGGGATGGGAGTGAGCTGTCCCTCCCCCGACAGCCTGAAACCGGTGATCGACGGCGGGAAGCCTGTCCCGTTGGTGGTGCCGCCGTTGAGCACGTAGACCAGACCATGGGCGACGGTCACGCTGAGCGGGTGGTTGCCTGTCGGCGTGACGCCGACAAGCTCGAGCGAGTCACCCCTCGTGCGCAAGACCGACACGCTGTTGCTGCCGGTATTCGTGGCGAACAGGAACTTCTCCTCACCGGTGAGGTTATTCGGGGACGACTCGCCGCCGACGCCTCCGAGAACGACGCCGTTCGCCGAGCTCTCGAAGCCTCCGCTGCCCGTGCCGCCCGTCGGCGTGTCGCCGACGAAGCTCAGCTGCCCGTTTTGGGCACGGTCGAAGGTACGGATGGGGTTACGGCCCTTGAGGAACATCGGAACGAAGAGTCACGCTAA
Organism: Acidimicrobiales bacterium; assembly: GCA_038231955.1. Taxonomy (GTDB): domain Bacteria; phylum Actinomycetota; class Acidimicrobiia; order Acidimicrobiales; family AC-14; genus CADCTB01. Next base: position 9,185 of record JBBSIS010000090.1, read on the forward strand.
GGACGGCTCGGCGGCGCGACGCTGATCGGTCCTACCGTGGCGGGCCGTGCCCGTTGAGTTCCTGACCGACGCGGAGGCGGCGTCGTACGGCCGCTTCAACGGTCCGCCGCCACGGGCCGAGCTGGAGCGGGCCTTCTTCCTCGACGACGCCGACAAGGCGCTGATTGCCCGACGACGCGGGGACCACAACCGGCTCGGCTTCGCCTTGCAGCTCACGACGGTGCGCTCCTTGGGGCTGTTCCTGGCCGACCCGCTGGACGTGCCGAACACGGTGCTGGAGTACCTGGCCGAGCAGCTCGCCGTCGCCGACCCGTCGTGCGTGAAGCACTACACCGATCGCCGATCAACCCGCTTCGAGCACGCCGAGGAGATCAGGGGCGTCGTCGGGCTGAGGGAGTTCGCCGAGGCTGAGCCGGAGCTCACGGCGTGGGTGGATGCCCGAGCCTGGACGACGGGCGACGGCCCCAAGGCCATCTTCACCGACGCAGTGGCCTGGCTGCTGGACCGTAGGGTGCTGCTGCCTGGTGTCACGACCCTGGCCCGGCTGGTTGCCCAGGTCCGCGACGAGGCGACGCAACGACTGTGGGACTCCTTGTACGAGTTGCTCACGGCCCGCCAGCGCGCCGAGCTCGAACGCCTCCTGGAGGTTCCCGAAGGGGCTCGTTTCACGGATCTGGAGCGCTGGCGCAAGGGGCCGGCGCAGCCGTCGGGCAGAAACCTGGCGAGGCTCTCACCCGGGTCGCCGAGATCTCGGCCGTCGGGCTGGGCAAGCTGAATCTGGACGCCGTCGTTCCCCGCCGGCGGCTGGTCGAGCTGGCCCGCTACGGCATGGCGGCCAAGGCGCCCCAACTCCGACGGCACCCGCCGTCCCGGCGGCTGGCGACCCTGCTGGCCACCGTGGTGTACCTGGGAGCCAGGTCCATCGATGACTGCCTGGAGCTGTTCGACCTGCTGATGGTCACCGAGCTGGTCGGCAAGGCAGACCGGGAGGCAAAGAAGGAGAAGGTCCGCCAGCACCCGAGGCTGGCCCGGGCCTCGGCCAAGCTCGCCGCCGCGGTCGAGGTCCTGCTCGAAGCCACGCCCCGGGGCGAGGCGGTGGCCCTCGACGACCGGTGGGAGCTGATCGAGGCGGTCGTGCCCCGCACCGAGCTGGCGGCGGCCATCGCCGCGGTCACCGAGATGGTCCCGCCGGACGACTCGGACAACGACGGGGAGATGCGGGCGGGACTGGCGACCCGCATCACGGTGGTCAGCGGGTTCCTCAAGACCCTGACCGAGGTGATCGAGTTCGGGGCCAGCGCCGAAGCGGCCCCGGTGCTGACGGCCATGAGGCGCATGCCCGAACTTCTCCGCAGCCGGCGCAAGCCCACCATCGCCGACATCGACGAGGCGCTGGTGCAGGGGTCGTGGAAGCGCCTCGTGTTCGGGAGCCCCCCGACGGCCGACGGCGCCATCGACAGGAACGTCTACGTCTTCTGCGTGCTGACGCAGTTCCACCGCCAGCTCCGTCGCCGTGACATCTACGCCGAGGCCTCGGCGCGCTGGCGAGATCCCCGGGCCCAGCTGCTCGATGGCGAAGCGTGGGCCAATGCGAAGGGGCCGGTGCTCACCGCGCTGTCGCTCCCGGAGGAGCCCGACGACCTCCTCGTCGAGCACGCCCGTGTCCTCGACCAGGCCTACCGGGAGGTGGGCGGACGGCTCGACAACGAAGCCCTCAGCGTCGACGACGAAGGCCGAATTCACGTGGAGCGCCTCCGAGCCATCCCCGAGCCGCCCAGCCTGGTGGAGCTGCGCCGCCAGGTCAACGCCATGCTGCCCCGGGTCGACCTGCCCGAGGTGATCCTGGAGGTGATGGCCTGGGAACCGAAGTGAGTTGCTGCCTTCACCGCCGCCTCGGGGGGCCAGACCCGCCTCGGTGACCTCCACGTGAGCATCGCCGCCTGCCTCACCGCCCACGCCCTCAACATCGGCTACAGCCCGATCGTGAAGAAGGGCGTCGAGGCCCTGGAGCGGTACCGGATCAGCCACGTCAACCAGACCTACCTGGGCACCGAGACCTATTCGCCGGCCAACCGGTGGTTGATCGAGGCCCAGGCCGGCATCGCCTACGCCCAGGCTCTCGGCGGCGGGCTGGTCGCCGCCATCGACGGGATGCGCTTCGTCGTCCCGGTGCCCAGCATCTAAGCCCGCCCCAACCGCAAGTACTTCGGCCGCAACCGGGGGGTCACCTGGTTGAACATGATCAACGACCAAGGCGCAGGCATGGGGGCCAAGGTCGTGTCGGGGACGCCTCGCGACTCCATGCACATGATCGACGTCATCTTCAGTCAGGACGGTGGCCAGCGCCCCGACGTCATCGTGTCCGACACCGGATCCACTCGGACCTGGTCTTCGGCCTGAGCCAGCTGCTGGACATCGAGTACCGCCCGGCGCTGGCCGACCTGCCCGACCAGCGGGGGTGGCGCATCGATGCCCATGCCGACTACGGCCCGCTCAACTCCCTGGCCCGGGGCCGGATCGACCTGGCCCGGGTCAAGCGGCACTGGCCCGACATCCTCCGGGTGGTGGGCTCCGTCTTCACCGGGGCGGTGCGGGCCTACGACGTGGTGCGGATGCTCCAGCGCGACGGCCATCCCACTCCCCTCGGCGAGGCGATCGCCTCCTACGGGCGGATCTTCAAGAGCATGCACATCCTGGCCTACGTCGACGACGAGACCTACCGGCGCGACATCAAGGGTATACGTAACCTCCAGGAGGGCCGCCACTCCCTCGCCGCCGCGATCTTCCACGGCAAGAAGGGCGAGCTGTACCAGCGCTACCACAAGGGCATGGAGGACCAGCTCGGCGCTCTCGCAATCTCTAGGAGCGGAAGTTCTGCAGTGACGTGCGTTCTACGGGGCAACGACCTCGCTCCTGAGAGGTATCCACCAGGTGTCTGTTGTATCAGCTACGTTCGCTCCGGTGATCGGCG
>JBBSIS010000091.1:0-11978 GCA_038231955.1 Acidimicrobiales bacterium
CGGGGACGCTCGTCGATGTCGAAGGAAGACTTGGCTCGAGCCATTGCCCGCAAGCGGTGAGATCGACGCACTCGCCGCCCTCGACGGATCGAGACACGTTCCGACGTCGAGGGGTTTCGGTCGGGGGCAGAGGCGGAACACCACTTTCAGGCTCCAACGAAAGGGCCGAAGGTGGGATTCGACGTCCTTGAAAAGCGAACCGGAAGGACGCAGCGGGTCCGTGGCCCGCGGTCGAACTGATGGCGCACACCGTGCCGGCGCGCCGGGGCGCCCCTACGAGAGGACGTCCGGTGAGGATCACTCACGCTCTCCCTGCCGCGAGACTCCGCCACCCTGCCTGTGGTCCGTCACATCGCCGGCTGTGCCCGAAGGAGCTGGGGGTCGAGACCGAGGCCATTGAAGATGTAGAGCTGGCCCTCACCGAGGCGTCGGCCAACGTGGTCAGGCACTCGGGCGCCGGGGACGAGTACGAAGTCCATCTGGTGATCGAGGACAATCTTTGTGAGATCCGGATCGTGGACACGGGCCACGGCTTCGACTCCTCCGCGGCCGCCACCATGGCCGGGCCCTCGGCGGAACAGGGACGGGGCCTGGCCCTGATCACCGCCCTGGTCGACTCGGTCCACTTCGAGTCGCGCCCCCAGGCCGGCACCATCGTGCACCTGGTGAAGGACCTGTCGCTCCGCCCCGACGGGCCCCTGGACCGCCTGGTGGGCCACTGAGCCCTCCCACCCCACCGGTGGCGGCGGGAAGTGCCCTACCGGCCGGGCCGCCACTCCAGGAACACCAGCGTGGCGTCGTCTTCCAACTCCGCGCCGCGGTGCTCGCGCAGGCGTTTCACCAGACGGCGTAGCACCTCGGCCACCGGAAGACTGCTGCCCATGAACTCCTGGGCGTCGTCGATGAGCCGTTCGACACCGAACTGGGCGCCCCCCGCCGGGCGGGCCTCCGTCACGCCGTCGGAGTAGAAGAGGATCCGGTCGCTCGGCTCCAGGTGGTACTCCCCCACCTCGGTGATCTCGATGCCCAAGCCGAGCGGGAGGCACGACTCCGCCTTCATCTCGGCCACCACCTTCGCGCCGCGCGCCAGAAGGGGCGGGGGGTGCCCGGCGTTTACCCACCGGAAAACGCCGGTGCCGACATCGAGTTGGCAGAGGTGACCGGTCACGAAGCAGTCGCCGCCGAATTGCTCCATAAGCGCGTCGTCGATCTGCTCGGCGATGACGCTGAGGTCCAGGCCTCGCCGCCGGCCATGCCGAAAGCCGCCCAGGGCCAGGGTGCTGGCCAGGGTGGAATGCACGCCGTGGCCCATGGCGTCGAGGATGGCAAAGTCGAACAGATCGCCGTTGAGGGAATAGTCGAACGCGTCACCAGCGACGACGTAGGCCGGCTCGAGAAGGCCTGCGATGGCCAGGTCGGGAGACGAGAAGGCCAGCGGGGGCATGAGCATGTCCCACTGCATCTCGGCAGCCAGGTTCATGGGCCGGCGACGCCGGCGCAGGTCGATCAGGTCGGTGTACCGGCCGGCGGTATGCACCAGGTGGCCGGCGAGAAGCCCGAGGTCGTCGCACAGGCGCAGCAGGCCGTCGTCGATCGTCGGGAACCCGAACTCCAGGACGCCGATCCGCTCGGCCCGCTCCCGCACCGGCGCCCATACCCTCCAGCCGTCGCCCACCTTGGCGGTGAGAACCTGTTGTAGCTGGAAGCAGCGACCGGCCATGGTGCCTTCGACACCGACACCCTTGGGTTCTTCGACCATGAGGTCGATGGCGATACCCACGGGCTGTAGCGTGAGCTGTTCGTAATCGACGACATAGAGAACCAAGTGGTTGGCGCCCACCTCTTGGAGGGCAGACGCCACATCGGCGGCCAAGAGGTCAGGGGCGGTGACCGACGCCCGTCGGAGAAGCCCGGCGATGATCTCCAGACCGGGCATTGGCGCAGCTTACGACGGCCGGCAGCGCGCCCGTCAACGGGCCACGGTGACGCCTCTACAGTCCCCGGCGTCGACCTCGGTAGGCGTAGCCGCCACCCCCGAAGAGCAGAACGACAACCACGACGATGAGCAGCAGTGTGAGCATATTGGGTTCGTGCCCCGGGGCAGTCCCGGTCAAACGCCGCTCAGTGGGTGCGGCGGAAGGGGACGGTGGCGGCCACGAGTTGCGGCCGCCGCAACAGGGCCACGAGCAGGGAGAGGGCGACCAGGGCCCCGATCTCCGCGGTCGTCGCCCGGACGGCCAAGTCAGTCCATTCCCGCTCTGTGAACCCGAGCAGGCCGGTGGTGCGGCTCAAGACCAGGGCGACGATCGACGCTACCGAGAACAGCATGGCCACCAGTGCGACCCGCACGTCTCCGCGTAGCAGAATGGCCAGGATCAACAGGCCCGAGACGGCGACGTTGGCGATGAACAACGGTCCGATGTACTCGATGCCCCGATAGCCGGTGCGCCAGAGCTGAAGATGCACACCACCGCCGACCAGTACGAACAACGCGGCAGCGATACGGGCGATCTTTTGCACGGCAACCTCCTCGGGCTCGATGGCCCGTCGTATCGTCTACGTAGCCGCCAGCGTGGCCGTATGTCCGCAGGCGGCGGCACCGTCGTCCAGGGTGTGCCGCAACTCCCGGGCGTCGGCGGCCACGCCGATCACCTGCACGGCCGGGCCGTCGAGAACGAGGACGGCGGCCGCCGGCCCGATGCACCTCGGTGGCGGCCGCTCGGTGGTCCATCCTGGGTCGACGACCAGGACCGACCCAAAGGCCCTCGCAGGCCCGACGACGGCTGGGCCCCCTGTGTGGGGATGGTCAGGCCCGAGGCCGACGTCGTGGCGCAGCAGGGGGTGGCCGCCCAGGTCGGCCCGGAAGCGGCTCACCACCGAGCCCGGCGTCTCGCCGTACCGGCCGAGGACGATCTCTTCCCGCCACAGCACGGTGGCATCCTCGGCAAGGGAGAGCACCGTGGTCATGCGGTGACGGCAGCCTCGCGCCGCGATGACGGGCTCAGGCAGCCAGTCCAGGCGCCCGCCTTCCGCGACGCTGGCCGTCACGTCGACGACCGAAGGCCCGGGGCCCGCCTGGGCGACGGACGCCGCCGCGCTCCGTACCGTGAGAGCGGCGCCCGGTCCCACCTCTATGTCGAGGGTGAGCCGATCGCCCCCGAGGGGCCCGCCGGCGCCGCCGACGACGTAGACCGCCCCGGGAGTCGCTCGCAGGACCAGTGGGGGCTCGGAGCGGATCCGGGTCAGGCGGGTGATGCCGCGGCTGTCGACCTCGGCCACCAGGGCGGCCCGGGCCCTCACCTGGCCAGCCGCGCTCGTACCCACCGGGCCACATCGCGTGCGCCGGGGTCGTCGACGAGAGAGCACATGATCACGGGCCTCTCCCCTCGCTTGACGGCGGCGTCGGCGGCCATCACCCCCAGGTCGGCGCCCACCATCGGGGCCAGGTCGGTCTTGTTGATGACCAGGAGATCGGCGTTGGTCACCCCTGGGCCGCCCTTGCGCGGCACCTTGTCGCCGCCAGCGACGTCCAGCACGAAGATCTGGTGGTCGACCAAGCCCCGGCTGAACGTCGCCGTGAGGTTGTCGCCGCCGCTCTCCACCAGCACCAGGTCGAGGGGCCGGTACCGGGCCTCCAGGTCCTCCGCGGCGGCGAGGTTGGCGGAGATGTCGTCGCGAATGGCGGTGTGGGGGCAGCATCCGGTTTGCACCGCGGTGATGCGGGCAGGTTCGAGCACGCCGGTCCGTCGGAGGAATTCCGCGTCCTCGTCGGTGTAGATGTCGTTGGTGACGACGGCCAACTGCAGCTCCCGCCCGAGGGCGCGGCACAGGGCGGCCACGAGGGCGGTCTTCCCGCTGCCGACCGGCCCGCCGATGCCGATTCGGACCGGTCGTCCACGGCCATCTGCCGCTGACATTGCCGGGGGGCCATCCGGGCCGGCGTGGTCATGAGGCAAAGAGACGGACCTCCGATGCGGCATGGTGCTCGGCGCCGATCTCCAGCAGCGGGGCGGACCAGGACGGGAGCTCATGGAGAGGCCGACCGGCGTCAATGGCGGCTTGCCGTGAAATCTCCTCGGCATCGTCCATCAGGGCGGCGACGGCCCCCCACGCCGCGAACGGGTCGAGACCGAGTAGGCGCACCGCGGCGCTGGCCGGTCCGGAGAGAGCGTCGTAGGTGGCCCAGCGGGCGGCGTCGATCGGGCTGACGTCGTCCGACGCGGCGCCGACCACGCCCATGGCCACCGGGTGGTGCAGCTCCTCGACGCCGGGGGGCAGGCGAGCGCCACGGATCACCGCTCGGGCGGTGCGGAGCAGCTGGCGGCCCTGGACCCGTGACGCCGAGCGCATGGCCGGGGACGGGATGCGGGCGCCGGCCTCGGCGTCGAGGGCGGCCAGGTCGTGGCCGCCGCCGCAGGCCGCTGCGGCCAGGGCGGCGGCGACCCGGCCAGCCGTGACGAGGCGCCCGGCGAGGAAGGAGGCGAGGGTCTCGATGCCGGTGACCCGCCCGGCCATGACTGCAGCCTCCATCCCTCCCGAATGGGCGTGGCCCCCCGCCGGGAAGCGGCCATCGGTCAGCAGCAGCAGGTCCACGGGCTCAAAAGAGGAAGTAGCGCTGGGCCATGGGCAGCTCGGTGGCGGGGTCGGCTTCGACCACCTCGCCGTCGATGCGCACTGTGAAGGTGTCGGGCTCCACGGTGATATCGGGCAGGGCGCCGTTCTCGGGCATGTCGGCCTTGGTGCGACGGCGCACGTCGGCGGTCGGCACCAGCGCCCGCCGCACGGCCAGACGGTCGGCCAGACCCTGCTCAACGGCGACCGGGGCGACGAAGGCCACGCTGGTGGCTGCCGCGGCCGGCGGGGCGGCGCCGAACATCGGCCGGGGCAGGACGGGCTGCGGCGTGGGGATGGACGCGTTGGCGTCGCCCATGGCCGCCCAGGCGATCATCCCGCCCTTGAGCACGGCGTGGGGCCGCACCCCGAAGAACGCCGGCTCCCACAGAACGAGATCAGCCAGCTTGCCCACCTCCACCGAGCCGATCTCGGCCTCCAGGCCGTGGGCCACCGCCGGGCAGATCGTGTACTTGGCCACGTAGCGCCGGGCCCGGTGGTTGTCGTTCGTCGACGGGTCGCCGGCCAGAGGGCCGCGCCGGCGCTTCATCACGTGCGCCGTCTGCCACGTGCGCAGCACCACCTCGCCGACCCGCCCCATGGCCTGGGAGTCGGAGCCGATCATGGAGATGGCGCCCAGGTCGTGGAGGACGTCCTCGGCGGCAATGGTGGACGGGCGGATCCGGCTCTCGGCGAAGGCCAGATCCTCGGGGACGGCCGGGTTCAGGTGATGGCACACCATCAGCATGTCGAGGTGCTCGTCGATGGTGTTGACGGTGTGGGGGCGGGTGGGGTTGGTGGAGGACGGCAGCACGTTGGCGTGGCCGGCGACGGTGATGATGTCGGGCGCGTGGCCGCCTCCCGCTCCCTCGGTGTGGTAGGCGTGGATGCCTCGACCGGCGATGGCGGCCAGGGTGTCCGCCACGAAGCCGGCCTCGTTCAGGGTGTCGCTGTGGAGGGCGACCTGCACGCCCGACTCGTCGGCCACCCGCAGGCAGGCGTCGATGGCCGCCGGCGTGGAGCCCCAGTCCTCGTGGAGCTTGAAACCCGACGCCCCAGCCCGGAGCTGCTCCCACATGGCTTCCGCCGACGTGGTGTTGCCCTTGCCGAGAAGGACGACGTTGACCGGCCACGGGTCGAGGGCCTCGAACATGCGGGCCAGGTGCCAGGCGCCGGGGGTCACGGTGGTGGCCTTGGTCCCCTCGGCCGGCCCGGTGCCGCCGCCGACGATGGTGGTGATACCGGCGCCGAGCGCCTCCTCGAGGATCTGGGGGCAGATGAGATGGACATGGCAGTCGATGGCGCCGGCGGTGATGATACGACCGTTGCCGGCGATGATCTCGGTGGACGGGCCGATGACCAGGGCGGGGTGGACGCGGTCCATGGTGTCGGGGTTCCCCGCCTTGCCCAGGGCGACGATGCGCCCGTCCCGAATCCCCACGTCGGCCTTGATCACGCCCCAGTGGTCGAGGACCACCGCGCCGGTGATCACGGTGTCGGCCGCGCCATCGGCCCGGGTGGTCCGGGCCTGGCCCATCGACTCCCGGATGACCTTGCCCCCACCGAAGACGGCCTCGTCGCCGCCGGCGCTGCGATCCTCCTCGATCTCGACGAACAGGTCGGTGTCGGCCAGGCGGATGCGGTCGCCGGCTGTGGGACCGTAGAGGAGCGCGTAGCGCGCCCGGTCGATCTCAGCCACGCCGGTCGAGGGGCCCGCCGGCCTCGCCCCGCAGGCCGGGCACGATCCGAGCGCCGGCGAGGGGCACCAGGTCGACGTCGCGTCCGATGCCCGGCTCGAAGCGGACCGCCGTGCCGGCCGGTACGGCCAGCCGCCGGCCCCAAGCGGCAACGCGGTCGAACTCCAGGGCTGGGTTCGCCTCGGCGAAGTGGTAATGCGAGCCGACCTGCACCGGCCGGTCACCGGTGTTGACCACGACCAGCGTCGTCACCGGCCGGCCGGCGTTGATCGTCACCGGCCCGTCGCCGAGCACGATCTCGCCCGGTATGACCATCACGGGATGGGATAGTGGACGGTGACCAGCTTGGTGCCGTCGGGGAAGGTGGCCTCGACCTGGACCTCGGCGATCATGGCCGGCACGCCGTCCATAACGTCGTCCCGGGAAAGCACGGCGCGGCCCGCGTCCATGAGGTCGGCGACGGACCGGCCGTCGCGGGCCCCTTCGAGCACGTAGGAGGTGAGGATGGCGACGGCCTCCGGATGGTTGAGCCGGAGCCCGCGGGCCTGCCGCTCCCGGGCCAGGCCGGCAGCCACGTGGACCAGCAGGCGTTCCTGCTCATGCGGGGAGAGCCTCATGCCATGGCGACGACGACGGGCACGGCGACCTCCTCATGACCCGGCCCGGCTTGGACGACAGGACGTCGATGGGTTGGGCTTCGCGCCGCCAGGAACGCTCGGCGGGCCGGCCCGGGATGGGATCATGATGCCATGCCCGGCGATGCCACCTCCGAGACGGTCTGGGTCCACGGCCACGCCGGTCGGCTGCAGGCCTCGACCGGCTTCTCTCACGAGAGGCTTGCCGCCTTCCTCCGACTGAAGGCCGACATCGACGGGCAGACGTGGGTGCACTACGCGGTCCCCGTGGCCTTGGGCACGAAGCTCCGCTACGTCACGGGAGTGTTCGTGCAACTCCGCACGTGGGGCCGGGCCGAGATCGGCTCGGTCCACCTCTGGAGCGGCTCCGACCGGCTCTCAGCCATCGAGGCGGGCCTCTCGTCGCCGCTCGGCAACCAGCAACTCGAAGGCGACGGGCCGGACGCGCTCGTTATACACGACATCGGGCTCTCATCCGAGATCCCGATCACCGCCGGCCTCGGTGTGTCACTCCTGATCGTGGTCCACAAGCGGCGCGACGCCATCGCCATCGCCAGTGTCGGGATCAGGACGGGCGGCGCCGCTCTCAGCCGAAGTCCAGCCGGGAGGCGTGCCGCACGAAGTTCTCCTTCGTGAAGCGGGCCCGCGTGCCACCATTGGCCAGCACCGGCACCGGGGCCGGCGCCAGCCCGTTGCTCGACGACCCCACCGGCTCAGCGAGATCGGCAGGTGCGTTCGGCGCTGACGGTCTATCGGGCGCGATCTCGATCGCGACCACCCGGGGCTTCTTGCCCTTCGCCGACTGGAGGGTCATATTGACCCGATCGCCCGAGCGGAGCTGGCTCTTCGTGCCCCGCACGACGTTCGAGGTGAAAGGAACCGATATCGTCTCGCCGCCGACCGAAACCTCGGCCGTCCCCCGACCGAGGCCCGAGCTGAATGTCTTGATGTAGCCGACGCTCTGCTTGTTGCCCACGGTGGCCTCCTCTCCCACCAGACTACTGCCGACGAGCCGGTTAGGTGTCAGACCGACTGCGCCGCCCGGAGCACGTCGACCAGACCGTAGCCCTGGAAACGCCGGTCGCGCCCGAGGTCCGTCGCCGTCCGGCACAGGATGTCCTTGACCCGCTCCGGCTGGCCGACCAGCTCCGGGTAGCGGGCCATCAGCAGGGCGGCGGCGCCTGCGACATGGGGTGCGGCCTGGCTGGTGCCGTCCATCGACACGTAGGCCTCCCGCCCGGCCGGGCCGAAAATGTGCTCACCGGGGGCGAGCAGGTCCGGCTTCAACCGGCCGTCGGCGGTCGGGCCCTTTCCCGAAAAGAAGCTCGTGCCGTACCGGTAGGGGTGCTGGCCGTGGGTCGCCCCGACGGTGATCGCCTCTTCGGCGTTCCCGGGATCCGTGATGCTGATCGTCTCGAACCCCGTGCCCCGACTCGACCGGGACGTCCTGGACTCGTAACCGCCGGCAACCGCCGTCCCCGCCTGATACCCGGCGTTGCCCGCGGCCACGACCACCACGACGCCCGATCGGACCAGCCGCCGGACCTCCTCGCACACCGGGGTCCAGCCGCACGCGTCGTTTTTCGGGTCGTAGGCCAGCGAGATGCTCATGTTGACCCCGGCGATGCGGATGGCCCGCTCCCGGTCGTTGACGTGGCGGATGAAGCGGAGGGCGAGGAGGATCCTCGATTCATTGCCGACGGAACTTGAGTCGAGCACGCGAAAGTCCCAGAGCCGCAGGTCGGGGCAGATCCCCTCGAACTCGCCTGGCACGCAGCCGGCGAGTATCCCGGCGACATGGGTCCCGTGGCTGCTGATCGGCTCCCTGTAGGGGCTCAGGGCGGTGCCGTCCCACGCCGAGACCGCGCACGCCTGGACAACGTCGACGAGGTGGTCGATCGGCCCCTTGTCGGCGTCCGTCAACTCGAGATCGTCGTCGGCGAGGGCGACCAGGTCGAAGGTCTCGAGGACGCGCGAAACGAGGCCGCTGCCGGGCGGCCCTGCGAATGCAGGGTGACGGGCGTTGACGCCCTCGTCGAGGACGGCCCAGGTCTGTTCCGACGCGTCGATCTCGAAGAGCCGGCGGGCGGCATCGGCCTTCACGACCTGGGCTGAGCCGATCACGGCCGGCGTGGCCGGCCGGTCGAGGCTCACTGACTCCACGACCTCGTCGCCGGCCGGCGTGTCGCCCGGGCTCCCAGAAAGCGAGAGCGCGGTCAACAGCCGCTCGGCAGCCGGGGGTCGCTCCGAGTCGAGATCGGCGTCGTACCCCCAGATGCGGGCCAACATCCTGAGGAGCCAGCTCGACACCTCCTGCTCCCGCTGCGTGAAGGAGACTTCGACGACGGGGCTGCCAGGTGGATCCCTCCGTTCGGGCCGCTCAGAGCCGCCCCGGTCCCGGGGCGATGGCTCCGCCTGCTCCCCCTCCGCGCGCTCGAGCAACTCGTCGAGCGGTGCCAGCAGGTCGACGATGGCGGACGGTGCCAGGGCGCTCACCACCGCCAGCGGGTGGCCCCAGCGGGTAAGCGGCAGGACAACGCACATGAGCTGCACCAGGTCGGCCTGGATGAGCAGCCACTCACCGATGACGCCGATCGACGGCCGCAGGCCGTCGCCATAGCTCTGCCCGAGCCGCTCGGTGCCCTCCCGGAGCCGATTGGCCACGACGGCGGAGTTCGAGTCCTCGACGAGGCGCAGCAGTAGCCGGAGGCGGACCTGGGGGCCGCGGATCGCGAACTCACGCCAGACCTCGTACATGACCGGGTTCTCAGCGGCCACGATGGCGTCGCTTGCGCCGTACGCGCGCTCGAACAGCTCGACGGGCATGCCGGCCATGGCCCTACGACCGCCTGGTGGTCGGGCTCACCCCTCGGCGTCGGCGTCTGAGTCGTCCTCCGAAAGCTCCGTCTGCTCGGTCGGCGGGTTCTGCGGGTCTTCGAGGGCAGCGGTATCCAGGTCGCCGAAAATGCCGACCTTATGAAGCCTGAAGAGCGGCGTCACATTGGTGAAGCCAGCGAAGGTCTCCGAGGAGTTGGAGGTGGAGGCGAGGGTGAAGCCGGCGGAGATGGTGCCCAGGTCGACCGACGGCAGGTTGAAGCCGGCGTCAGCCTGGAGCTCGTACGTTGCGGCCGAGGATCCGCTGCCGAGGAACGTCCCGGATTCGGCCGTGCAAAGTGAGGTGACGATCTTGCGGCGCAAATCCCAGGTCCAGAACGAGTACTTCGAGCGTACGTCCTTCCAGAAGGCGTCGATCGACTTGACTCGCTCGAACCGGGCGCCCTTCAGCGAGAGTAGGTACTTGTTGCCGTGCTCGATCGAGATCTTGGCACCTACCTTGCCCGGCTGAATGTACTTGAAGACGCCGGGGTCGGCGTCGAGCGTTGTTTCGATCTTCACGCCGGTCTCCGATTGGCTGACCCAGGGGATCCCGGGCTTAAGATCTTCGGGCGTCTGGTCCTCGGCGTCACTCTCGATGGTCACCCCCCGATCGGCAACGCTGCCGATCGGGATCCAGACGCCGCCCTCCCGTATGACGATGTGCCCGAGCTGTAGCTTCTGCGCTGGCGGGTAGTTCAACCAGTACCCGGTCTGGTCGTGCACCTTCTTGACGTAGTCCCGTGCCCGCCCCGCCATCCCGCTCCTTTGTCTGGTAGGACGCAAACCGTACCCGCTCCGCCCCCGCTCCGCACACCGCGGCTTCGGGAGTCAGACCGAGAGCAGGCGGCGTACCGAGGAGTCGTCGGTGAGCTCCGACGTCTGGCCGCTGGCCACGACCTCGCCGGCGTCGAGGACCACGTAGCTGTCGGCCAGGCGCAGGGCGAACTCCACGTACTGCTCGACCAGGAGGATCGACAGGCCGCGACTGGCATGCAGTTCGGCAATGGCGTCCTCGATCTCCAAGATGATCGACGGCTGGATGCCCTCGGTGGGCTCGTCGAGCACGAGCAGCCGGGGCCGGGTGACCAGGGCTCGGGCCAGCGCCAACTGCTGGGCCTGGCCGCCGGAGAGAAAGCCCGCCCGCCGGGCGAGCAGCGGTTTGAGCCGGGGGAACAGATCCAGCGCTTCGTCGACGGCTGCCGCTCCTGCCGCCCCGCCACCCGCAGACTCCACCACGACGGCCAGGTTCTCGGCCACAGTGAGTTGCGGGAAGGTTGGGTGCCCCTGCGGCGCGTAGCCGATCCCGGCCTTGATGCGCTCGTGAGGACGCAGCCCGGTGATGTCGCGCCCGTCCCACGTCACCCGGCCCGCCGACGCCTTGAGCACCCCCATCACGGTGTTGAGCAGGGTGGTCTTGCCCACCCCGTTGCGGCCCATGACGCAGACGAGGCCGCCGTCAGGGATCTCCATGGACACGCCGAACAGGACCTGCGTGCGCCGGTAGGCCACGTCGAGGTTCTCGACGACCAACATGTTCAGCCGACCTCCGCCGTGCTGCGCTTGTCCCGGCTGCGGCCCAGGTAGACCTCCTGGACCCGCTCGTCGGCCTGCACCTCGGCGACGGTCCCCTCGCACAGCACCTGGCCTTCGTGCATCACCGTCACGCAGTTGGCGAAGCGGCGCAGGAACTCCATGTCGTGCTCGACCACGATCACGGTGTGGGCCTCGGCGATCTCATGGAGCAGCTCCCCCGTCCGGGTGCGCTCCTCCTTGCTCATCCCGGCCACCGGCTCGTCGAGGAGGAGGAGGCGCGGGCTCTGGACCAGAAGCATGCCGATTTCGAGCCACTGCTTCTGGCCGTGGGACAGGATCTCGGCCTTGGCCGCGGCCAGCTCCGTCAGCCCGACGGTGGCCAAGGCCTGGCTGACGGCGGCGTCGACGCCCTTCCTCCGGCGGACGAGCTGGTGGAGGGGCTGGCGGAAGCTGGCGGCGAGGTCGAGGTTCTCAACCACGGTGAGCTGCTCGAACACCGAGGCGGTCTGGAACGTGCGGCCCACGCCCATGCGTACGATCTTGTGCTCGGGACGGCCCAGCAGCGATTGCCCGGCGAAGCTGACCGTGCCGGCGGCGGGGTGGGTGAGCCCGGTCACCACGTCGA
>JBBSIS010000092.1:0-11918 GCA_038231955.1 Acidimicrobiales bacterium
GCACACGGCACACGGCACACGGCACACGGCACACGGCACACGGCACACGGCACACGGCACACGGCACACGGCACACACAAGACTTGACCGCCGTGCTCCCGTGATCGGTCCTGCATGGCGCTTCTCCGCACGCCGCGCCCACGACGGGGGGCATGATCACGACACGGGCGGGGGGTAGTTCCGCCACATCCTCCACCCTGAACAGCTCCTCCTCGGGGATCTCCAGGACGCGCTGCCTCCATCGCCTGCTGGAGCGCAGAGAACTCAGCGCGCTCCTCGTTGGTCGCCGTTCCCGCCTGGATTCTCCCGAACATCTCAGAACCCCGGGGTGTCGGACCGAAAGTCGTCACGGGGAGCGACGACGCGTACCGCCTTGCCGTCCGGGCCCCAGAAGGTGTAGCCGTTCTTGGCGTAGTGCCCCTGCCAAACTGCAACCGCGTTCCACCGGGCGGAGCATCCTCTGGGAGGCGGCGTGTGGCGTTTGGCCCGGCGGGCCGCCGGACGATCAGGGGACGGGTGACACGGTTAGGGCCTGCACAGAAACTACTTGGTCCTGGATGCCACGACCGTGTAGTTCCATTCACCATGCCAGTCGTGGGCGGTGAGCGGCACTGCGGCGAGCTCTTTGTCGCTGACCTTGACACCCCGGGGGTAGTAGCGATCTTCTGGTCTGGGCCACCGACAGCGACGAGTCGTTCGCAAGCGCCGAGTACCCGACGCCAGATACCCAGCCTACTGAGCTACAGCGTCAGGCACCGATTGCCGATAGTCCCTCGTATGGGACGCGTATGAAGCTGGGCAGGTTGGCCGGGTTCTGCGGGTCCCTCGCCGCTGCCAGTGTGATGCTCCCGATCACTGCGCGTAGCGCCTTCGCCGCCCCGAGGACGGCCACGACGTGTCGAGCGGTCATGGGCGGCACCTTCCTGCAGCCCGCATCCCCGGTGTTTGCATGGAGCGCGGCTCGCTACGACCAGGAGCTGCGCGACATGCGGGGCGTCGGCATCACATCGGTCATCGACCAATGGTCGGTCGACATGGACGCCAAGGCGTCGTACTACGTCTCCCCCGCTGCCTTGTACCCGACCGGGGCCGACATGGTCGGCTCGCTGATGGCATCAGCCGGGCGGCTGCACACGAGCGTCTGGCTCGGGCTGGGCAACGTCTACGACTGGCAGTCTCACGCCACCGACCGGGCCTGGCTCCAGGCCCAGCTCGACGTCGACAAGCGCATCGCCGATCAACTCTGGGCGCTCTATCCCGGGAAGATCGCCGGTTGGTACATCAGCAACGAGGTCGACGACGTGCTGCTGTCGACGCCTGCGGCGATCGGGCCCATGACCTCGTTCTTCACATCGCTGGCCGACTACCTGCACACCCACGACGGCAACCTCAAGGTGATGGCGTCGCCCACCTACTCAGGCCTGCACCAGTCCGTTACCCAATTCGCCCAGAGCACCAAGTCGGTGCTCGGCGCGCTCGATGTGCTGAACGTCCAGGACGGTGGTGGGTCGGGTTACATCGGCGCTTCCGACATCACCAACTGGTTCTCGGCGCTGTCGGCGGCCCTGGCCGGCACACGCACCGCCCTGTGGCAGGACGCCGACATGTACGCCAGCCCGAGCGGACCCATGGCCCCAGCCCAGCTGCAGGCCGACCTGAAGGCCACCTGTGGCTACGCGGTCGCCCGCACCGGCTTCTCCTTCACGACCCAGATGGGCCCCGCAGACCTGGGTACCAGCTTCTACTACGACGCCTACAAGGCCTACGTCTCGAGCACATGACGGCCTGGCCGACAGAAGGGCCTCACGGATTGCCCCTGACGCGTGCCCAGCCGCTGCGGACCTCCAGATCGGGCCGGGGGTATCGCTATTCGCTTGCCGGGCGATGACGGGGATGAGACGCCATGCCAAGCGAGCGTTTCCACCCGAAAAGGCAACCTGTCGGCGACGGCAGCACGCAATGTCACCGGGCCTGCGTCGCAGGCGGCCGGACTACCGAAGTGGAGGACACGAACCGTGATCACCGAGACTCTGTCAGACATAGCAGCCAAGCTGTGCGGCCTCACCCGTTTCATCCTCGGACCGGTCGTGGTCGCCATGGTGAGGGCGGCTGCGCCCGCGCTCGCCCAGGTTCCCGCCGGCCCAGGCGGGTCGGCCCAGGCTCTCAGGCACCGGCCCGTCTGTGGTCCTCCGGCGTCGGGTACCGCCCGCTGTCACGCCGAGGTCGTCAGCGACGGCTTCGGCGCTCCCCTGGCCACCACCGGTTACGCCGGTGACCGCGACCTCGGACCGGTCGGCGTCACCGAGCACAAGCGAGATCCGTCCGGCCGGCTGTGTACATCGACCACGACACGCGACTGCGCGACCTGACACTCCTCGTGGACGAGCGCAGCGAGGTCACCAGTGACTAATTCGTCGCCCGAGCGTGTCCCGATGACTGCGACGCTTCTTCTTGTGAGGACGAGGACGTCCTCGACCACAACGCTCCAGTCCGGCAGGTTCGTCAGCCTGACCCGCGCGATCTACAGGCGAACCGTCGTGTGCGATGAGTTTTGCGGTGCGCAGTCGTCCAACTGATCGTGAGCGTCCGCTTGGTGCGCCGGGGTTACGGCACCACCTGGGCGGGGGCGGTCAGGACGAGGACGGGACTCGACGCATGTCGATCCCTGACTCCTGCCACGGCTGCCCGCAGATCGCACAGGTGAACATCATCGGATCGTCAGGGTCCGGGATGGCGCTGCGCGTGACTCTCGGACCCGGCGTTCAGGGACGTGGCTGGCTTGCTCCTAGCCTCTCGCCGGAGAGGGGAGAGACTCGGTCAGCGAAGCCTGGCGAGCGTCGCGGCAAGCTGTTCTTTCGCTGGGCCGGGTGGGTCGCCAGGGTGGCGTTAGGCCGTCCCCAGACCATCGCGGGATGACGTGAAGGTGAAAGTGGAATACGTCCTGCCATCCCGCCGACCGGTTCGATTGGGTGAGGTTCAGGCCATCTGGACTGAGGCGATCATCGATCAGGTGGCAACTCGTTTGGCCATCGCCATGACGGCGACGGCGTCGGCCTCCGAGATCCCCCAGATGTCGGAAGCGTGGGCTCGCGGCGCCACGAGGGTGTGGCCGGTTGTCGCCTGGCCGCGGTCGAGGAACGCCATGGTGCGGTCGTCCTCGGCCACCACGTACGCCGGCGCGTCACCTGCGATGACCCGGCAGAAGACGCAGTCCTCGCTCATCACCCCAGTCTGCCGTTGCTCTCGGGTTCGCTGAGCGAGACCCTTCACCACGGACAGCTCTGTCCCCGATGTTGGGGGCGTAGCGCCGGAGACAATCGATGCGCTGCGGATAGTGACCGAGACCGCTCCGAGGTCGCCCATATCGATCCGACGGGCGTGTGGCCCGGTCACCCCCCGCAGGACGCATAGGTGTAGATATCGCGCCTGTCGAGGAGAGGTGACATCCGTCCGGAAACGCCCAGGGACGAGGCACGGGTGGGGAATGGACCTGGCATCTCAGCGCGGCGCCGGAACGGTCGTCCCGCAACAGGATCGGCTTGCGGAACTCATGGAGCCGGCCCGATGAACACGAACGCCTCCAGGATCACGTCGCCGGGCCGTCGGACCGGACGTCAATGCGCCGACGACCACCAAGACGGTCCCCCACAGACGGTGCCGACGACGACGGCCACCGTACCCACGACGGTCGTGCCTGCGACCACACCGTCGACCAGGACGACGCTCCCGACAACGGGTTCGGATAGCCACCTGGGGTTGGGTCGCCTGGCGCTCGGAGCCGCTGCCCTCGTCTGGCGGCTCTCCGGGAAGAAGGCCTGACCACCGGGTCCGGCCCCAAAGAGAGATGGAGAGAGACGACGATCACCCGGCGCCTCCTGAGCCGTTCACGGCGGCTCGGGCCACCTCTTCGAACGCCCGGTTTCGGTCGCTGTCGCTGAACCCGGGCAGGCGGCCCATGACCAAGAGCACGTGGCCACCGCGGCGGGCGACGACACCGCCGCCGATCACCGCCCGGTAGGCCTCGTCGCCCACACCAGACAGCTCGCGTCGGAGGAACCGGGGCATGGAACGGTGGGCCTGGAGGAAGTTGGGATCCACCCACGCCACATGGAGGGTGGCTCCGCCGGCGCCAACAAAGGAGACCGATCGGCCGTCCTGGGCCAGCGGGTGGGCGCTGGCCGCCGGATCCACGTCGAGAGGCCGGCCGGCGGCGGCCGATACGGTCGCGGCGTCAGGAAGTGGTGGTGACGGGCCAGCGGTGACGGGAATCGGCGTCCACGCCGTACCCGGTGCGAGCGTCCCGCCGGTGAGGTCGACGGTCCCGAGAAGCGCGGACAGTGGCGTCGACTCCCTGATCTCGTCCTCCGGTAGTGACGGCTTTGCCGGCGCGGGTGTCACCACCGTCAGGTTGCGCACGTGGGCCAGACACCGGGTCACTTCGGCGCCGACCGTGGCAGCCTGCGCGGCGCCGCCGGGCAGTGTCTTCCATGCCCGGATGCGGTCGGCGGTGCCGTCGTCGACTGCCACGTACCAGCGCTGATTGTCGTCGTCGCCCCGCCGGCGCACGCGCAGCACCCGACCTTCGATGGGTCGGTGGCGCGTGGCCAGGTCGGCGAACCCAGCCACGACCATCACCAGGCCCTGCACCGCGAGCAGCGCGGCGCCCGCCACGATCACGCCGAGGGCGATGCCGACACCGAGCTGGAAGCCGGCGGGCACGGTCTTGTCGGCTGAATTGCCGACGACCAGATCCCGCAACCCGTCGGCTGCGGCCGATGCCGCCGGAACCGCGGGCCCGGCCAGGGCCAACCGGATGAGGCCCAGGAAGGTGACCAGCCCCGGATGTCGCCCGTAGCCGGGGGGGATCCGGTTGGGGTACCGGATGCGCACGACGCGCCAGTGCCCACCGACCGGGCTCCACGCCTCGTCGTCGCGCTCGGCACCGAGGGGCAACGCCCGGACCGCCCCGTGGGCCACCCCCATCGTGGCCCCGTAGGCCAGCAGCCGATCCCAGATCGCCACTCCGGCGGGGGGGTATTCGGCGAACAGGGGGTCCTCGGACAGCAGCGTCCGCAGTCCCAGCCACCGGCTGGCGGCCTCGCGGCCCACTCGTGTGTCGCGCTCGCGGTTGGGTGCCTCGCCCAGCACCATCAGGGTGCCCGCGGTCATGAGGCTGAAGGCGAGGGCCGCTCCGAGCGGATCGTCGTCGGACTTGTCGGGGTCGTCGGGTAGGGTCGTCGCCGCTACCCCGACACAGACCGCCACCACCAGCGCGCTGATCGCCAGGGTGATGCGCACCCCCGGCGACCAGCGTCGCCGGGAGAGGCCCCGATTGCGGGCGTCACGCTCGACCGACTTCCGGAAGCGCTTCCACCACCCCTTCGCCTCGTCCTCCGGCCCGGTGGTGAGGGCCTCGGCCGGGATCACCCCGTCGGTGGCATGGGCCACCACGTGGTCGAGCACCATGCGTTCGTACGGTTCCAGATCCTTGGTCCGTTCCCGGGTCCGGTCAGACGCCGGGCGGATCCGGACGAGCGTTTGCTCACCCACTTGTTCGATGCCGAGCAACCGTCTCGCCCCCAGGTCGAGCAGGGTGGCGGGCACCGCCTCGTGGCCCAGTCGCCATCCGCTGGTGAGCAGGTTCACCAGCGCCGGGGGCTCGGGGCCTCCGAGGTCGAGGGTGGACGGCCCCGGATCGATGTCGCGGCACCGGGTGGCGAACATGAAGACGCCGAGGAGCAGCACCCATAGGGCCGCCGCGCCTGCGGCCGCCAGCCAGAGAACCGGACCCAGGCCTCGCCAGCGCTCGATAAGGCTCGTGCCATCGGCGGCAAGAACGCTGGTTGCAGCGAGGAGCGCGAGCCCACTACCGATCATGATCGGATCGTGCCACGCCGCCGCCCCTTCGCCGCCGTTCTGACCGGAAAATCTCGAGTCCACTGACGCTTCCGTGGGTGGCTGAGGGTTCCATCCGCGTGCGCACGCCTTGTTTCTCCTACGTTTCCGGCTGTTCAGCCGTCGGTCGCGAGGGAGGAGCAAGACGTGCGCGTCAAGAAGGTACTCAGGACGGCGTTGGGGTTGTGCGACGCGGTGGTGATCGTGGCGTCGGAGCTACAGGAGCGGGGCGAAGGAACGAGGCCGGCACTGGTGGTGCAGGTCCGCACGGGTGGGCCGCAAGGGCCGTTGCAGGCGGCGTGGGACGCGCTCGCCGTGGTTCGACCGGGGCGAGGGTGAGCGCCGGTGGCGACATGTCGATGCGGGCTACGCCACCTGCGAGCTGGTGGCCGACGCGCCGCGGGTCGCTTGCCCCGATCACGGCCCGACGGTTGCCGAGGTCCTGAATCGGCCCACCCACCTCTCCACCGACCAGCCTGGCTGTGGCGCCGCTGGTCGAGCCTCCCCAGACCATCCCGCAAAAAGGACGACGAACGGTCCGCAGGAGGAACCGCTTGCGGCGCGCGCGAATGCGATTGTCGCCCGGGCACGGCCGTGAACACGCTCGGTCCCGTAAGCCGATCCTCAGGTCAACGTGCCCGACGCTTTGCGCGGCCGGCTGTCGGCCGTGCACATCGCCGTGGTCACCGGCGGCCCGTCCTTGGGCGACGCGGAGGCCGGCGCGGTGGCCGCCCTGACCTCGGCCCCCGTCTCCGTCCTGACCGGCGGGGTGGCATGCTGCTCGGCGTCGGTCTCATCCACCGCCTGATCCCCGAGCTTTGGGCCTACGACGCCGCGTTCCCCTTGACGCAAAGCACTTTGTAGTGCAGAGTAAACCCAACGGCTCAGGGAGGGTTCGATGGGTGACACCGAGGTTGTGCAGGCGGCCGGCGAGGTCCTCGACAGCGTTGAGCGCATCCGTGGTGGGACCCGGACGCGGGTTCGGGGGGCGTGGTTCCCGCTGATCGTGTTCGGTGTCATCACCCTGGCCAGCATCTCGTTGTACAACCGCCCGTTCGCCTATCCCCGGGGGCACCGTGGTTTCGTATTCAACGGGTCCGCCTCGCCGTACTATGCCGGTCTTCCCGGCGCCCGGTCGCAGTTGGGCGCCTACCTGTTCTGGCTCCTCCTCGCGCCGCTGGGGTACCTCACCTGCGCCGTCTGGTACCGGCGCCGGGCCCAACGGCTCGGTGTGTCGTTCCGGTGGGAGCGCTGGGTGGTGGCAGGCCTCGGACTGTTCGCCTTGCTTCAGGCGTTCTTGGCCATGCCGGTATACGAAGCCGGCCGGGTCAGCGGGATCACCAATGAAGCCGGAGCGACCGTCATCACGGGTGAATCCGGTCATGTGTCGGGAGCCGTGGGCGTGCAGACCGGGCTGGCCGCGTTTGCTACGCCTCTCTTCGCGGTGGCAGTCGGGCTTCTCGTGCTGGCCTGGATCGAGCGTAACTGGGTGGTCGCCGTCGTCGCCGTGCTCTTCGGAGGGTTCACCGTTGTCGAGAACACTTACGGCCTCGGCCAGATCCCGTCTTGGATGATCCCTCCACGGGGGTTTTCGAAGGACTACTTCGTAGCCCCCGCCCACATTCTGGTCGTGTTGACACTCCTACTGTTTGCCGGCGCGGGTCTGTGTGCGATCCGAGCCCGTTTTGGCGCTGCGGCCAAGTGACGGGAGGCGTTTCCGACGGTCCGCACCCTTCGCAAGGTCTCAACGACGTCGTCCATCAGCGGGCTCGGCTCGGCGTGCTTGCCGTCCTGCGAGAAGCCGATCGCGCCGAGTTCGGGTACCTCCGGGATGCGCTCGTCCTCACCGATGGCAACCTGTCCCGCCACCTTCGCACCCTCGAGGACGCTGGGTACATCGAGATCCACAAGGGTTACGAGGGCCGCCGTCCACGAACCTGGATCACGCTCACCCGACCCGGCATCCGAGCTCTCGATGACGAGCTCGCTTCGCTGCGCGCACTCGTCGCCCGTCTCGACGGGCCCACTTCACCGGCGGGTTGAAGACGCGTTGCGTCGCTTGGGCGACGCGCCGGCTCGCTCCGACTCGGTCGAGCCCCACGCATCGCCGGGGAACGAGGACAGGGGTCACCGACCCACGCGATGGCCAACCGGCGTGCCTAGTCTCGGCCGGGGGGCGTGGGACCCCGATCGTAGAGGGGAGTTGATATGACCACCGACCGATCCCGCAAGCGGGCCAACCGGCACCGCAAGGCGACCACGGTGAGCCCTACGTCTTGGCCCGCCGCCGTATCGGCCCGCCACCGGAATCCCACGGCACGGACCAGGCCGTCGACGAGGCACGGCCACCTCGCGGTCCCGGCAGCGCCCGCCACATCCAGCTCGCCCTCGTCGAGAAATTCTCGCGGCGGGGATGGCCGCTGGAGGTGGAAGGTCACCCGCTCTGCGGTGGGTGGGTTCTCAGCGTTTGTGCTCACTCTCGCGAGCGTCACCGAGGATCCGATCTGTGTGGCTGTGCAGTCGGACGGTCACGGAGTTCCGTGACGCCATATCGACGGCTCGGGGTGCACTTGTCAACGCCGCGGGTGTCACAGAACACGCGCCGGGGCGGAAGCTGGCTCCGCCATCGTCCCGTCGTGGTCGGGGAACCGCTACCGAGACGCCTCTCGCCAAGGACTGGCCCGCGCCTCGCCGGCGAGAACCCGGGGATCCCCTTCTGGACCCAGCGGTCCTGACGCACGACCCGTCCCCGACCGGCTGAGGGTCGTTCCGTAACCCGTTCCTCCTGCGGGATCCCGGTCGTCGTTCCTCCTGCGGGACCCCGTCAACGTCCAGGGCGGCCGGAGACTAGCGCGCCCGGTTCGCGTGTTCGGACGTCGGGTACGCCGGCCAGACCCCTCGGACAGGCACGCACAACGCGGTGCGGCGTCGATGGCGGATGGGGCTGACTGTCGCCCACTGCCCGAAGCCGGCAGCAATTCCGGATGACCGGCGACGACATCCCCCGACCGGGGGCGCCCATTATCGGGCGCTAGATTTGCGCCGAAGCCGAGTGGCTCGCGATCGCGCGCTGGCACCTCCGGTCAGGGTTAGGGCCGGACGACATCGGCCGTAGTTTGCGTCGGGCATCATGAGTCCTGCCGGGACCGCCTTGGCCGTCGTCGTCACCGGTGGGATCGCCAACCAGGCCGGCGATCTCCTGGGGATCGGCAAGTCAGCGGTGCGGGTGTGGGACGGGCCGCGGCTCGTACGCAGCCGTCGAGCATCCAGTGCGCCCGCTTCGTGTTCCCCGGTGCGTTCTCCAGCTCAGCGCTGACCGCCGTCGGGGTATGGAACTTCGTCAGCTCAATCCGGCCGTGGTCGTCCGGGGTCCGCATCATCGCGATGTCGACTCGGACGCCGTCGAGCCCGAGGACACGGTCCACCCAACGTCCCTCGATCGGCGCCTCGCCCTCCAGCTCCATACCAAGTTCGACAAAGAACGCAATAGCAGCCTCAAGGTCGTTGACGACGACGCCCACGTGGTCCATCCGCTGAGTCGTCATGGTGGTTCTCCTTCTTCGTCGCGCGGCCTGTCGTGGCCACTGGTGTGCCTAGGAGTGATCGGTGGGGGTCGACGGGGTTGTTCACTCCTTGCGCCGACGCCGACCGCCGTCCGCCTCGGAAGACCAGGCTGGCGAGTGGCGGGTAGCATGGCAAGCGCATGCGAGTGGCGGTGGCCGGTCTCATCGGGATAGCAGTGTTCGTGGTCGCAGCTGTCGTCCTGACCTTGATCGGCGCCTTCAGCTTCCGCATGCTGCTGGGCGTCTCGAGGTACCGGTCGTCGGGAACGTACATCGGGGTCATCGCCTTCGGGATCTTCGGAGCCCTCGTCCTCAGTGTCGCCGTCGTCTGGCGATTCCTCACCGCCAAGAGGGGCTGACCGTCCGCTCCTAATGGACGGAGCCAGCGCCACATTCTAGACACCCGGAAACGTGCTGAGTTCTAGGGACCTGCATCTGGCCGTCACCGCTGGGGCGCCCACACCGCCGAACGAGAACCCGCCCGCACGCCCCAAGCCGATCCGCTTTGGGTTCAGCGTGGACCGTCCGCGTCCCAGGACGCCCCAGCGCGTGCCGGAAGCGGTTCCTCCTGCGGGACCCCGGTCCCGTCCGGCTTGGGGAACGTGCCCTCCATCGTCTCCAGGGCCGGGGTCGTCGCCTCTGTGACTCACCGTGTCAGCTCGAGGGGGCGCGCACGAGTGCGACTCTGCGAGGGCCTTGGAAGGTCCCCCCTGAGGAGAGCTTCGTCTGCGCTCCGGTCGCGGCGTCGACGCGGATGACAGCCCCCTTGCCAGCAAACGCATCTGTGTCGGCGATCAATATGCGGCCGTCGGTCTCGACGGCGATCCCCAACGGGCTGACGAAGGAACCTACGGAGGCAAGCTTGGTCTGGGCCCCGGTCTTTGGGTCGACCCGGATCACACCACCGCCGCCCCCGAAGGCGTTGGTGTCGGCGACCAGGATGATGCCGTCTGCCTCGACGGCGACTCCGGACGCGCTCGCGAACAGGCCTCCTGAGCACACCACGGTGCGAGCGCCGCTCGCCGGGTCAACGCGGGTCACACGACCCCCTCCCTGGGTACCGCCGGCAAGGGTCTGTTCGACGACCAGGATGCTCCCATCGGCCTCGAGCGCGATCCCGACATCACGAAGCGAGGCTGCAGACGCCGGCCCCTGACCCGACGACGCCATGGTCTGCTGGCCAGTGTGAGGGTCGACCCGGATCACGCCGCCGACGCCGGAGGCGTGCGGGTCGGCGACCAGGATGCTCCCGGTGGCCTCGACGACGATGTCGAACGGATTCGAGAACAGGCCGGCGGAAGACACCGTGGTCTGTTTCCCGGTCTTTCGGTCCAGGCGGATCACCCCGCCGGGCCCACCGAATGCGTCCGCGTCCGCGACCAAGATGTTCCCGTCTCGCTCGACCGCAATCCCCACGGGGCTGGTCAGTGTGCCGCCCGACGACATCTTCGTGGCCGATCCCGCCACCGGATCCACGAGGAACACGGCGCCGGCGCCGCTCGAGGCCTCGGACGCGGTGATCACGATGGTGCCGGGGACGGGGTTCAGCTCGGACGCCATGACAGCGCTCCTTTCGCTTCGCCAGACGGTCGCTCGTGCGACGTCGCCCAGGCAGCCTAGAAGGCGCCAGCGTGTGAGTGAGCGTATGCCCCCGGGGGGCGGAATTCAGGCGCTTATGACGGGGTCCATCCCTCCGTCTGCAAGGCCCCTACGGCTGTGGGCTGGGCCCGAGTGGGCGGGCCTCCCGGGATCCGCGATCTCCGTGTTCATTTCACGCCGCGCACCGCCAAACTGAACAAGGTTGACAGCGAATTGTTCGACCGGCTCGCCGACGACATGCCTCGCATCCTGGTTGAGTCGGATAGGAAAAGACCATCACATTGGTCGCCGATCACGATCCCCGGCCTGGCGCCAAGGCCGCTCCAGTCACGACGAGGCTGCGGCCGCAACCGGGGCTCACCTCCAGGACGTCCGCGATGTCGGCCATCGTCATCTCGCCCGGTGGGTCAACGACGGCTTCGGTCAGAGCCCGATCCTGATCGCCGGGCTCCGATGCGAGCGCGTGAGCGGCGGGGTGTGCGGCGTCAGCCCCGCCCACAAGCGTTGGTTAAGCGCCAATACGGCCGCTACCCCGGGTAGGCATCGGCAATTGACCGGACCGGGAACTTGGTCAGCTCGGCGGGATCAGCTGGAGGACGAAGCAGGGTCACGCGGCCAGGCGTGCTGCGCTGTGGCGAGCCGTCGTGACGACTGCATCCTCGGGACGGCCATCGGCAACCCAGTCTGCAGGAGCCACATCGTCCAACTCTGCGAGACGTCGTGTTCGGCCAGCTCGGGGTTGTCCCACTCGGCGTGGAACTTCGGTAGCGGCCCCCAATGACTCCTATGCGGCCACCTCCTTCTCCTGATTGTACTTGCGGCCTGTGACATCGGCCTTGGCGACGTGGGCTTCGAGGGCGC
>JBBSIS010000093.1:0-11908 GCA_038231955.1 Acidimicrobiales bacterium
GATGTCGCCGTGCCGGCGTGGGCCAAGTGGGGCGCCCAGACACAGCGGGCCACCGAGAACTTCCCCATCTCCGGCACCCGGATGCCCCGGCGGGTGATTGCCGCCCTTGGCGCGCTGAAGGGGGCGGCCGCCGAGGTCAACGGTCGCCTGGGCGTGATCGACAACGACGTCGCCGCCGCCATCGGCGCCGCCGCCCACGAGGTCGCCACCGGCGCCTGGGATGACCACTTCCCCGTCGACGTGTTCCAGACGGGCTCGGGCACGTCGTCGAACATGAACGCCAACGAGGTGATCGCCCGACTGGCCGGCGAGGGGCTGGCCCGACAAGGGATCAGCCGGCCGGTCCATCCCAACGACGACGTGAACGCCTCCCAATCGTCGAACGACGTGTTCCCGTCCGCCATCCACATGGCTGCGGCCGACGGCATCACCCACGACTTGCTCCCGGCCCTGACCCACCTGGCCGGTGCCCTCCGGGCCAAGGCCGCCGAGATGGTGACGGTCGTGAAGGCGGGCCGCACCCACCTCATGGACGCCACCCCCGTCACCCTGGGACAAGAGCTGGGCGGCTACGCCACCGCCGTCGAGCACGGCGCCGACCGGGCCCGGGGCTGCCTTGAGCGTCTGGGGGAGCTGGCCCTGGGCGGCACCGCGGTCGGCACCGGGATCAACGCGCCGCCGGACTTCGCGGCCTTGGTGATCGAGCGCCTCGCCGGCGCCACCGGCCTGGCCCTGCGGGAGGCAGGTGACCACTTCGAGGCTCAGGGCGGTCGGGACGCCGTGGTGGAGACGTCGGGCCAGCTGCGCACGGTCGCCCTGTCCCTGGCCCGGATCGCCAACGACCTGCGGCTCATGGCCAGCGGGCCCCGCACCGGATTGGCCGAGATCCGTCTCCCCGACCTACAACCCGGCAGCTCGATCATGCCCGGGAAGGTCAATCCCGTGATCCCCGAGGCGGTGTACCAGGTGGCTGCCCAGGTGGTGGGCAACGACGCCGCCGTGGCCTTCGGGGCCACTGCCGGCGCCTTCGAGCTGAACACCGCCATGCCGATGATGGCCCGCAACCTGCTGGAGTCCATCGCCATCCTGGCCGCCGTCGCCCGGCTCCTGGCGGACCGTTGCGTCGCCGGCATCGAGGCCGACGTCGACCGCTGCCGGGCCAACGCCGAGTCCTCTCCTGCCCTGGCCACCGCCCTCAACCCCCACATCGGCTACGAGGCGTCGGCTGCGGTGGTACGTCAGGCGGCCATTGAAGGCAAGACCATCCGCCAGGTCGTGGTCGAGCGACGCCTCCTCCCCGCCGACGAGCTCGACACGGTGCTCGACGTGCAGGCCATGACCCAGGGCGGGGTTCTGTAAGCCGGTTCCCCGAACCGGTGGGGCGACGTCAGACGCGGGGAAGAGGAGCACCGGCGAAGGCGCCGGGGTCACCGTCAACGGGGATGTGGGGCTTGCTCCACCGCATCAGCGCGGACAATTCCGTGGTCAGGGCCTGCCACTCCGGCGGGTTCCACCCTTCGACCGAGTTCACGATGGCGCCGTCCTGACCGAGATGGACAATGGCTGGCAGGCTGCCCAGCCCGAAACCCTTGATGGCGGTGAGGGCGGGATCGGCGAACGTCGTGATGTCGCTGGCCCACCGGCCCAGGAACTTACGGGCGTCGGTGCCGTCGCCGGCGACGAGCCACGCCACCCGGCAGTCGGCCTGCTCGTACCCGGTGAGCACCCGGGCCGCGGTCGGCACGATCCACCGGCTGCGAAGGTTCGACGGGTCGACGGCCACGAAGAGCAGGTGAAAGGTCGTCAGCAGCTCACGGACGGTCCGCGAACGGCCGTCGAGGGGAGTGAGGACCAGGTCGAGAGGGGGGTTCGCTGCCACGCCACGGTGAAGGTAGCCCAGCTACGTTGTGACCAGCCAAGCCGGGAGGGCAAATGGGCATAGACGGTGATCTCTACCAGTTCGTCAAGGTCCTGCACATCCTGGCCGCCATCGTCGGTTTCGGAGGGATGCTGATCGCCGGGTTCTACGGCGAGGAGGACCGGAAGCGCCCCGGGCGAGAGGGCCTGGCCATTGCCGAGACCACCCTGACGGTCACCGGAAAGGTGCCGACGATGGCCGTCTACGCGGTGCCGGTTCTCGGCGTCCTGCTCATCCTGTTCAGCGATGACGCCTTCAAGTTCAGTCAGGCGTGGATCTCGCTGTCGTTCGTCCTCTACTTCGTCCTGATCGGCCTGAGCGTGGGCGTGCAGGTCCCCGCCGTCCGCAAGATGGTGGCCCTGCGGGCCAGCGAGGACGGCGCCGCCTCCGCCGAGATGCGGGGCCTGGGCAAGAAGGTGGCGGTGGCGGGCGGCATCGTGAACGTGCTGTGGGTCGTCACCCTGTTCCTCATGGTGTTCAAGCCGGGCGCCTGACCCCCGATGCACCCCATCGAGCGGCTGCGGATGGTGGCCCGAGCCTCGGGCCAGGATCCCGGGATGGTGGCGCGGGAGGCGGCCGCCGCCCTGGCCGGCTGTGCCGGTGACCCCATGACCCTGGTGACGGCCTGCCGACGCCTGGTCGACCGCCAGGCCAGTGCCGGCCCGGTGTGGTGGCTGGCCGCCCGGGTGGTCGCCGCCGCCGATCCGGAAGCCGAGGCGTGGCGGGCCGCCGACGAGCTTTACCGCGATCCCACGCCGGGCGTTCTGGCCGCCGCCCTGCCCGACGACGCCCGGTTGACCATGCTCGGCTGGCCCGTGCAGGTCACCGAGGCCCTGCGCCGCCGGGGTGACGCGAGCGTCCTCGTGGTCGACGCCATGGGCGACGGGTCGCCGCTCGTACGTGCTCTCGAACGAAAGGGGACCGACGCCGCCCTGGTCCCTGAAGGCGGGACCGCAGCGGCGGTGACGGCGAGCACGCTCCTTCTCCTCGACGCCTCCGCCCTCGGTCCCGGTGGCTTCCTGGCCGTTACCGGTTCTCACGCCGCCGCCGCAGTGGCCTACACCGAGCAGATCCCCGTCTGGGTCGTCGCCGGCGTGGGTCGGGTCCTGCCCGACCGGCTGTGGCAGGCGGCGGCGCGGGCCGCCACCGAGGATCCCGAGCCATGGGCTGCCGAGTGGGAACTGGTGCCCCTGGAGCTGGTCACTGCGGTGGTCGGCCCCGACGGGCCCCAGGCGCCCGCCGACGCCCTGGCCCGGGCGGCCGACTGCCCCGACGCCCCGGAACTGCTCGGCGGCAGCAATGGGTAGAGGGTGACGATGGGTGAGATGGTGGAGTTCCCGATCGACGGCACTGGCGATAGCGGCGGCGGCTACCTGGCCCCGGCGCCGGAAGGCGCCGGGCTGGGCGTGGTCGTCATCCAGGAATGGTGGGGACTGGTCGACCACATCGTCGACGTCTGCGATCGGCTGGCCGCCGAGGGGTTCACCGCCTTGGCGCCCGACCTCTACCACGGCAGTACGGTGCCCTTCGACGAACCGGACGAGGCGATGAAGGCGTCCATGGCCCTCGACCTGCCTCAGGCCGCTACCGACATGGGCGGAGCGGTCGCTTTCCTGCAGGCCCACCCCTCGGTCCGAGGTGACGGCGTGGGCGTCGTCGGTTTCTGCATGGGCGGTGGCCTGGCCTTGTGGTTGGCTACCCTCCGGCCGGAGGCAGTGCGCGCCGTCGTCCCGTTCTACGGCATCGCACCCCACGGCGCAGAACCGGACTGGTCGGTCATGGCCGCCGCCGTCGAGGGCCATTACGCCGAGCACGACGACATCGCCAACCCCGAGGCGGTCGCCGCCTTCGAGGCCCAGCTACAGACTCTGGGCAAGGACGTCCGGGTGTTCAGCTATCCGGGCACCAGCCACGCCTTCTTCAACGACACCCGGCCCGAGGTCTACGACGAGGAAGCGGCCCGGCAGGCGTGGGTACGCACGCTCGAGTTCCTCCGGGCCAAGCTCGGCTGAGCGCAGATGGCCGCAGAGCTCGACGACGAGACGCTCGCCTTCGCCCACCGCATGTTCGAGCTGGCCCGTGACGGGGTCACCGACGAGCTGGCGTCGTTCGTCGACGCCGGCCTGCCGCCGAACCTCACCAACGACTCGGGCGACACCCTCCTGACCCTGGCCGCCTACCACGCCCATCCGGCGACGGTCCGCATGCTGCTCGATCGGGGCGCCGATGTCACCCGGGTGAACGACCGCGGCCAGACCGCCCTGGGCGCAGCGGTGTTCCGCCGGTCGGTCGAGGTGACGACGGCCCTGCTGGCGCAAGGCGCCGACCCCGATCTCGGGTCGCCGTCGGCCGTGGAAGTGGCCCGGTTCTTCGAGCTTCCCGAGATGTTGGACCTGCTGCAGGAGCGGGGCCGGTAGGGTCGATCGCCTGACGGGGAGTTGCTCGCAGCGAGTGGGGCGCTGGCACCTACCGAGGCGAACAAGAGTTTCAGGGCGCTCCGTGGACAGCCCGATCACCTGCGTTTGACGAGAGTGGGCACGTCCACCCTCGACCGGCGCGAATCACCGCCTGCGAAGAGGACCATCCCGGCCACCACCATCAGCAGGCCGACCGTCGTCGTGGCCAACAGCCGCCGCTTGGCGGTCTGTTGGCAGTCCGATTCGGAACGGTGCAGTGCCGCGTATATTGCCGGCCCACACCCGTCGGCCCGAAACACCGCCTGTGGACCGGTCCCGCTTCCTCCGACGCTCACGGGCAACGCCGCCGCGCCGGCCATCAGCAGCACCCCGACCACGATGGCCACGAACCCGACATATTTGCTTGTTCTCACCATGCTCCGTGATCACCACCCTCAGTGGTCCCGTGATCGGCGCGTGGTCACCTCGACTTGAGACGGACTACCGGGCAGGAGCGATCCGCAGGATTTTGTCATCACCGGCGTTCACCGAGCCCCGGCCGTCGCGATTGGAGGTGGTGAAGTAGACGGCCCCATCCGGCCCTACGGCGACGTCCCTGATGCGGCCATACGTGTTCTCGTAGAGCACCTCCTCCGACGCCACCGATCCGTCGCCGCGAAAACTCAGTCGCCGCAGGCTCTCGCCCCGCAGGGTGCCGAAGAGCATGGAGCCCTTCCATTGAGGAATGAGATCGGCGCCGTACACGGCGCAGCCGGCGGGCGCCACGGAGGACGGGTAGTTCTTGATCCCGTTGCCCGACGTGCCCGGCCAACCGCCGTCGAAGCCGGCCCGGAGCACGTTGATCTCGTCGTTGCCGGTCGGCCCGTGCTCGGTGGACAGGAACCGCCCGTCGGGGGCGAAGCAGAGGCCCTCGGGATTACGATGGCCCTTGGTGAACACCGTCGAGCCGCCCTTGTCCGGGTCGACCTTCAACACCTTGCCGTTCAGGGTCGATGCATCGGGAGCCAGGTCGGGCTGGCCGGCGTCGCCCGTCGACGCGTAGAGCGTTCCGTCGGGGCCCAGGCGCAGCCGCCCGCCATCGTGGATGGCGGCTTTGGCGATACCGGAGACGAGAATTTTCTGCGACCCGTCCTGCTCCAGGCGCACGATGCGGTTGTCGGAGGCGGAGGTGTACATCACGAACATCCGGCCCTGACGGTCGATCTCCAGGCCGGTGAGGCCGCCCTCGCCGGTCGGCACCACGCCGGCGACGTCGCGCGACGGGCTCCCCAGCTTGGTCAACTTTCCCGTCCGCTGGGTGAACCACAGCGCGCCCGACGGATCCCACGCCAGGGCCCACGGGACCTCGAGGCCCCGGGCCACCTCCGTCACCTCCAGCCGAACGGAACCCGCCGTCGTCGTCGGCGGTCCGCCGCCCGATGCGCTGGTCGCCGGGGCGCCCGTGGGGCCAATCGAAGGTGACCCAATCGAAGGTGACCCAGTCGAGGGGGGCGCCGCCGACGGTGAAACCGTCGATGGGTCGTCCGAACAGGCGGCGGCGACCAGGCCAAGGCTCAGGAGGGCGGCAGTTGCGAGGCGGCGCACCCGCCGATCAGTCGGCGGCGGTCAGGCCGACCGGGCAACTGACACCCGTGCCGCCCAGACCGCAGTAGCCGTTCGGGTTCCGGGCCAGGTACTGCTGGTGGTACCCCTCGGCGTAGTAGAAGCCGGCGTCCTCGGCGACCTCCGTGGTGATCTGGCCGTGGCCGGCGACGGCCAGCTCTCGCTGGTACGCCTCCGCCGATGCGGTCGCCGCCGCCAGCTGGACCGGTGAGGAGGCGTAGACCGCCGAGCGGTACTGGGTCCCCACGTCGTTGCCTTGACGCATCCCCTGGGTAGGGTCATGGCTCTCCCAGAAGATCCGGAGCAGAGCGTCGTAGGACGTCACCGCGGGGTCGAAGACCACCAGGACCGCCTCAGTGTGGCCGGTCCGGCCGCTGCACACCTCCTCGTACGTCGGGTTCGGCGTAAACCCTCCGGCGTAGCCAACGGCCGTCGTGTATACGCCGGGCGCAGTCCAGAACTTGCGCTCTGCCCCCCAGAAGCAGCCCATGGCGAACACCGCAGTCGCCATACCCTCCGGAAAAGGTGGCGTCAGGGAGGTGCCATTTACGAGGTGACGATCGGCCGCCGGAAGGGGCTGGTCGCGACCGGGCAGTGCTTCCTCGGCGGTGGTCATACGAGTCTTGTGTCGGGCAAAGAGCATGGGTCAAGTATGGGCCAATCCCGCGCCGTAGTCGGCGTCGCGTGCGGGGACGCCGGCGTACTAGCGGGCTGTGCTGCCCCTCCGGCTCATTGGGACTTCGACTGAGATCGGGACGACGACCGCTTGCCGCCTGAGCCGTTCGACGACACCGGCGCCGCGCCCTCCGAGACGTTGGCTCGCCGGCGGGCCGCGGCCCGGTCGATCAGGACGATGCCGATCACGGCCAGGAGACCGCTCAGCGCGATCAGCAGCCAGGGGATCCGCGTCGAGGTGGCGCTCTGGGCCACGACGAGCCGGTCCACCTGCGGCGTCAGGCCCATTCGTTTGACCTGCTCCTCGGCCTTCCCCGGGTCTGCGCCCGGGCTGAGCACGAGCAGGCCTCCGGTGCGAGCCACGGCGGCGGCGGCCACGGCGGCATCGACCGGACGGTCCTGGTCGGCGACGTAGACCACGTTGACCGGCAGGCCCCGAGCCTTGATCTCGTCGGTGACGGCGGCGGTGGTGGCGGCCTCGTCGGCCCCACCGAGGCGCTTTGCGCCCGGCAGCTGGGCCAGCACCGCGTCGCTCACGGCTCGGGGGCCCCCGATGACGTAGGTGGCCTTCACCGCGGCGCCGTTGAGGACGTCCGCCGTCGGCGCCGGCACCCCGTCACGGTCGACGAAGACCACCGGCAGCCGTAGCGCGGCGGCGAAGGCGATCCCGGCCGCCCCTTCGGAGGTGGCCGGGTTGACGACCACTGCGCCGTCGAAGGCGGACACGGCCCGGCCCTTCTCCTCGTCGGAGCGGACGTCAAGGGCGCCGGCCACCGCTTTGCCGATTTCGGCCGGCGTCGTGCCCGCCAACCGGACCACGCTCGCCTTGTTCGCCGTTGGTGTCGGCGCCAGCGTCGTGGTGGTCGCCGGCGCGGGCGCACCTGCCATCGGCGGGCCCGTCGTCGTGGTCGCGGGTGGGGGCGGAGTGGCGGCCAGGGTGGTGATGACCCCGGCTCCCTTGATCTCGTTCACCAGCTTCTCCGGGATCGACTTCTCGTTCCCGACGACGTACAGGCCGGTGGGGTTGAGCCGCCGTATCTCGCCCTTCTGCTCCTTAGTCAACGTCGTGCCGTTGGTCACGAGCAGCGGTGAGGCATTGGCCCGGGCCAGCACCGCGCCCGCCCATGCCCCGGCCACATCGTCCTTGTTCACCACCACGAGCTTCGACGTGAAGGCGGCGCCGATCCGCTCCGAGCCTCCGGGGTAGGCCACCTGGGACACCGCCACCGACAGGTTGGCGGCGCTGGCCTTCGGCAGGTCGACAACGTTGGCCGCCCCCGGCGCGGGGCCGAGCTGCATGGTGGCCAGCACGATGTCGTTGGTGCCGTTGTCGACGTTGCCGTACCGTCCCTCGCCCCAGGCGAACAGGACAGAGTCATTGCCGAGCGGCACCGCGGCAGGGCCGTACCAGGTGTAGGTGCCGATTCGAGCCAGCAGACCGTTGTCGAGATTGAACGAGCGGTCGGTGATCCGCCGGTTCGAGCTGAACGTGGCCCCACCGTCGGAGGACGACGAGTAGTAGATGTCGCCGCTGCCGGCCGGCTTGGGCACGATGGCGCTCGGATAGGTGGCCCGGGTGTCCATCCAGATGACGTCGACCCGACTGTTGGGTGCCACGAACACCTGGGGGGTGAGCTGACGGACGCCCGTGCCCTTGGGGTCGTCGTTGACCCGCAGCGGCGCCGACCAGGTCGTGCCCCCATCGGTGGAGCGTTGGAACACGGTGTCGAGGTCGCCGAAGTTGAAGCCGTCGTAGACGACATAGAGGGATCCGTTCTTCGAGTCGACGGCCATCCTCGGGTAGCCGCTGCTGCCGGTCGGCGCCGGCGCGCTGGTCGGGGCCGGGCCGACGTCGCCGATCGGCGTCCGGACCCACGTCGCCCCACCGTCGGAGGACTTGGCCACCACGATGGGGTGAGGTGCGGTAGCGGGATCGTCACGGTTGCGCCAGGCGATGTACACCGCGCCGTCGGGGCCCACGACCGGCGGCGCTATCTCGCGGACCTTTTCATCCGGCCCCTGGGCCTCCACCGGGTTCGACCAGGTCGTTCCGCCGTCCTCCGAACTCACGACAACCGTGCGCCGGTCGCCGGCGCCGCCCGATGCGCCCGAACCCGGCGGGTTGACCACGTACCAGCCCACGGCGTAAACCTTGTCCCCCTGAGGCCGCGGCTGGACGGCCACGCCCGGGCGGATGATGAAGGGCCGGGAATCGGTGGCGCCTTTGATGGCCACGGTCCCGGTCTCGAACGTCTTGCCGCCATCGGTCGAGCGGTTGACGATGACGGAGTCTCCCTCGCCGCCAACCTTGTCGGCGCCGCTCTCCGGGCGCTGCTGCGCACCCCGGTGGGATGCGTAGGTGGTGTAGACGTTCTGCCCCGAGCCGAAAACCACGCTCTTGTTGAAGTGGGCGTAGCCGCCGGAGTCGAACGTGCGGCAAGGGGGGTCGGCGAAGTCGGAGGGCGCGGTCAGATGGCCGTTCGACGTCCACGTCTTCCCCCCGTCGAAGCTGGTGTGGAAGTCGCACTGGCCGGCGAGGAAGTCTTCGTCGATCATGACGACGTGACGGGGATCGGCCGGATCCGCGGCCAAGCCGGGAATGTCGCGACCTCGAAGCGGGTCGTTGACGTCGCCGGCCCTCACGTTCCCCTCGACCCGGCCGGGCTGCACCTCGGCCTGGGCGACAGAGCCGGCCACCGTGAGCAGCACCGCCGCCCCAACAAGCATTGCCGTCCGTCGAAATCGACGCTGTCCGTGCATGATCTACCTCCTGCGACGCGTCTTGCGGGCTCATACATGCCTAGCGCGTCGGCATGGACAGGCCAATAGATGTCGTCGACATCTATTGGGTCGCGCCGTTGGTCGAGAGTTGATTCGAGATTCACCTGCAGTGCGCCGATCGGACACCTCCCGTTCCGGGTGCCGGGGCCAGGATGGCGCCGTGGTGTCCCGCATCTACCAGGCTCTCCGAGATGACCACGAAGCGGTCGCCGAGGGCCTCCAGCCTTCCATCAGCCGCACGGCACTGCAATGACGGCCCGGTGGAGAGCGGCGAGGAACGCTTCGTTCGAACCGGTGGCATCGAGCCGCTCGATCCGGCGTGGTGGGACGGCGACAGCATCGAAGCCGAAGTGGCGGAACCGTCGTTGCGCTCGATATCGACGAGGAAGGCGGGAGTCGTCGTCACGCTGGCCAGCCGGCGAGGCTTCGCTGCGCCGCCGGTGCCGCGGCAGGCCCAGCCGGCTACGCCGGTGCGACATCGGTCTGTGTGAAGTCGTCACCCTTGAAGAGGAGCCCCTCCCCGCTGGTGCGTGCGAGGGAGTAGGCGAACAGGTTGCCGAAACTGAGGCCGGCCGGGTGACGGCCCTTGCCGTAGCTTCGCCACGCCGCTCGGGCCAGCTCGGCCTGCTCCCCGTCTACGGCGATCGTCTGGACCCTCGCACGATGGAGGAACAGGTCGAGCTCGCGGCCGGCGACCTCGCCGCGCCGGGACTCGACCACGATCGCTGCTTCGAGCAAGGTAGCGCTGGAAATGAGCCGGCGGGGCGCAGCCGCGATCTTGCGAACGAACTCGTCCCGCTCGGGTTCATCGAACAGCACCGCCACGATCGCCGAGGTGTCGAGGACCATCAGCCCGCCAACCCGTCCTGGTCATAACCGAGGATCTCCTCTTCTGGCCGGTCGTCGAGCACGGGCAACGCCGCGCAACGCAGGGCGATGGCGTTGAGCTCACCTGCGAGATCCCGGCCGCGAGGAAGGCCGCGTAACCGCTCCAGGCGTTCGCTCAACGCGATGGCGACGGCGGTGGTGATGCTCTCGCCGGTCGCATGCGCCAGCTCACGAGCGAGACGGTCGGCCTCTGGGTACCATGGACAGACAAAAGGAAACGCGAATGACCTTCGTCGGCGACTCTGCGGGCGTTCGGTGTTGGTCTCCGCCCGTCTCCAGGTCGGCGTGTCGTCCTTCCGCAGTCCGCACACGCTGGCGCTCGTGGCGTTGACGACGAACGTGGGCGGCCGCCGGGCCCGGCTGGTCAGCGGGGCGGTGACCCTGGCCATGGGCGTGGCCCTTGCTGTGGTCCTGCCGGGGCAGGCGGCGTGGAGCGCGTCGGCCCCCGTGTGGTCGAAGTCGGAGCCGCAGAGCGTGGTCTCTCTCGGGCGCGGCGACCACCAGACCGTCCTCGGGGGCTCGTCCAAGACCGCGGCGGCACGACTCACTCAGTCGGCCTCCCTCACCGGCAACGCCTTCGTCGTCAGCTACCACGCGTCGGTGCCAGAACAAGCAAAAGCCAGCCATCATGTCGGGGTTGGGCTCCTGGGCCGCCGCCCTCGACGTCCGCGTGCCCATCTCGGTGGACATCGACTGGCAACGCCAGCCCGGGGACACACTCGCAGGCGCGGCACCACTCGAGGTCGTCGTCGGGCTCGCGGGAGCCCGAACCCGAACGTGTTGTACCCGCTCGCCCTCTTGAACCAGCTCAAAGGGACTGACCTCGACCCGGGACAGCCACAGATCGGGATGGTCCTGGCCGACCGCCCGGATTGGCCCTTTGGAACGAGCGGCACAGTCCCGAACGGGACTGTGAGCCTGGCGTCGGTGGTCCGTCACGAGGTCGTTCACGGGCTCGGCTTCGTCCCATGACTGACCTCCACAGGAGTACGGGTGTCTTGACTCTTCCCGCGCTCTGAGGACCATGATGGGTTCCGTGTACCACTGGCCGCTGGTCGTGCTGGCCGGTGCGGGTATCGGGACGCTGATGGGCTTCTTTGGCGTCGGGGGGTCGTCGGTGGCCACGCCCGTGCTGGCCATGCTGGGCTTTCCCGCCCTCGTCGCCGTCGCTTCGCCGCTGCCGGCCACGATCCCGGCGGCGGCGCTGGCCGGGTCGTCATACCTGCGCTCGGGCGACGCCCGGCCTCGCGCCGCGGCTTGGTCGTTGGTCGGCGGCGTGCCCGGCACGCTGGTCGGCGCGTTCGTGTCCCGATGGGTCGATGGCCGGCTTCTTCTCATCGCGTCCGGTCTGGTACTCATCCTCGTCGGGGCGAGGATCGTGCGCCCGATCGACCCGCTGTCCAGCGAGGCCGGCGCGCTTCGACGCACGAACCGACCGCTGCTGGTGGCGGCCACCGCCGGGGTCGGCTTCCTCACCGGCCTCCTCGCCAACGGCGGCGGCTTCCTGCTCGTCCCCCTCTACGTGCTGGTGTTCGGCCTCCGCATGCGCCAGGCGGTCGGGACCAGCCTGGTCGTCGTCGCCGTGCTCGCCATGCCGACCCTGGCGACGCATTGGGCCCTGGGCCAC
>JBBSIS010000094.1:0-11900 GCA_038231955.1 Acidimicrobiales bacterium
CGCAGGTCGTTGAGGGCCTCGCCCTTGTTGAGCTGGCGGCCGATGCGGCGCCGGAAGGCCTCGTCGGTGAACCAGCGCAGGGAGTGCAGGGTGCGCAGCAGCTTGCCGTACTCCAGCAGCGCCTTGGCCACGGGGTGCTGGCGGGCCCCGGCTTGGAGCCGAGCGACCAGCAACGAGGCCGAGACGTAGCCCAGCTTGAGCGAGCCGGCGATGCGGGCCAGCTCGTCCCAGTGCTCGTCGATCAGGTCGATCTGGGCGTGAACAGTCAGCAGCGGGCCGGCGAGCGGCCACTGGGCGTAGTGGCTGGCCGCATGGGGGCGCCACCGCGGCTTGTCGGCGATCTTGGCGATCCTGGGCGAGAGCTTCTTGCCCACCAAGTCGAAGAGAGCGAACGTCGCCAGCAGCTGGCCATGGCTGTCCGTCGTGTGCTCGACGATGGGCAGCTCGGTGGTGTTGCCGAGGATCTCGTCCAGCACGTAGAGGCCGTCACGGTCGGTCGAGACCACAACCTGGGTGCCGTAGGTGGAGTGCTGGTCGGAGACATGGCAGTAGGTGGTGACGCCCTCGTGGAGGAAGTAGCGCGACAGCACCCGAGCGGTGAGGGACTTCCCCCGCATGGGCAGGCGCAGCCCGTCGGAGGACGACAGCGTTCCCCCGCCCCAGCGCTGGGCCAGGGGGTGGCGGTGGTGCTCGTTGACCACCTCGGCGTTGGCCGCCTCCAAGGCGGGCAGCTCCCGGAGGTACCACTCCGTGTACCAGTCCAGGGTGTCGGCCGGGATGCCGGTGAGCTCGGACATGCGGGTGCTGCCGAAGTTGCAGGCCTGGGCGATCAGGGCGGCGTAGAGGTTGCGGCGGTGCTCCAGCTCCGGGGCCCGGGGCGTGGCCCCGCCGGCGTGGGCGAGGCGGGCGCTGAAGCCGGTGACCTTGTCGACCTCGATGATGGCTTCCGCCAACGGCACCATGGGCAGGCGGGCCAGCACGCCGTCCTTGACAGCCAGCACCGCCGGGTCGACGACCTCGGCGGCGAGCGGGCTGAGGCGCAGTCCGCCGTCGGCGTCGAGGCGCACCGGGGCATCGTCGGCGGCGAGGAGGACTTCCAGCTCGTCGAGGTAGCGGGCGTAGTCGGCGTCGATGCCGGCCAGGCGCTCGACGAAGGTGGCAGGCATGCCGGTCAGCTCGGCCACCTCGGCCCGCATCTGGGGCCAGTCGGCGAGGGGGATCAGGTAGGAGGCCAGGTCGGCGTAGCGGCGCGACCCCTCGACCCAGATCTCCCCCGACCGCAGCGCCCCCTGGAGGGCGAAGAGGACGCACAGCTCCCAGTAGTGCTTGTAGGCGTTCTCGTCCTTGGCCGCCCGGGCACCGCTGAGGTAGGGCTGCCAGCGGGCCGGGACGAAGTCGACCGGGGCGTCGTCGGGCACATGGCGGCGACCCTCGGCGTTCATCGTCTTCAGCAGCGCTATCGCATCCAGCGTCTCGCTCGCCATGCTGGCCCGAAAGCTCAGGGCGGTGAGCACCTGGGGCGCGAAGGAGCGGACGTGGGCGAAACGGGCCTCCAGCAGGGCCAGGTGGCCACCGTCACGGGGAAGCCGCTCGTCCTCTCGCCGTACGGCGGCGGCCAGGCGATCCGGGCCCAGGCCGCGGACCCCGGCCCCCACGGAGGCGTCGTCGAGCCCGTCGTCCAGGGCGACGTCGAGGATGTCGTCCAGCAGCACCAGTCGCTCAACGTTGGCGTCAGCCTCTGCCAACCGACGTTCCACCAGATGGTGCCTGGCCCGGCTGTCCGTGCCGGCCAGCGCCTGGTCGAACATCTGCACCACCTCGTCAACGACGCTGGAGTAGGTCCCGGCCAGGGTGGCGAGCAGGATGGGGTGGCGGCGCTCGGGCGCCATGGCCCGCAGCGCCTTGGGCGTCGAGCGCCGGCCCACGGTGGCCAGCTGGCGGAGCCGTTCGGGGGGGACGGTCGAGAGGTCGAGGCGGTCGGCCCCGAGCACCCGCAGGTAGCAGAGCTTGGCGATCTCTGCCTTGATGGCGTCCGGAGCGAAGCTGGTGGCGCCCTTGTCGAGCCAGACCAGCGGGGCCATGCCCAAATCGGGATCGTTGACCACCAGGGCATCGAGCTGCTCGCAGCGGGCTGGGCTGAGCTGGGGGCGGAGGCGCCAGTGGATCTCCTTGTCGGCGGCCACCCTGGCCTCGCCCACCGAGCGCAGGAGCCGGTCCAGTCCAGGCCGGACGATGCGCTCGGCCCGGAGGTGCTCGAGAACCTGGCCGAACAGCAGCGACGCGTCGTCGTGCTCCAGGGCCCGAGCCACGAGCCAGTCCGTCAGTCGCTTGCGCTCACTCGGCCCGCAGCTGCGCCAGCCAGCGCGTTCGATGACCGCGGCCACGTACAGGCGGCGCAGGCGGCCGTCGACCTCGCCCGCATAGCGACCCAGCGCGCTGGGGGCGACGCCTACCCGCTCGGCCAGGCGATCGGTGACCTCGGTCGGCGTCGTGGCCAGGTCGTCGGGGACGAAGCCGAGGAGGCGAAGCCCGCACAGCTGCACGGCCAGGCCGAGTCGGGTGGCTGCGCCCCGGTAGGAGCGGGCCCAGCGCAGGTCATCGACGTCGAGGGTGAAGTACTCGACCAGGTCGCTGTGGGCGACGGCGGGCGGCCAGCTCGTGAGCGATTCGAGCTCGGCATCGGATAGGGCCCGGGGTGCCAGCGCCCATCAGCTCCTCGACCGGGTGGTCAGGGCTGCGCTGGTCACGGCGGCACGGGTCATGACTGCACGAGGGCCTCGACCGCGGCGTCGCGATCGGCCTCCGACGGCAGGCTGTAGCGGCGGGTGGTATCGAGACGGCGGTGGCCGGCCAGCTCGGCCACCAGCACCAGGTCGGTGCCGGCGCGCACGAGGTTGGTGACGCAGGTGTGGCGGAGGAGGTGGGCCGACAGCTCGAGGCCGGCATCGGTGGCCAGCTGGCGCACGACCACGTCGATGCCCCGGCTCGACAGCCGCCGGCCCGAACGGGCCAGCCACAGCGCCTCGGCGTCCCCCTGGTCCTGCTTGGCCAGCTGTTCCGCCCGGGCGGCCAGCCATTCCTGCAGAGCGGCTCGGCAGGCGCTGTTGAGGGGCACCTCCCGGTAGGCGTCGCCCTTGCCCAGGCGGACCTTCAGGCGGCCGCGCCGGGCCGACATGGACACGTCGCCGAGGTCGAGGGCGGCCAGCTCCGAGAGGCGCAGCGCCGTGTACAGGAACACCGTGGCGATGGCCCGGTCCCGCGCCGACGGGCAGCGCTCGACGGCGCGCAGCCAGGATCGCTGGTCTCCCTCGTCCAGCGAACGCGGGGCCAGCTGGGGGAGGTCCTCGCGGGCGACGTCGGGGCGCCCGATGTTCAGGGAGCGGTAGAAGTTGTCGATGGCGGCCAGGGCCTGGTTCACCGACGTCGGCGCCCACTTCTTCCTCGTCTTGACGTGGCGCTTGTAATCCCGCACCGCCGAGTCCCGCACCCGGGGCTCCGTCAGCGCCTGTGACCCGTGGTCGGTGGCGGCCAGCCAGGAGACGAAGGCGCTCACCTGAGCCCGGTAAGCGTCCCGGGTCCGCTTGGCCAGGGGCTGGTGCTCCAGGGAGTCGGCGTAGGTCGCCAACACCTTGCCGGCGTCGACGACACCCGGATCGGACCTCTTCGAGCGTGTCGGCACGGGCTCCCCCCCTGTTAGTCGCAGTGGCATTCCGACGCTATCAGGGGACGGCAGACACGGTTAGTAGCAGTTCAAGACCACGAAGCTGCCACTAATGACTATTAGAAGCAGGTCGTGAGAATCCCTGACGGAGCGGGCGAACGAGCACGGAACGCGGCGAGCGAGGCGCTCGATCGCATTCGGCACCCAACGCTGTCAGTCGACCGCTACCAGTGCCCGAAGTCATCCACTAACTGCCGTTAGTAGCTGAGTTCTTTGCCACTTTGGCACGGTTACCCCGGAGACCCCAACAGCCCGGAGGCCAAGGCGGCGCAGGCCAAGGCGCAGGCCAACGGCGTGTCCGCGAACGAGGGCATAACCGGGTCTACGCGGCCAAGCGGGGAGAACGACCCCTGATTCTCGTCGCAGGAGGAGTCTGCCACCGGACCCCACAGTGGAGAAGGAGCCGCAGCCGATAGTTGTCGAGGTTGCGGAATCCATGGGCCACCCGGAGCACCTTCTTGATGAGCAGGTTCACCGCCTCGGTGGGACCGTTGGAGGCACCAGAGCGGTGATGGGCGAGGATCTCCTTGCGCCACTTCGACATGGTCTTGGCCAGCCGGTGCAGCTCGGGAACCGAGGAGGACTTGGCGTCCCTCACGAAGGCGTCGAAACGCCGGGCGGCCACCACCATGGTGTCGGCGGCGTACATCCAGCGCAGCGCCTCCTGTCGGTTAACCGGCCCTGAGCGGGCAGTCGGAGGGGCATCCACCATCGCGCGCTCGGAGAGTCGGACAATCGATCAGGGAGGCCGTCATGACGCTCGTTCGTGTTGTTGCTGTGGCAGCGCAGGGCCACCGCCTCGAGGGCGACGCCCTGATGGTCACAGCAGGCAACCGGTTCCTTGAGCATCTGACGCTGCGGAGGTTCTCACCGGCGACGGTGCGGGCCTATGCGTTCGACCTGGCCAACTTCGCGGGCTTCCTTGCTGACCGATCGCTCACTCTCGCCGAGGTCGCTCCCACGGACCTGTTCGACTACCTGGACTGGCAGTCGCACCCGGCGTCGAGCGGCGGGAAGGTGGTCGCGTTGGGTCGGCGAGGGCCGGCCCCCGCCACCATGAACCGGCGCATCGCTGCGGTGCGCGGGTTGTTCGAGCATCTGGTCATGGTGGGCGAACGCGCTGACAATCCGGTGCCGGCCGCCCGCCGGGCGTCGGGGCTGCGAGGCCAACGCAACGGCCTGCTGGGCCATGTCGCGGTCCGACAACGATCGGGTGGCCGGCTGATACGCGAACCGAAGC
The DNA here is from genome assembly GCA_038231955.1 of Acidimicrobiales bacterium. GTDB lineage: Bacteria > Actinomycetota > Acidimicrobiia > Acidimicrobiales > AC-14 > CADCTB01. The sequence goes on from JBBSIS010000094.1 coordinate 4,962, forward strand.
GGCTGCCAGAGAGCCTGTCGCCGGAGGATGTCACTGCGTTCTTTGGTGATCTCGACTCTCGTCGCGATCGGGCGATGGTGCTGGCCATGGTCCTGGGCGGGTTGCGATCCGCGGAGGTCCGGTCCCTGCGGTTGGCCGATGTCGACATGGGCCTGCGACGGGTCCGGGTGGTGGGCAAGGGCGGAAAGGAGCGGGTGGTGCCGATCGACGACGTGTTCTTCACCGAGTGCGCCGCCTACCTGCGTTCGGAGCGCCCTCGGGGCTGTTCCACGCCGGAGTGCTTCGTCGTGCTGCGCGGCCCGACGCAAGGCCGGGCGATGACCGAGGCCGGCTTGCGAAAAGTCTTTCGCACCCATCGCGCCCGGTCGGGGGCGGTGAGGGTGCGGCCGCATCGGCTCCGCCACACCTATGGGACCGAGTTGGCCGCCGCCGGCATCGACCTGCTCGTGTTGCGCGAGCTGATGGGACACGCGTCGCCGGAGACCACGGCCCGCTACGTGCACCTGTCGTCGGACACACTGGCCGCGGAGTTCGCTGCCGCCCGAGCGGCCACGGGCAGATGAGCACCGCAGCGGCGACATCGACATCGCCGGACTCCGGCCTGCTGGCGGCCTTCACCGAGCACAGCGCTCTGCTGGGCGGCAGCCCCGAGTATCGACGCCAGCGACTGGACGCCGCCCGGGCGTTCCTCGATGCTCATCCGGACCTGGATGCGTGGATGGCGATGCCGCTCGACGTGCGCCTCGTCGAGTTGGGCCGCCGTCAGTTCGCATGGCAGCTGGTTGCGTTCGCCATCGTGTCGGGCCGGTGTCACGCCGAGGCCGAGTTCTTGTTCGCCAAGAACTTCGGTCACAGCATGGCGCGCTGGATCGAGGGCCTGTTCCCGGCTGACGTGCAACGGCTCCGTGCCGCCGCCCAGCGGCTGGGCGCCGGCGCTCCGGACGTGGCCGTGCGTGAGGTGCTGCCTCTCGCCGTTGCGTTCACGGGCCGGCCGCCGAGTTCGTTGACCGTGAACGACCTCGATGCCCTCTGCGCTGCGATCGACACGACTCCGAGGTTGACCGAAGCCATGCGCCGTGGCCGACGGGGCCAGCTTTTCCGCCTGCGTCGCCTCCTGTTCGAGGCCGGCATGGTCGACCTGCCCGCACAACATCGCCGCGAGGGAGGCCCGGCCACCCGCCAGGCCCGCCTCGCTGCCGTCGCCGCCCCGGAGGTCCGCCGGACGCTGCTCGCCTATCTCGATGTCCGGGCCACCGTTCTGCGACCGAAGACCATCGACAAGCTCACCAGCGCCCTGGCCATCTTCGGCGAGTTCATCTGCGACCACGACCCGGAGCTGCGGTCGATCGCCGGTCTGGAACGGCGGCACGTCGAGGCGTTCCTCACCTGGACCTCGGCCCGGACTGGTCGAGGAAGCCACGATCCGCACCGGCGCGTCGGGCCCCACGTCCACGCCCATGCCGCGCTGGCGCTGCGCGGCTTCCTCGACGACATCTGGGCGTGGGGCTGGGCCGACGTCCCCCGCCGACGGCTGGTGTTCGACACCGACATACCCCGCCAGCCCGACTCATTGCCGCGCGCCCTTCCGCCTGACGTCGACACCGCGGTGATGACCGCCGTCGGTGGTCTCGACGATCGCTTCGCCCGAGTTGGGATCACCGTGCTGCGCCACACCGGTCTGCGCATCGGCGAGCTGCTCGACCTCGAGCTGGAGGACCTCTTCGACTACGGGGCGAAGGGCACCTGGCTGCGCGTGCCGCTGGGGAAGCTCAACAACGAGCGCTCTGTTCCCGTCGATGACGCTGCTCTCGAAGCGCTCGATGAATGGCTCACTCACCGCGTCGGCCAGCGAGCCCGTCCCCACCCACGCGACGGGCATCTCGCTGACTTCGTCTTCGTGGAGCGCGGCCGAAGGATCGGCACCACCCGGATCCAACGAGGTCTTCGTGACGCCGTGATCGCCGCCGGCCTCACCGGCCCCGACGGTCAGCCGCTGCGAGTCGTCGCGCACCAGCTCCGCCACACCTGGGCCACCGAGCTCGCCAACCATGGCATGTCGATACAGGCTCTCATGACCCTGCTCGGGCACTCCAGCCCGGAAATGACCATTCGTTACGCCCGGCTCACGTCCCCGACGCTCAAGGCTGCGTATGACCAGGCCGCCGGCAAGATCGCCAGGCGCATACCCATCGCGTCCGTCGGCCGGGCCGCCGCCCCTGAGCGAGTCGAGTGGCTTGCTTCGGAGATGCTCAAGACCCGCGTCGCCCACGGATACTGCTCCCGTGACCTCGCGGCCGAGGCCTGCGCCTACGCCAACATCTGCGAGACCTGTCCCAACTACGTCACCGCTCCCGAATTCGCGCCGGCAATCGACGCGCAGCTCGCCGACATCCGCCAGCTTCACGACGACGCTGACAAGCGCGGCTGGGCCTCCGAGACCGCCCGGCATCAGCGGGTCATCACCAGCCTCGAAGCGCACCTCCGCCGGCTCAGAGCCGCACCAACCCGCCGAACTTCTGCTTGACCCAGCCCCGAGGGCCGGTTAATTGGCTATCCAGGCGTCGAGCACCTCGTCGCGGGGATCACCGGCGGCCAGGCCGGCCTCGAGCCGGGCCCGGGCGTGGTCACTCAGACGTTCGTCGGCCCGCAGCAACAGACGGCGGATGCCGTAGAGCGGATCCCCCGTGCGCCCACGGTGGCCGCGGGTGTCCTGCTGCACCCGCCGACGGATGTCGTCGATGGCCATGTTGGCCAGGCGGACGGCGTGAAACGGGTCAACCACGAGGGTGGCGTGGGCGAGCTTGGTGGCGACGCCGTTGGCATAGCCCCGGTGGGGATCGATGGCCACGGTGTGCACCCCGGCCAGCCACGCCTCGGGCCGGGCGGCCAACCAGTCCTCGACCACCGCAGCGCTGCGACCTGCGACGATGTCGAGCAGACGGCCGGCCACGATGTCGACGAAGCCGGTGACGAAGGCGGTGTGGCGTCGGGCGTTGGCCCGCAACCACGCCGTCTCGTCGAGTCCCAGGCCGCCAACCGCGCCGATGCGGTCGGCGTCGTCCACCAGTGGCGTTCCATGGTCACGAACGGCGTGCATGACCGTCCACCAGCCGACGCCGAGAGAGCGACTGACCTGGGCGACGGCGTGGTTGTCCTGGCCCACCCGCCGGCAGGCCTCGATCCGGGCCCGCTCGGTCAGCGACGCCCTCGGGGCGATCAACGGGCTGGTCTCGCTCCAGCTGTTCACGTCGCAGTCCGGCTCCGGGCAGCGCCACAGGCGCTTGGACCACACCACGACGACGGGTCGGCCGCCGCACGACAGGTCACGGAGCTTGGTCCGCCGCCGGCCCTTCGACACCGCCCGGCTGCCGCAGCTCCCACAGCCCACCGTGGCGGCCTCGGTCTCCACCAGTTGATGCAGCTCACCGCCGATTTCCACCGCAGCCAGCAGCACGAAGCCCGCCAGGCCCAGGACCGCAACCGCTGTCTCGCTACGCTCGAATATCACCAGGGCCTCCTCGATTCTCGGTTGCCTTCGACAGCTCCAAGAATCACGAGGCCCCTGGCCTCAGAGGTGGATGGTCAACCCTCTATCGGCCCGGACCCTCAAGGTCACGCTCCCCGCTTCATCGCGAAGACCCGCATAACCGCTTCCGGCGACGTGCCCTCGCGGGGCACCCTCCCCGCTGGGTCGAGGCCGTGATGGGGCGGGGGCCGGATATTCCAACCGGGTCGTGCTGTCGGGGGCGCTCATCGCTTTGGCGGCCCCACCCGTCATTTCGGGCCATATCACGGACGAGGCGTAGAGTGGCAAGCGGGAGGTAGCCGTGGTCGATCGGCGATCGCTACAGCTCGGAGCCGTCACCTGGGCCGCCATCGGGTTGGCGGTGGCGCTGTCGTCCCTCAGTAGCGTCAACCCGGACGCACGGGTCGCGATCGGTATCGCGTCGCTAGCGTTCCCAGCATTCGCGGTGCTGGCGGCCACTGCCCTCGCCCATGCCCGAGACCGGGCAGCCGGAGCGCTCCTTCTCGTGTCTGTCGCCACCCCGACCTACTTCGCTTGGGTGATCAACTTGCCAGCGCTGGTTGTCGGCCTCGCCCTCGTCAGCGCGCCCACCTTCATCGTGAGGGCCACCCCAGCTCTCGATTCGACGCACGAATGAGCCTCTACTCGGCGTGCACCTTCCAGGGCGAGGAGCGAGACGATGACCAAGACAAGCAGCACAAGGCTCCGCGTCGCCCTCGGCTTGGCCGTCGCCGCTGGCGCAGTCGTTGTCGTCACGATGCGTTCGAGTGGTGTGCCGGCGCCGCTCACCGTGGGTGCCTCCGCCCCCGTCGTGGCCAGCCCGTCACCAGCGTTGTCGGCGACGGCCCCTGACCCGGACGATCTGGCCCGAACCCACGCCGTTCCCGGCTACCTACCCGCCGGAGCCGAGCCAGCTGGGGGCAAGGCAGTGCTCCACGGCGGTTGGATTCAGCATTTCACCCTGCCTGGCGCGGCCAATAGCCGGGAGTTGCCGGCGACTCCCACGAAGCCGACGCCCGGCGTACCGATGCATCCTGCGACGGGTATCGACCTCAGCCAGTGGCCGCAGGACGTCAGCACCTTTCAGGGCGTCGACCCGCGGCTCGCAACCGTCGTCACGATCAGCCTCCCCGGCGCGACGGCGACGGTGGTCACGCCGATCAGCGGCTACGGCGTCTACCGCGTCAGCTGGGTGCGCGGCGGGGTGGCCTATGACCTTCAGACCCAGCACCTGAAGGCGGGAGGCGACGAGGGCACCAGCGGCATCCCTCTGACGGAGCTGGTCAAGATGGCGGAATCTATCGCCTGACGGACACAACCCAAAGGGGCGGCGGGCGGAGAAGGCAACCCCGGCATCGTGCGGTAGCCCCGCATCCACCCGGCACCGGCGCAGCGTGCGTCCCACAAGGTCTCGCCCTCCAGCGCGGCACCGTCACGGTGACGTTGAAGATCTTCCAACCGACGCTCGCATCGCGCTGGCGCTCGGCTTCCTCATCGGTCTCGCCCGGCATCGAATCCACCGTTCGTGTACAACCAGGTCGCCTCCCACGATGTCTGGACTGGCAATGGGGGTTGGAGCCGCCCGCGCCCGGCACGCTCGATGAACCACCACGGCGACACGCTGGGTGAAGATCGCCGGAGCGTCGTCAAGTAGGGGGACGTGCGGTGATCGATCCCGATCGTCAGGCGTTCGTGATGCGCCGTCGCCGCGACCCTGTCCAGATGGAGGGGAGGATCAGGACGAGGGACGGCAGGTAGAGCAGCGCAAAGCCGCCTACCAGCGCCGGGAGCGCGGCGAGGAGTATCAGAGCGAACGCGGTCAGCCGCGCCGCTCGCCCGTCATGCGTAATGGCGATCAGGCCGCCAGCGGCGGCCAGAAAGATCGTCCAGCCGTTGAGGACGTTCAGACCGACGTCGCGGACGAGCACCACGCCGAGCAACGCCACGCTCACGCCGACAGCCAGCCACCCACCGACCCGAGCACCCATCACCAAGTGAAGCGTAACTGCACGCCAGGTCATGATCGCCGCAGACCGCCTGTCGCGCTATTCCTCGGTGACCGCGGCCCTGGCTGAGGACTCGTCGACGGCGGCCTCGCCGTAGCCCCGGGTCGGCGGTGACAGGCGTCGGGCCCGGCCGAACCGGGCGATGATGTAGGCGATGGCTGGGACCAGCATCGGAGCGACGGCCGGGTTCCCGTCGCACGACGTGGTGATCGGCACGCCTTCGGCGGTGCCCAGTCTCCTACCTTGCCCCTGGTGCCACGGACCCGAGCACAGGGCCACAGAGAGGGCCTTGTTGACCGCAGCGATCCGGGCCGCCCCGTCCTTAACGTGACTTTTCGTTCCGATGTTCCTCAAAGGCCGTCACCGCGACGCAATCGGGCGTTCAGTAGCATGACCTGATCGGCCAGGCGACGGGTCAGCGCCAGGAGCACCCCAATCCGCGCTGCATCGTCGGCGGCCCCCGCTCCGCCGTAGAACTCCCGGCCGGTGAGCGTGATCGGAATGTCGCCATGGCCGGCGTCGGCCGCGGCACCGGCCGCCATGAGCACCTGGATCTCGACGGCGCCAGCGAGATGCTGAGCGCACTCGAGGCGCCATAGTGCCCGCCCGCCGGCTCGCCGCTCCGCCTCCGCCTGTTCCGGACCGGTGGGCACTCGATCGATCACTTCCAACGAGCGCAGGGCCGCCACCAGTTCGGATGGATCGGCCATGACGCCCATCGGGTGCGGCTCGCCCATGACCAGCGAACCTACGTGGCGCCGTTGGGGCCGATGTCCAGCCCGCGTTCGGCCAGGGCCTGCTCCACCCACTGGCGGTCGGCATCGGTGAGCCGCCCCGACGGGCACGGTGTCTCCAGCATGCGGGCGGCTTCGGCGAGCAGCCCGTCGTAGCGGGCCAAGACCTGGCGGCTTCGACGCGCAGGCTCGCCTTCGACGTCGTAGGGGGCCGCGGCGCGGTCGTGGACGTGGCGATGCAGCGAACGCAGCTCAGCGGCCACCCGCTCAATAGTCGTCACCGGCGCCGAACCCGACTCGCCGTCGCCTCGCTCGTCGTCATGTGGCGGTCCGCAGCGGTCGCAGCCCGCCGGCCGGGGCTCCGCCGGTGGTGCGGTAGCGGCCCTGGAGGTTGATCGTCGGGTGACCGAGCGGCGACAGGCGGGCGACGTTGGCGGGGTCGATCTCGTGCCCGGCAGCGGCGAGGTGGTCGAGGGCGGCCTGGATGTACACCGTCTGCCAAAGGACGATCACGTTCACCATGAGGCCGAGGGTTATCTGGAGTTGTCAAGAATACGGGCTTGTCGTAGGCCTGAAGGGGTTGCAGGCACGGCAGGCAGGTAGGGAAGAACGCTGCAGATCTCGTCCTCCTCTTCACCGCATGCAGGATTCGCTCCCATCGTTGCCACGTGTC
>JBBSIS010000095.1:0-11874 GCA_038231955.1 Acidimicrobiales bacterium
GGACCAGGTCGGGGACGACTCCCTGGCTCAGCCGGCGGAGAGCGTCGGCCACCAACTCCTCGCGCGCCAGATGGCGGATATCGACGACGACCTGCTCTTCAACGCCGAGGCAGTAATAGGCGAGGGGTATGATCAGATCAGGTCTTTCCCCGCACCGAACTCGTAGAATCGGGCCTGCTCGATCGGGACCGAACCGTGGACGGCCAGCGTATCGAGGTGGCGCCTCGCCGTGCCGACGCTCTCACTGAATGTGGCGTCGCTGACCGGCAGCGACCGGAAGACCCGCTTTTGGCACAGGTAGTTGAGTGATTCGGCCCCGGGCACATCGCTGAAGACGCGCTGTACGACCGCCTTGGCTTTCCAGCGCATCAGTTCGTCACGACATCGGCTTCTGACCCGACTCAGGTGATCTCGAGCATGCGCTCGAGAGCGACCCTTGCGTTATCGGCCGTCGCCTCGTCGACCTTGATCTGGTTCACGACCCGGCCTTCGACAAGGTTCTCGAGAACCCACGCCAGGTGCGCCGCGTCGATGCGGAACATGGTGGAGCACGGGCAGACCAGGGGGTCGAGCGACACCACGGTGCGGTCGCGGTGCTCAGCGGCCAAGCGCTGCACGAGATGGATCTCCGTACCGACCCCGATGACCGACCCGGGCGCCGCGGCCTCGACGGCCCGGATGATGTGGTCGGTCGAGCCGACCTGGTCGGCGACCTCGACCACCTCGTGGGCGCACTCGGGGTGCACCACCACGATCCCGTCCGGGTGCTCGGCTCGGAATGCGTCCACGTGGGCGACCTTGAACCGCTGGTGGACCGAGCAGTGCCCCTTCCACAGCAGCAGCGTGGCCTCCTTGACGTCGATCTCTTCCAGCCCGCCCAGCTCACGCTTCGGGTCCCAGACCCGCATGTCGGCCGCCCCCATGCCGAGCTGGTAGCCGGTGTTGCGGCCCAGGTGCTGGTCGGGGAAGAAGAGCAGCTTGTCGCCCCGGCCCAGGGCCCAGGTGACGACGGCCCGGGCGTTGGACGACGTGCAGACCGCCCCGCCCTTGCGGCCGACGAAGGCCTTGAGCGCGGCGGAGGAGTTCATGTAGGTGATCGGGACGATCCGGTCGACGTCGGTGACCGCAGCGAGGGCGTCCCACGCTTCCTCGACCGAGTCGAGGTCGGCCATGTCGGCCATGGAGCAGCCGGCGTTCAGGTCGGGCAGGATCACGTGTCGCTGACCGCCCGTAAGGATGTCGGCCGACTCGGCCATGAAGTGGACGCCGCAGAACACGATGTACTCGGCCACCGACCCGGCGGCCAGGCGGGAGAGGCCGAAGGAGTCGCCCCGGGCGTCGGCCCAGCGCATGACCTCCTCGCGTTGGTAGTGGTGACCGAGGATGAGCAGCCGATCGCCCAGGGTGGCCTTGGCGTCGGCGATCCACGACGCCAGCTCGTCCTGCGTGGCCGCGGTGTACCGATCGGGGAGTACCCCTTGAATCCGCACCTCTGACTTTGAAGCGGGCATTGATTTCTCCCTTATGGGAGCCCCGAATCGGCCGGCGGAGACAGCCTGGTCGCCTCACGCGGGGTTGTCGGCCTCGGAGCTTGAATATGGCGCCGGATACCAGGCCGGCGTGGGCACAGTGTACGTGGCCTGTCCTCATCGCGTCGGCAGAACTTCGGAGGCTTCGGGCATTGATGGCGAAATCGTCCACGCCGCGACGTACTACGTTGCCGAGGCCCCGTCCCCCTCGGTCAGGATCTCCCGAAGGGCGCTGAGTACCTCAAGGTGCAGCCTGTCCTTGACCCGGCCACTCGCCCGCTTCATGCGCATGAGGTCGGCCAGGTCGACGACGCGCACATCAAGGTCGTCCAGGGGAACCGAGCGGGCCCCCGCCGTCAGGTCACCGTATCCCTTCGTGCCTGACGGTGTGCCGAGTATGTCCAGCGCGCCTGCATCGGTGTCGAAGGTGAACGAGTCGCCGGCTGCGAGCGTCTTCCCGTCGAGGAGGAACGGGAGATCTTCCTCCACCCCCACCACGCGCAGGGTCGCCCGCAGCTCCACGAGGGCGGCGGCCAAGCGGTCCATATTTTCGCGTGTCCGCTCGTAACAGATGTCGAGATCGTTGGTGTTGAGGGGAGCACCGAGCAGATCCCCGGCGAAACCGCCGATGATCACGTAGCGCACGTCGTGGCGAGCCAAGACTTTCAGGGCTAGCAAGGGGTCGAAAGGCGCCGTCACGACATCGGCCCCGCCACGGCGACCGCCGCTCGGCGCAGTTGACTGGCGAACCTGCCATAGGCCGCTCCCCGCTCGGCCCGGGCCGTCGACGTCAGGGCCAGCCAGGACCGAATCAGGCTCCGGTCCTCTCCCTGTCCTCGCCGTTGGCTCATGTCGAGCTCCCAGCCGCACGCCCTCAGAAGGCGATCCAGCGTGTCGGCTCGGGGCATCTGACGGCCAGACTCGATGCGGGCGATCATCGGCTGAGCCACTCCTGAACGAGCGGCGAGCTGCCGCTGGCTGAGGCCCGCGCTCCTACGAGCGCCGTTGACCCACTCACCCGTCGGTGTCATGGCCCTCATGATAACGCATTCGATATCGGATAGCATATTGAGACGTGGTCAAGCGTCCGCTCGCCGGCACCATTCCCGACGCCCCCGGCTCCTACCAGTTCAAGGACGCCGAGGGCCGGGTCATCTACGTCGGCAAGGCCCGGTCGCTCCGCCAGCGCCTGTCGAACTACTTCGGATCGCCGTCGACCATGCCGGTCCGTACCGCCCAGATGGTGGCCGCGGCCGAGTCGGTCGAGTGGATACAGGTCCGCAACGACGTCGAGGCCCTCATGCTCGAGTACAGCCTCATCAAGCAGCACCGGCCCCGGTTCAACATCCGCCTGCGCGACGACAAGAGCTATCCCTTCCTGGCCATCACCACCCCGGGCGACGAGTGGCCCCGGGCCATGGTCATGCGGGGCAAGCGGCGGAAGGGGACCACCTACTTCGGGCCCTACGGCCACGCCTACGCCATCCGCGAGACCCTCGACCTCCTGCTGCGGACCTTCCCGATCCGGACTTGCAGCGACAACAAGTTCGGCCGCCACGAGCGCCTCGGCCGGCCCTGCCTGCTCTTCCACATCGAAAAGTGCACCGGCCCCTGCGTCGGCGAGGTCAGCCCCGGTGAGTACGACCGCCTGGTCGGCGAGCTCATCGACTTTCTCTCCGGCGATACCCAGGAGGTCGTCCACCGGCTGGAGCGCCAGATGCGGGAGGCGGCGGACAATCTCGAGTTCGAGCGGGCGGCACGGGTGCGGGACCGGCTGACCAGCGTGCGCAAGGCCATCGAGAAGCAGGCGGTGGTCACCGAGCGCCCCGAGGATCTCGACGTGATCGGCATCCACGGCGACGATCTCGAGGCGGCCGTCCAGGTGTTCTACGTCCGCAAGGGCCGGGTCATGGGCCGCAAGGGATTCGTGGTCGACAAGGTGGAGGACGTCACACCCGACCAGCTCGTGGGTCACGTGCTGGAGGGGCTCTACGCGGAGACCGAGGGCAATTCAGTACCGAAGGAGGTCCTGGTCCCGGCCATGCCCGACGACCCCGAGGTCTACGTCGACTGGCTGTCGGGGGCGCGGGGCTCGAACGTCGTCATCCGGGTGCCTCAGCGGGGCGACAAGCGGGCGCTGCAGGAAATGGTGACCCAGAACGCCAAGGAGGAGTTCGTCCGCCACCGGCTCAAGCGGGCATCCGACCACAACGCCCGGGCCCGGGCCCTCAATGCCCTCCAGGACGCCCTCGGCCTGCCCGACCCGCCTCTGCGGATCGAGTGCTACGACATGAGCCATATCCAGGGCAGCGACTACGTGGGCTCCATGGTGGTCATGGAGGACGGGCTCACCAAGAAGAGCGACTACCGGCGCTTCAAGATCCGTGAAGTCCCCGGCAACGACGACTTCGCGGCCATGGAGGAAGTGCTGACCCGCCGGCTGACCGCCCTGCTGATCGAGCGCGACCGGCCGGTGGGCGATCGGCCCCGGCGGTTCGCCTACCCGCCCAACCTGCTCCTAGTCGACGGGGGCAAGGGTCAGCTCAGCGTGGCCATCAGAGTGATCGAGAGCCTGGGCCTGGAGGACGAGATATCCGTGGCCTCACTGGCCAAGCGCTTCGAGGAGGTCTACGTGCCCGGCCAGGCCGACCCGATTCGGATCCCCCGCCAGTCCGAGGCGCTCTACCTGCTGCAGCGCCTGCGGGACGAAGCCCACCGCTTCGCCATCACCTACCACCGCCAGCTCCGGGACAAGCGGATGACGGTCAGTGTTCTCGACGACATCCGGGGTCTCGGCCCGGCCCGGCGGAAGCGGCTGGTCAAGGAGGTGGGCGGCATGGCTGCGGTGAAGGCGGCGACCCTGGAGACCTTCGTCGCCCTGCCCTGGCTGCCGGACGCGGTGGCCATCGCCGTCCATGACAAGCTCCACCGGCCATGACGGAACGCGACTTGTGGGAGGCCCATGCCGGGTGGTGGCAGGCCGCATTCACCGATGGCGCCGACGCCGAGTACACCGAGCAGATACTGCCCATGGCGGCCGAGCATCTGGCCGGCGCCGCCGACGTGCTCGATGTGGGGACCGGCGAGGGCCAGCTGGCCCGCCTGGCCACCGCCGTCGGTGGCGCGACGCGAACGCGGGTCGTGGGCGTCGACCCGTCGTGGGCCCAGCTCCGGGCGGCGAAGACGAGGGGCGGCGAACCCCGCTACCTGCGGGGCGAGGCCGTCGCCCTGCCCTTCCCGTCTGCGTCCTTCGACGTCGCCCTGGCCTGCCTGGTGTTCGAGCACATCGACGGCATGGTGGAGGCGATCGCCGAAGTCGGGCGGGTGCTGCGGCCCGGCGGGCGGTTCCTCTTCTTCCTGAACCACCCGCTCCTGCAGGTGCCGGGGTCGGGTTGGATCGACGACCACATTCTCGAGGAGCAGTACTGGCGGATTGGCCCCTACCTGGTCGAGGACAAGTCGCTGGAGGAGGTGGACAAGGACGTCTTCCTGCCCTTCATCCACCGACCGTTGTCGCGCTACGTCAACGCCATGGCCGCCGCCGGTCTGCTCATCACCCGGATGGAGGAACCGGCGCCCCCACCCGGCTTCCTGGCCCGGGCGGACGAGTACACCGCGGCGGCGACGATTCCCCGCCTCCTCTTCCTCCGAGCCGAGAAGGTCGCCTGACGTATCCTGGCCGTGTGGTGAGCGACCGGCGATGAGCGAGTTCATCATCATCACCGGGGTGTCCGGTGCCGGCGGGTCGACCGCCGGCGACACCTTCGAGGACCTGGGCTGGTTCGTGATCGACAATCTGCCGCCGGCGTTGATCTCCAAGGTCGTGGAGCTGGTGCAGACCCCCGGCGCCGCCACGGAGAAGGTGGCGCTCGTCGTGCGCACCGAGCACTACCTCGACGAGCTGTCCACCGCCCTCGACGACCTGCGCGAGACCTCGGCCCGGGTTCGCGTCCTGTTCCTCGAGGCCTCCGACGACGTGCTGGTCCGGCGCTACGAGAACACCCGTCGCCGCCACCCCATGTCGGGTTCCGACCGGGTCTCCGAGGCCATCGGTCGGGAACGGGCCCTGCTCGACAGTGTCAAGTCCCAGGCCGACGTGGTGGTCGACACCAGCGACCTCAACGTCCACCAGCTCCGGGACCGCCTGCTCGACCTGTTCGCCCGTGACTCCGAGACTGCGCTGCAGACCACGATCGTGTCGTTCGGCTACAAGCACGGCCTGCCTCTCGACGTCGACCTGGTTTTCGACTGCCGCTTCCTGCCCAACCCTCATTGGGTCGACGAGCTGCGCCCCTTCACCGGCCTCGACGCCCCGGTCCAGGAGTACGTGCGGTCCCAGCCCGAAACCGGCGAGTTCCTGCGTCGCCTCGACGACCTGCTGGCCCTCCTCCTGCCCGCCTACGTCAAGGAGGGCAAGTCCTACCTGTCGATCGCCGTCGGCTGCACGGGTGGCACCCACCGTTCCGTGTTCATGGCCGAGGAGCTGGGCAAGGTTCTCCGCAAACGGGGTTTCGACCCCATGGTCAAGCACCGAGACCTGGGCAAGTAGTGACGAGGGTCGTCGCCCTGGGGGGAGGGCACGGGCTGGCGGCCACCCTGGCTGCCGTACGCCGGTACGCCGACGACGTGTGCGCCATCGTCTCCGTGGCCGACGACGGCGGCTCCAGTGGACGGCTGAGGGCCGCGTTCGGCATCCCCGCGCCGGGCGACCTCCGCAAGTGCCTTGTCGCTCTGGCCGATCCTGCGTCGATGTGGACCGCCGCCTTCGAACACCGCTTCGACGCCGGGGAGCTGGAGGGCCACGCCTTCGGCAACCTGGTGCTCACCGGACTGGCCGCGTCCACGGGCGACTTCGAGGCCGCGCTGATCGAGGCCGGCCGGTTGCTCGGTGCCGTCGGCCGGGTCATCCCGGCGACCACCGAGCCCGTTGTGCTCAAGGCCGAGATCCGCTCGCTGTTGGGCGACGGCGGTGACTCGGTCACCGGTCAGGTGGCGGTGGGCCGCGCCGAAGGGATCGCCGGCGTGTCGGTGGTGCCCGCCGATGCCCAACCCCCGCCGGCCGCCCTGGCCGCGCTGGCCGACGCCGACCAGGTCGTGCTCGGCCCGGGCTCGTTGTTCACCAGCGTGCTGGCCGTGGTGGCCGTCGCCGGCATCCGGGACGCGCTGGCCACAACGCCGGGCCGGAAGGTGTACGTCTGCAACCTCCGGCCCCAGCTCCCGGAGACCGCGGGCTACGACGTCGCCGCCCATGTCGACGCCCTGCGGGCCCACGGATTGGACGTCGACGTGGTTTTGTGCAATCCGGGCTCGCTTCCCAGGGGCCTTCTCGACGTAGAGTGCGTCGAGCGGCCGGTGGCCCGGCACGACAGTGTTGGTCACGACCCGGCTTTGCTGGCGGCCGCGCTCGCCGAACTGGTCGGATAGGAAGGTTTTCGCACCCAAGGGAGGACTCGATGGCAGTACGAGTGGGCATCAACGGCTTCGGCCGTATCGGACGGATTTTCTTCAGGGCGGCCCAGCAGCGCAGCGACATCGAGATCGTGGCGATCAACGACCTCACGTCGCCGCAGATGAACGCCCACCTGCTCAAGTACGACTCGACCCACGGTCGCTTCGGTGAGTCGGTTACCGTCACCGACGACGGTTTCCAGGTCGGCGACCGGCTGGTCAAGGTGTTCAGCGAGGCCGATCCCAAGGCCCTGCCGTGGGGCGAGGTCGGCGTCGACGTCGTGGTCGAGTCCACCGGCTTCTTCACCGACGGCCAGAAGGCCGGCGCCCACATCGAGGCCGGCGCCCCCCGGGTCGTGATCTCGGCGCCCGCCACAAACGTCGACGCCACCTTCGTGGTCGGCGTGAACGACGACACCTTCGACGCCGCCAAGCACAAGATCGTCTCCAACGCCTCCTGCACCACCAACTGCTTCGTGCCCATGGTCAAGATCCTCGACGACGCTTTCGGCGTCGAGAAGGGCCTCATGACCACGGTCCACGCCTACACCAACGATCAGGCCCTGCTCGACGTGGTCAACAAGAGCGGCGATCTCCGTCGCATGCGGGCGGCGGCTCAGAACATCGTGCCCAACTCCACGGGCGCAGCCCGGGCCACGTCGCTCGTCCTCGAGGCCATGAAGGGCCGTCTCGACGGCACCGCCCTGCGGGTGCCGGTCCAGGACGGGTCGATCACCGACTTCACCGCCGTCCTCGGACGCGACACCACCGTCGAGGAGGTCAACGACGCCTTCCGGGCCGCCGCCACCAGCGGGCCCCTGTCCAAGGTGGTCGTCTACAGCGAGGACCCGATCGTGTCGTCCGACATCGTCGGCTCACCTGCATCCTGCACCTTCGAGCCCGGCTCGACCATGGCCATGGGCAGCCTGGTCAAGGTCTTCGGCTGGTACGACAACGAGTGGGGTTACTCCAACCGCCTGGCCGATCTCTCGGTGATCGTCGGCTCCGCCAACGCCGCCGGCTAGCGGGTGACTCTCCCCCTTCTCGAGGATCTGCCCGATCCGTCGGGCCAGCGCGTGCTGGTGCGCACCGACTTCAACGTTCCCATCACCAACGGCCGCATCGACGACGACCTGCGCATCACCGCCGCCCTCCCGACGCTTCAGTGGCTGCAGGAGCACGGCGCCCGCGTCACCGCTTGCAGCCACCTGGGCCGGCCCGACGGCAAGCCCGATCCGAAGTACTCCATGGATCCGGTGCGCCAGCGCCTGGCCGAGCTGGCGCCGGGGGTAGAGCTGCTCGACAATCTGCGCTTCAACCCGGGCGAGGAGGCCAACGACCCGGCTTTCGTCGACACGCTGGTCGACGGCTTCGACCTCTACGTCAACGACGCCTTCGGCGCCTCGCACCGGGCCCACGCATCTGTCGTTGGGCCGCCGGCCCGGCTGCCGAGCGCAGCCGGGCGGTTGCTGGCCCGGGAGGTCGAGGTGCTGGGTGGGCTCCTCGACCGGCCCCACCGGCCCTTCGTCGCCATCCTGGGCGGGTCCAAGGTCAGTTCCAAGATGGGCGTGATCGAGGCCCTGATCGACAAGGTCGATCTCCTGGCCATCGGTGGCGCCATGTGCTTCACCTTCCTCATGGCCCAGGGATACGAGGTCGGTGACTCACTGGTCGAGCCCGACTGGGTCGACGCGTGCACGCGGTTCCTCGAGGGCGACAACAAGGACAAGCTGCTCCTCCCCACCGACATCGTGGCCATGGGCCCCGACGAGGAGGTGAAGGTGACGCACGGCAGCCTGCCGGCGGGCTGGAAAGGCCTCGACATTGGCCCCGAGAGCACGCTCAAGTTCATCAGCCCGTTGGCCACGGCCGGCACCATTCTCTGGAACGGCCCCATGGGAATGTTCGAGGATCCCCGCTTCCAGGAGGGCACGGTCGACGTCGCCGAGGCGGTGGCTGCATCCCACGGCTTCACCGTCGTCGGCGGGGGCGACAGCGCCGCCGCCCTGGCCAAGTTCGGCCTCGACACCCACATCGACCACGTCTCCACCGGCGGGGGGGCGTCGCTCGAGCTGCTGGAGAAAGGTGACCTGCCCGGCCTCCAGGCCCTGCGCCGTGGTTCCCGGCCGCCGGGCCAGGGAGAGGCGTCGAATGCCCCCCACTGAGCGCAGGCCGCTCATCAGCGGCAACTGGAAGATGCACCACAACCACCTGGAGGCCATCCAGACGGTGCAGAAGTTGTCGTACCGGCTGACGACGGACGACTACGACAGGGTCGACGTATCGGTCCACCCTGCGTTCACCGCTCTGCGGTCGATCCAGTTGCTCATCGACGACCAGCGCATCCCCATCGCCCTGGGCGCCCAAGACTGCCATTGGGATCCCAAGGGGGCGATGACCGGCGAGATCAGCGTGCCCATGCTGGCCAAGCTCGACGTGGTGTACGTGATCGTGGGCCACTCCGAGCGCCGGGAGCTGTTCGGCGAGACCGATATCGAGGTGCGGCGCAAGCTCGAGGCGGTCATCGCCGGGGGCATGACGCCGATCGTCTGCGTGGGCGAGACCCTGGAGGAGCGGGAAGCGGGATCCGCGGAAACCAAGATCACCGGGCAGGTCGAAGCGGCCCTGTCCGGGCTTCCTGCCGAGCAGGCCGCCGGTCTGGTCGTGGCCTACGAGCCGATCTGGGCCATCGGCACCGGGCGCACGGCCACGCCTGACGACGCCCAGGCCACCATCTCTCTGATCCGCCGGACCGCGGCGGGCCTGTTCGACGACCACGTCACCGGCAGCGACGTCGCCGGCCAGGTCCGGATCCAGTACGGCGGCTCGGTGAAGGCCACCAACATCGCCGAGCTCATGGCCATGCCCGACATCGACGGCGCATTGGTCGGCGGGGCCAGCCTCGATCCGGACGAGTTCGCCCGGATCGTGCAGTACCGCCTCGCCGGGTAGTCTTTCCTCTTATGCTGACGGCCTTCGTGATGGTCATCCACGTCCTCGTGTCGTTGCTCCTCGTCGTGCTCGTTCTCCTCCACAGCGGCCGCGGCGGCGGGCTGTCCGACATGTTCGGCGGCGGGATGGGCTCCGCGTCGGCCGGCTCGACGGTGGTGGAAAAGAACCTTGACCGGATCACCGTCTCGATCGCCATCGTCTTTGCCTTCACCACCGTCATCCTCGCCATCCGGCTGCAGTAGGGCGTTTCACCCGATGCGGTCACGGTTCGCAATCGCCGTTCTCGTCCTCCTCGCGGCCTGCTCCTCCGCCAAGTCGTCCCCGGTCCCGCAGGCTGTCAAGGAGCTGCCCCCTGGTGTGCTCAGGGTCGGCGTGGAGCGGCCGCAGTCCCTTGATCCGGCCCAAGCCCGGTCCCCGAGCGAGCTGCTGATCGCCGACCAGTTGTTCGACAGCCTCACGTCCTATGACCCGGCGTCGGCTGCGGTTCAGCCATCGCTGGCGGCGCGCTGGCAAGGCAGCGCCGACCAGAAGCGTTGGGACTTCACTCTACGACCCGGCGCCGTCTTCGCCAACGGCCGGCCGCTCACCGCAGTCGACGTGAAGTACAGCCTCGACCGGATCGCCAAGAAGGGCTCGGCGTCGGCGGCGGCGTCGCAGCTGGAGATGGTCACCGGGTTCCGCACCGTCAACGTCGACGGCAAGAGCGACAGCCTGGCCGGCGTGACCACGCCGGCCCCCGACGTTGTCCGCATCGACCTCGACCAGCCGTTGTCGTCGCTGCCCGCCGTGCTCGCCAATCCCACATTCGGCGTCGTCCCCCGGGAGGCCGTCGAAGCGGCGCCCGCCGAGGGCCAATCGGGTGGGTTCGCAGTCCAGCCGATCGGGAGCGGGCCGTTCATGATCCAGAGCCGGCGCGACGACCTGCTCCACCTGGTCCCTTCGCCAGGCACGGCCAACGTGGCGCTGCAGGCCGTCGACATCACCTTGGCCGCCGATGCCACTGCGGCCTACGAGGCCTTCCGGGCCGGCAAGCTGGACTGGACCTCGGTACCCCCCGACCAGGTCGCCCAGGTGGCCGAGCGGAACCAGGCCACCGCCAAGCCATACCTGGGCGAGCTGTTCTACGGGTTCAACTTGAAGAACCCGAAATTCTCCGACGTCCGGTTCCGCCGGGCCATCGTCGCCGCCATCGACCGCCGGGCCATCGTGGCCGTCGTGTACGGCCCGTCGGCCAAGATCCTCAACGGGCTCATCCCCGAGGGCGTTCCCGGCGGGCAGGCCGACGCCTGCGGCGGTGGTTGCAGTCACGACCCGGCCCGGGCTCGAGCCCTGGTGGCCGAGGCCTTCGCCGGCAAGGCGGTGCCCGAGGTCCAGATCGACTTCGACGAGGACGCCACCCAGCGCGCCGTCGCTCAGGCCATGCAGGCCAACCTCAAGAATGTGGGCATCCCCGCCGCCCTTCGCCCCCACAGTTACGCCGAGTACCTGAAGTTCGCGGTCAGCGGCCAGCAGGAGCTGTTCCGGCTGGGCTGGATCGGCGCCGCCCCGACGGCCGATGCGTTCCTCACCCCGCTCTTCCAGTCGGGCACCCGCGACAACATCACCGGGTTCGCCCTGCCGCCGGTGGACACCGCCCTCAAGAGCGGGCGGTCCGAGCCCGACGAGGCCAAGCGGACAGGGTCCTACCAGGCGGCCGAGAAGCTGGTCCTCGACCAGTTGCCGATCATGCCCCTCGCCCAGTTCCAGTTCCAGACCGTCACCTCGCCCCGGGTCACCGGCCTGGCCATGTCCGGGTTGGGTACCTTCGATGCCTCCAAGGTAGGGGTCGGCCCGGGCCGGTAGAGTGGGTGCTGACCACGTCGGAGTGGCGGAATAGGCAGACGCGCCAGGTTGAGGGCCTGGTGCCCGAATAGGGCGTAGGGGTTCAAGTCCCCTCTCCGACACC
>JBBSIS010000096.1:0-11731 GCA_038231955.1 Acidimicrobiales bacterium
AGGGCGGCGCCCCGCTCCGATGTCGTCACCCAGATGATCCGCCGGTCGGCGGGGTCGCGGTGGCGCACCACCAGCCCGTCGGCCTCGAGCTTCTTGACCACCTTGGTGACCGAGGGCGGCGCCACCCGCTCGTGGTCGGCGAGCGAGCCGAGTGTGACGGGGCCGTGGTGGTCGACGACGGCGAGCGCCGAGAGCTGGCTGGGGGTGAGACCGGCGCCGGCTTCCTGCCGCAGCCGCCGGGCCAAGCGGGTGGCGCTGAGGCGCAGCCGTCCCGCCACCTCGGAGGCGTCCGCCGGGACATCGGCAAGCACGGGTTCGGGACGCATCGTACTTAGTTTACCAGACTAACTAGCTGCTGGACCCGTAAGCATGCAGCTCTGACGGCCCGAGGGGCATGGGAAGCACGTCGGCGTTGCGACAACATCCTCGACGCATCCGGCGCCTGACCGAGAAACGATCGAACCGGCTGCCGCAGGACGTCGGACGTCGCGGCAGCCGGTTCGCTCAGGAGTTCACGTCTGGAGGCCGATCAGGCCTCAGGCCTCGGTGGGCAGATCCTCCGTGGCCCGGCGGCGCAGGCGAACCAGGCCGAGAGCGACGAGCATGAACGTGGCGCCTGCCACCAGCGGCCACGAGTTGCCACCGGTGGCAGCCAGCTCGCCCCCGCCTGGGCCTCGGCCGCCGACGTTGGGACCGTTGAGGGTGAAGGCACCCGTGATCGCCGACCCGTTCAGGCGGGCCCCGCCCTGGACGATGTCCTCACCGGCGGCGCCGCCCCGGCAGTTGCCCAGGGTGGCACTCACGTTGACGGTGTCCCGGAGGACTCCCGCCCCCGAACCGGACGGTATTCGGG
Source organism: Acidimicrobiales bacterium (assembly GCA_038231955.1). Taxonomy (GTDB): domain Bacteria; phylum Actinomycetota; class Acidimicrobiia; order Acidimicrobiales; family AC-14; genus CADCTB01. The sequence continues at coordinate 854 of JBBSIS010000096.1, forward strand.
CGTTGATGGTGACCACGATCGGTTGGCTACCGAGGGTATAGCTGCCCAGGTTGGGAAACGTGACCCTGTTCCCACTGACCACCCCGCCCCGGTCGGCCGACAGCAGCTGGATGGTCGGGTTGCCGCTGAGCCGGTCGACCACGTCGACGGCGCTGATGTTGACCAGGTCGCAGTTGAACAGGGTCGCAAAGAGAGCCGAGTTGCTGGGGATGGAGATCCGGAAGGCGAAGTCGCTGCCCACGGTGATCGGGTCACTCGATGCCGTCTTGGTGACCGGGATGTCGCAGCGGATGCCACCGGCGGGCACGCTGACCGAGCCCTCCATGTGGCCCAGGCCGAGGTCGAGACCGGTGAGGCCCGGGGTGTTGAGCAGGGCCAGGCGCACGGTATCGACCGCACCCGACGCCGAGGTGCCGTTGGCGGCCAGCGCCGGGCGGCTGTTGAGGTCGCCGTTCAAGGCCCGGGGCGGCGTGCCCAGGCCGACGGTGGCGATGCCGGGGATGGTGAGCCCGATGCCGTTGCGGCCGATGAGGTCGTTCAGGGTGATCGGGCCGACGATCGGGGTGGTGATCCCGAGAACGGTGGAGGTCACCGTGAGCACCGGGTTCCCGACGAAGGACACCGATGACCCGCCGGGCTTGCCGGTGGCGATGGTACGCAGGCCGAACTCACCGGCGATCTCGACGGTCAGGGCCGTGCCCAGGGTCTGGTTGGCCAGCAAGGAGATGGGCGCCACGGTCTGACGAGTCTCGCTGACCACGCCGAAGGTGCCGTCACCGTTGGCCGCAAAGTAGGTGACCGTGCGGGACTGGGAGGCGCCACGGGGCGTTCCGAAGGCGCTGATGGTGGTGCCGACGGCCGGAGCGGCGAAGCCCGATTGGGCGTTGGACCCCGACGCTGTGTTCAGCAGCTGCAGGTTGGAGGCGTAACCCAGCCCATAGGTGAGCGGCCTGCCGACCGGACAGAACGTGGGGTCGTAGGTCGCCTGGGCCTGACCCCGGAGGAGGCTGGCGAAGAGGATGGGGTTGACCGGGAGGTTGATGTCCTGGGTTACCAGGTCGGTGGGGGGCGGGGCGACGGCGGTGGCCAATCCGCTCAACAGGGCCTGATTGAGGGTCGTGGGCTGCGGGTTGGCGTTGATCAGGCCCACCTCCACCCCGGTGCCACGGCCCACGGCGTTCCTGCCGGCCACCGCCGGCGACACGTTGACGCCGAACTCGTTCGTGACCGGGACGGTAATACCTCCGGAGTTGACCACGCCGCCCGAAAAGGCGGCCTCGGCGTTGGCGATGGACGTGTTGCCCAACTGCAACGCCTTGGTGATCACCGCCGCGCCGGAGCCGTAGGCGCCGAACGGCTGCCCACTGACGGGCGCGGCCGCGACCGGTGCGGGTGAGCCCACCAGCAGGCCGCCCATCACGACGACCGCCGACATCAGCCCTACGACTCGGGTCCTCAAACCCTGCTCCTTTTCTCGTGGCTCTCCGCCGGAGCGTTTACCGCCCACATCCATCGGTACGGTGCTTCCCTAATGCGACTGCAGTGCAGGGCCAAACCGGGGAGCTCCCGAGGGAGACCCGGGCGGAGTTGGCACCTGACGCCCTCACGCTACAAACTTTCCGATCACGAGTCGACCATCCACTCCGAAGTGCCTACTTCGCTGCGTCTGCCCGGCAATCGTCTCGCAGCGTAGTCGACTCGCCACCCCGCGCTGACCTTTCTCCCCGACTGCCCGCCCACCGGCCAGGACTCCGTGAACCTTCCCCGCTTCCCCATCTCTTTCGACGACGGCCAGGTGGCGCTCGCCGTACGACCCGCACCCGGTGCCGACCTGGCCGGTGCCCTGCGGGGCATGGGCCTGACCACCGGAGTGCCGACCATCGTGCTGGTCGGCGCCGGCGCCGGCACCGCCCTGCTCGAGCGGCTCGGAGCCCTGATCGAGAAGGTCCTGATACCGGTGATGGTGGAGACCGGAGCGGTCGGGGTCGACGAGGGTCATCGAGGCGGGGTCGGGGCGCGCCTTGGTGCCGCGTGTCGCCGGCAGAGCGTTCAGTTCCCCCTGATCGGCGTGGCGCCGGAGCACCGGGCTGCCAGCGGTGACGGCCTCGACTCGAACCACTCCCATTTCGTGGTGGTCCCCGTCGATCGGCCCGACTGGGCGGCCACATGGACCTCGTCGGTGGCGTCGGCCCTCGCCGGTGGCAACGGGTCGGTGGCCCTGGTGACCGCCGGTGGCGAGCCGGCCTGGGAGTCCGTCGCCGAGCACACCCGGGCGGGACGCACCGTGATCGTCGTGGCCCGCACCGGCGGGGTCGCCGACCACCTGGCGGCGGCGATCAAGGGCGACGCCGCCGATCCCCGAGCGGGGGCCCTGGTCGCATCCGGGCGGCTCTGTCTGCTCGACCCGGCCAACGGCGCCGCCCATGTGGCCGAGGGGCTCAAAGCGGCACTGGCCGGGCGACAGAATGGCGCCGCGCCCCGAGCGCTCCGGCCCGGCGTCCCGTCCGGGTAGCGGACGGGCCGGCACGCACGGAGACGCGGTGCTGTAGTGGTCGGGTGATCCGGATCTTCCTGGCCGGCCGGCTGGCCGTCGAGGTGGATGGCGCGACGCTCGACGACGCCGGCCTCGGTCGGCTCGGCCGGCTCGCCTTGGCCTACCTGGTCGCCGAGCGCCACCGGCCCGTCACCAGGGACGAGTTGGCCGAGGTCCTGTGGGCCGATCACCTGCCCCGGTCGTGGGAGACGTCACTGCGGGGGCTGACGCTGCGGCTTCGAGGGCTGCTGGGCGCAGCCGGCCTCGAGCCGGCCCTGGCCCTCACCAGCGCCTTCGGTTGCTGGCAGCTCACGCTGCCGCCCGACCTCGTCGTCGACGTGGAGCTGATGAAGGCCAACCTGGCCGAGGCCGAAGCCGCCCTGGCCGCCGGCCGCTCGGCCGACGCCCTGGGCCCGGCCGCCGACGCCGCAGCCACCGCGGCGCGTGGGTTCCTTCCCGGTGCGGGTGGACCGTGGGTCGAACGTCGCCAGGCCGAGCTGCGGGAGCTCCACCTCGACGCCCTCGCCGCCCTGGCCGACGCGTCGGCCGGGTGTGGCGACTGGGCCGGCGCGCAGAGAGCGGCCGAGGAGGTGGTGGCGGTCGAGCCCTTTCGCGAGTCCGGGCACCTGCGCTTGATGCAGGCCCACGCCGGCGCCGGCAACCGGGGCCAGGCCTTGCGCGCCTACGAACGCTGCCGCCACATCCTGACCGAGGAGCTCGGGGTGAGCCCGTCACCGTCGACGGAGGCCGCCTACGTCGCCCTACTCGGCGAGGAGCCGCCAGCCAGCCCCGCCCAGGCCATCGCCACCGCCTCGCCCGCCGGCATGGAACCCACCGACCTCCCGCTGCAACTGACTCGTCTGGTCGGCCGTGACCCCGAGCTGGCCGACGTAGGGCAGGCGCTGGCCGGCGCCCGCCTCCTCACCCTCACCGGTACAGGCGGCATCGGCAAGACGCGTCTGGCCCTGGCCGCGGCCGGCAACCTGGCCGCCACCTTCGCCGACGGCGCCTGCTTCGTGGAGCTGGCTCCCCTCGCCGACCCCGACCTACTGCCCCAACAGGTCCTGGCCGCGGTCGGCCTGCGAGAGGAGACCGGTCAGTCCCCCGTCGACACCCTCGCCGCCCATCTCCGACGCCGCCACGTCCTGCTCGTCCTCGACAATTGCGAGCACCTGGTCGGACCGTCGGCGGCACTGGCGGAACGCCTGCTCCGAACCTGCCCCCGCCTCACCGTCCTGGCGACGAGCCGAGAACCTCTGGGGGTACCTGGCGAGGTGACGTGGCGGGTGCCCTCGCTCTCGTCGGAGGGCGCCATGGTCCTCTTCACCGAGCGGGCCCGTGCGGTGCGGCCCGGGTTCGAGGTCACGCCCGTCAACCAGGGCGCTCTGGCGCAGATCTGCCAGCGTCTCGACAACATCCCCCTCGCCCTCGAGCTGGCGGCGGCGCGTGCCAACGCCTTGTCGGTCGAAGAGATCGCCGAGCGCCTGGACGACCGGTTCCGCCTCCTCTCCGGCGGGGCCCGGACCGCGGTCCCCCGCCAGCAGACCCTGCGAGCCATGGTCGACTGGACATACGACGCACTGGCCGAGAGTGAGCGACGCCTGTTCAGCCGCCTGGCCGTCTTCGGCTCCGCCTTCACCCTCGACGCAGCCGAGATGGTGGCGACGTTGGAACACGATACCGGCACCGACATCCTGGGGACGCTCTCCAGCCTCGTCAACAAGTCGTTGGTCCTCGTCGACGCCCCCGGGGCCGACGGCCACACCAGCTACCGGATGCTGGAGACCATGCGGCACTACGCCCGCGAGCGGTTGGCCGAGTCGGGCGACGCAGCTGCGGTCCGCGCCCGCCACCTGGCCCGAGCCGTCGTCGTGGCCCACGCCGCCGAGACGGCGCTGGACGGGAAGGACCAGGCGCTCGCCGCCGAGCGCATCGACGCCGAGCACGACGATTTCCGCGTCGCCCTCGCGTGGGGCACCTCGGGAGGGGACCCCGAGCCGGCCCTGCGCCTGGCCCTGTCCCTCAGCCGGTTCTGGGAGATGCGCGGCCACCTCAGCGAGGGCCGGGGCTGGCTCGAGGCCGCGCTGTCCGCCGGTGGGGCCGGCGATCTCCCCGGCCTGCGGGCCTTGGCCCTGAATGCCGCCGCCGTGCTGGCCCAGCACCAGGGCGACTACGCCGCCGCCCACGGCCTTTACGAGCACAGCCTGGCCCTGCGCCGCCGCCTCGATGACCGGTTGGGAGCATCCGCCGCCCTCGTGGGCCTGGCCAATCTTGCCGCCCTCCAGGGCCAGCTCGGCAAGGCTCGGGCCCAGTTCGGGGAAGCGCTGGAGATCGGCCGTAGCCTCGAGGAGCCCCACGTCGTGGCCGCCGCCCTCACCAACCTCGGGTGGGTGGCCCACGCCGGCGGCGACCTGGCGGCGGCGGGCGTCCTCTACCAGGAGGCGCTCGACGTGCGGCGCAGCCTGGGCGACGGTCACGGGACGGCCGTCGTCATGGCCAACCTCGGCGATCTAGCCCTGCAGCAAGGGGATCTCGACCGCGCCGATGCCGCGCACCGCGAGGGTCTCGACCTGCGACGACGGGTCGGCGACCGCTCGGGCGTGGCCGATTCGCTCACCGCCCTCGGCCGGGTGGCCCTCGCCCGAGGCGACCGGGCCACCTCGCGACAGCTCCACACCGAGGCCCTGGCCACCCGTCGCCGACTGGGTGACCGTCCCGGCATGCCCGCCTCGCTCTCGGCGCTGGCCGAGCTGGCCCGTCTTGATGGCGACGCCTCCACCGCCGCCACCCTTCTGGAGGAGAGCCTGACCGTGGCCACCGACCTCGACGACCGGCATTGCGTCACCCTGTCGCTCCTGCATCTGGCCCGGCTGGCCCGCGACCAGGGCGACGCCCCTCGGGCCGACGCTCTCTACCGCCGGGCGGCGCCGGCGGGTCTGAGCGCCGCGGACCGCAGCAAGGACGACCACGAGGTCCCGCCCACGGCGAGCACGGCGACGTGGCTCGAGGGCCTGGGTGCCGTCGCCGTCGCCGACGGTCGTCACGAACGGGCCGCCTGCCTGCTCGGCGCCGCGGATGCCCTCCGCCAGGCCATCGGCACACCCCTGCCCGCCCACGAGGCCGCCGACCGCAACGATTCCGTCGCCGGCTGCAGCGCCGGTCTGGGCCCAAGTCGCTTCCACTCCGCCTACGGCGAGGGCCGGGCCATGTCCCTCGTCGACGCCGCCCGGTTGGGACTCAGCCGGTGACGCTCACCCGATCACGAGATGCCCGATCACCGAGATGAAGGACAGTCATCGGGCAGGGAAGAGCCGGAACATCGCCAGGGCGGCGGCGATGGTGAGTGGCACGAGGACGATGCCGAGCCGGGTGACACGGCCTGCGGATGGCGCTGCGCCGATCGACTTGGCGGCGCGGAACCAGATCAGCGCCGACAGGGAGCCGCTGACGGCCAGGTTGGGACCGACGTTCAGGCCCAGCAGCAGCGCCGTCGCATGCGCCGGAGGCCGGGAGGCCAACAGCACCGCGGCGGGCAGGTTGTTGAGGGTCACGGACGCGATGGCGCCCAGCAGCGCGGTCTCTGCCATGCTCGCCGTCGCCAACAACTGCGCGGGCCCACTCCATCCCCGCGCCAGAACCCCGAGGGCGACGGCGATCCCGAACATTCCGGCCAGCGTCAGGGGGTCGACTGCGTCTCGGACAGCCGCGGCCGACACTGTTCCTCGCCGAATGGCCCCGGCGGCGAGCGCCATGCCGAGCGCGAGCACGGGGAGCGCCGGCGCAGGCAGGAACACGAGAAGAACGGCGGCGACACCAACTGCGAACGTGCTCGACGAGGCGCCTCGGCGGACGATGCCCGGGAGGGGGGCAGCGACTGTCGGAGCTCGCAGCCGGGACCGGTACGCCACGACCACGACGACCGCCGTGACGCCCACGGCGACCAGCCAGACCGGCAGCATCCGCAGCGCGAACGAGGCGCCGGTGACCTCGCCCCCGACGACCAGAAGGTTGGTGAGGTTCGAGCCCGGGAGTAACAGCGACGCGGCGTTGGACATGAACAGGACGCCGTAGAGGAACGGTTCCTCGTCGAGGCCCTGGGCCCGGGCCGCCAACACGACCACCGGGGTGAGGAAGGCCACGGCCGTGTCGAGGTTGAGCACTGCGGAAACGACGGCGACGACCCCGAGCAGGGCGACGAGGAGGGCTCTCGGCGACGCACCGAACCTCGCCACCCGTGCCCCCAATGCCGCGAAGAGCCCGTCGGCGTGGGCGCACGCCCCCACCATGAGCAGCCCGGTGACCAGCACGAAAGGCGACCACGTCTGGGCGGCGGCGGCGCGGGCGGCGGTCGGCGAGGCCACGATGGCGGCCAGGAGAACGGTGAAGCTCACAGCGAGGAGCCCGGGACGGGCCCACCGCCCGATCGGCTGACGCCTCGCCGCTCTCACCTGAGCAGCTTGCCCGCCGGCGGCCCGGTCGGGCCTGCAGCCGGCCCGGTGCCATACCGGCCGGGGATCCCATGCCGGCCGAATGCCATGCTGGCGGAATGCCATGCAGCTCGGGGGCCGGCCGGGACGCCGTGGTGGTCGGCGCCGGGCACAACGGCCTGGTCGCCGCCTGCTACCTGGCCCGGGCCGGGCGAGATGTCCTCGTCCTCGAGGCATCCGACCGTCCTGGCGGCGGATCCCGTACCGAGGAGACCGTGCCGGGCTACCGGTTCGACATGCACTCCGTCGCCCACAACATCATCAACATGACCACCATCCCCCGCCAGCTCGACCTGGCTGGGGCCGGCCTGGTGTACCAGGAGATGGATCCCTTCTCGGTGGCCCTCTTCGCCGACGGCCGGAGGGTGCGCTTCCACCGGTCGATCGAGGCCACCGTCGATTCGATCGCCGAGCACAGCGGCTCCGAGGCCCGGGCCTACACGGACTTCATGGCCAAGGCCTTACCGGTCGTGCGGACCATCCTGCCCGCGGTACAGGGCGAGATGCCCCTGCGTGATGTTCCCGTGCGACTGGCCTCGCTGGCCCGCGCCCTCCGCCACGGGCCGGGGGAGACGGTGCGCGACGCCCTCGGCCCCTACGACTCCCTGCTCCGCCGCCGGCTCCCCAGTGACTTCACCCGCGGCCCGGTCGCCGCTTTCGCCGCCCACGCCGGCGTTGGCCCGTCGGCACCGGGGGGCGCCCTCTACGCCTGGTGGCAGGCCGCCTACCACCTGTTCGGGCAGTGGCACGCCCAGGGGGGCGCCCAGGGTTTGACCGACGCCCTGGTCCGTCGGCTGGAATCGCTGGGCGGTGAGCTGCGCTGCAACGCGCCGGTGACGCAGATCGACGCGCCCCACGGCCGGGTCCGGGCCGTGGTCACCGAGGGCGACGAACGGATCGAGTCCGCCGCCGTCATCACGGCCATCGATCCCAAGACGGCCCTGCTCGCCCTCCTCGACCCACCGCTGGCAGGCGACGACCGGGCCGACATCGCCGCGGCGCGTCGGGGCAACGTGGTTCAGGCGCTCGTGCACGTGGCCACCGACCGGCTGCCGCCCTATCCGAACAGCCGGCCGGGCGACTGGAACGGCCTGCAGAGCTATGTCGACCGTCTCGACGACCTGGTCAGCGGTTGGGCGGCGTCAGAAGCGCGCCGGCTGCCCACCACCCAGTTGCCGCTCTACTCGTTCACCACCTCGGCCATCGACGACACGCTGGCCCCGGCCGGCCACCACACCGTCTACCTGGCCTGCCCGGCCGCGCCGGCGCGCATCGACGGCGGGTGGCCGGCGCATGGCGACGAGTTCGTCGAGCGCTGTCTCGACGCGGTCGAGACCCGGGCGCCGGGCTTCCGGTCGAGCATCGTCGGCATCGCCACCCACCTCCCCGACGAGATGGAGCAGGCCAGCCGCTGGCCCGGCGCCCATCCCATGTACCTCGACATCGCCCTCGACCAGCTCGGCCCCTTCCGTCCCACCCGTCGCCTCGGCCGTCACCGCACACCGGTCGAAGGGCTCTACCTGTCCGGAGCCGGCACCGCCCCGACCGGCGGCATCGCCGGCACCCCGGGCCGCGCTGCGGCCCAGGCCCTGCTGGCCGACTCGTCGCCCTGATCCCCCCGCCTCGGCTACCTCAAGTGGCGCGAGGGCGGTCGATACGAGCACCATGGCCCGAGGGGTGTTCGGTCCGCTGCGCAAAAGGCGCTAGCAGCTATGCTCCGCCTCTGTCCGGCCCCAGGCGGTCCCGGACCCAAGGCGCCGCTATTCACAGGAGGATTGATGCCGGGCAAGTTCGTCGTCAAGAAGGGGACCACCGGGAAGTTCCGCTTCGTGCTGCTCTCCACCAACGGTCAGGTCGTCGCCACCAGCGAGGCCTACAACAGCAAGGCGTCGGCCATGGGTGGCGTCCGATCGGTCAAGAACCTGGCCGCCGACGCCGAGATCGAGGACCAGACCACCAAGGAATGGGCTGCGGGCGAGGACGTGCGCAAGGCGGCCGCTGCCACTAAGAAGGCCAAGGCCGCCGCTCGGAAGAAGGCGGCAGCCAAAAAGGCCTGATTGCGGCCGTGGACTGCCCTCAGGCGTCCTCGTAGGTCCAGTCGGGTCGCTTGCGGCGGTGGTACTGGTCGTAGGTGACGACACCGTCGACGAGGTCGACGATCTTCGGCGCGATGAGATCGGCGCGCGACGAGGGGCAATTGCCTTCGAGGTGGGCTGCGAACTCCTCGGGGAAGGAGCGCAGGATGCTGCCGACGACGTGCTGCTCCTCGACGGGGAGGAAGCAGCGATTGCCGTCGGTGACGTTCGCGAGCCGGGCGCCGATGACGGCGATGTCCTCGTCGGAGCCGCGACAGGCCTCGATCTCGTTGAGGCGATGGGTCAGTTCCTGGGTGCCGAGCTTGCAAGCCGGGCACTGCCCGCACGACTCGATCCACAAAAAGCGCGAGTACTGATAGGCCAGCTCCACCATGCACGCGGTGTCGTCGTAGACGGCGAAGCCCACCGCCCCCAGCCCGGAGCCGATCCGGGCCATGTCCTCGTACGTCAGCGGCGTCCCGAGCTGCTCGGCGGTGACGACCGGGTTGGAGATTCCGGAGAAGACGGCCTTGACCGTCCGGCCGGCAGCCACCCCGCCGCCGACCTCGTCGATCAGGTCGACGAGGCGCATGCCCAGGTCGATCTCCGCCACGCTCGGCCGAACCACGTCGCCGACCACGGTGGCCACCGCGTGGCCGGGCGACTCGGTCGTCCCCATGGAACGGAACCAGGCCACGCCCCGCACCAGGATGGCCCCGACGTTGGCCAGCGTCTCGACGTTGTTGACCAGCGTGGGGTTGGACACGTCGGCTTCGGGGCCGTGCCCGGGTTCGCGGGGAATGGCCTCCCAGCCCATCTGCGATCCCGTGGCGAAGAGGCCCTGTTCGTAAGGCGGCAGCAGCCGGGGCAACGGCGGCTTGCCCTCGATCACCTCGAGAAGCGCCTTCTCCTCACCGTAGAGGTACTCGTCGGGGCCGGCCACGACGATGATGGGCACGTCGCCGGCCAGCCCCGCCGCTTGCATCTCCTCGATGGCGCCGCGGACGCGGGCCAGCTCCGGCTCGAAGCGGGCCTTGAGGCAGAGGAACGCCTCGCGGGCACCGATGGTGGAGGCGGCGATGGCCAGTCCCTCGACCACCTGGTAGGGATCGGCCCGGAGGATGGCCCGGTCCTTGAAGCTCGACGGCTCGCCCTCGGCGCCGTTGCACACCACGTAGCGGTGGGTGCCGGGCGACGCTCGCACGCCCGACCACTTGCGCGCCGTCGGGAAGCCGGCCCCGCCACGGCCCCGCAGCCCCGCAGCGGCGATCTCCGCGATGGTCCGGTCGGGCCCGAGACGAGCGGCCGCAGCCAGGCCCTGGCCCCTACCGGTTGCCTGCCACTCGGCGAGCGACGTCACCGGCCGCTCGGGCAGAAGGTAGCGTTCGGCGCCCACCGTCACGCCCGGCGCCGGGCCGACGGCTCCAGGGCGGGCGACGACCACCCCGCATCGCCGGCATTCACGTTCGATCCGGGAGCGACCAGCTCGTCGATGCGGTCGAGCGTCGCCTCGTCGAGGACGACGTCCTGGCGGTTGCCCCAGGCGCCGAAGATCATGGCGCCGAGGCACAGGTGGCTGACTTTGACGCCGGTCCCTCCGATGGTGCGGTAGTCCATCGAGGCAAGCTACCCGCGCCGCCGGCGTGTCACGGGAAACTCCTGACGGCTCTCAGATCGCCTGACTGGTCCTCTAGAGTCGGGCGTCGTGCTCGAGTTGACGGACCTCAGCCGTCGGTACGGAGAGGTGGTGGCGCTCGACGGCCTGTCCCTCGCCGTCCCTCCC
>JBBSIS010000097.1:0-11589 GCA_038231955.1 Acidimicrobiales bacterium
AGTCTCATGGACAATGCGTCAACTACATCGGACACGATTGGCACCTTCCTTGTCGGCGCCACGATGCTGGGTGGAGTCGTGATGGGCGTCCTCTACCTTGCCCACCGATGGTCCGAGAAATAGCGACAATCGTGACTGGACGAGTCATCCGAGATCGGGGTGACGTTGGGGAACGTGGCCACCAACCGAGTAGCCGGGATGGGCATCCCACACCGCCGGGTGCAAGTGTAATGGGGCACTCTTCGGTGGTCCGTGCGCTCCGGGCTCCCGGAGCCGGACTGCGCCGGCTGTTGCCCGACATGCTGGATGGAGATAACGGCGACACGATCCATGAACACGAGATGGTTACGCGTCTTCATCGGCGGTGTCGCTGGTCTGGGTCCGGGGCGCGTCGAAGTATCCCTTTGGCAGCTCTCAGCCTGCGCCGTGCCAGCGTGCCGCGGCCGGAGGGCGCGGATCGAGCGACCGGGATCATCACTGCGAGCTGCCAGGGCGCCGGCACCGGGCCGAACCGGCGGACCGCGGCGGCGAGCGCCCGGCCGACGGCATGGAACATGTCCCTCCGTCGGCGCCCTCGTCTTGACCCGCCGGTACTCCCGCCTTCCCCAAAGCGGCTCGACCGCCACCAGGTACACACGAGCAGCGTGGACAACGCCACTCCGGCCGTCACGATCAGCGTCGACGGCCTCGGCGCCGGTCCCGCTTTCGGGGCTCCGGGCGGGCGAGAACCCCCATGATCGAGTACGCCATCCCCGCGGCCACGGCCGGGAAGACCCAGACGATACCCTCCGCGCCCGCCAGGGCGAGGATGAGGTACACGAAGCCGGTGAGCACTCCGATGATGCCGCATACCTTGTTCGCCGTCGTCATGGTATCCGAACCTACACTGCCCCGCATTGCCGGCTGTTCAGCCGTTCCCGCCGGCGGGTGTTCTTGCCCCCTCACCTCGGCCGGGTCGCTGTCGCGGACGGCCTGACTGCCAAGAGCGACCAGACACAGCAGGATCGCCGCTGCGTGCCGAGGGCGGGCACGGCGTACGCCGCCGAGCCGTGGCCGCTGGCCTCGACGTAGAACGACAGCGGGATGGCGCCGGCCATCACGACGCCGACCTGTCCGGCTCACCTTCCCATGCCGGGAGCGCACCGCGCCTCCACGCGACGGTGAGGAGAACGACGCCAACGCCGCCGAGAACGAGATGAGCGACAGGGTCAGCAGGTTGTCCTGCACCCCAGTACAGGGAGTCGGCCAGGACGGCCAGTGGACGGCGTGAGCCGTCGAGGGGGACGAACTCCTCGGCCGTGACCCCGATGGCGACGGCGACCACACCCGACACCGCGCTCAATGAGCCACCGACCACCGCACCACGGGCTCATATGCATCGCCCGCTCCAGAAGTCGCCTCGGGTTCGGCGCAGGAGCTTTCGGGAGTTGCGTCCGTCTCCGGAGTCATGGGCGTCGCTGCCCTGTTGCTCGCTCCCGGTCGACTGGCCGGCATTCTGGCCTTGCCGTGGCTGCTCCTCTGCGTCGGTGTCGCCTTCAAGGTGGCGATCCAGCGGTGGACCTCGGGTCTTCGGACGCACGTCGACCTCGCCACCCTGTTCTCCGCCCTCTACCTCGTGGTGGGCGGAAGGTGGTTCGTGGTCGCTCGCTTCGGCTGGCGCCCGCTCGGCTTCGCGACTGTGATCGTGGAGCTGACAGCGGTCCATGCCCGCGAAGTGGGCATGGCCTCGTCCCTGTTGGGGGCGCAGACTCTCGGGCAGGTGGCCCGCGACGGTCGTCGAGTGCTGGTGGCCAGGGTCGCAGTGGTGGCGATCGTCGCATCTCCGCCCTTGGTGGCCGCCGGCTTCACCTTCTCGCCCTGGCTTCAGGTGGCGGGCGGGTCGGTACTCGCCACCGGTCTCATCCGCTGAGCGGGGTGATCCTCGTCCAGGTGCTTCCTCGGCTCCCACCCGGCCCTTTGCGTGTGCTGCTTGGGGTCTCGGCACTTGACCGCGCCCACCCATGATCCTGGCGGTCGACTGGGCCCTGGGCCAGCACACCGCGATACGGGCGCTGACCATCCCCCAGATGGCGCAGGTGCATGGAAGCCTCAACGCTCTGGGCTTCGCCGTTTGCGGGCTGCTCGGATGGCGGCTCCATGCCGCCCGGTCGGATCCCGGGAGCGTCGCGGTCGACCGAACCGAGATTCATCATGCCAGTCACCCATCACTGCGTCCGAGGCGGGGCCGGCTAGACTAACGATATGAACGGCTTTTCTGTCGCTGAGACCAGCCGGCTCCTTGGCATCTCTGAACCCAGCATCTACCGAGCGCTCGCCAAGAACTGGCCTGTTGATGGAACAACGAAGACCTCCGGTCGCGTCACTCCGGAAGCTGTGGCCGGGCTGCTGCGGCGTTTGGGGTGGATCCCGTCAGAGTTGCGCCATGGCGATCTCACACGGGAGGAAGTCTTCGTACTGACCGCCCTTTCCCGCAGCCCGCTGGGCCTGCGCTCCGCCCGGTCGGTCGCCCGGCGGGCAGCCATCGCTCCCGCCACTGCATCCAAGGCTCTTGAATCGCTCTCGGGGCAGGGCTTGGTGCAGGAGCGCACAGAACGGGTCGTCGAGGGCGAGGTGGTCGACATCAAGATCTGGAACCTGAGCTGGCGCTCCCCCCTGTGGAGGGCGCTCGCCCCGGTCATCGCCAGGGTGGTGCTTCCCAGCCCCAGGCAACCGGCCCCCCGCCAACGCTCGGTCCCCTCGCGCTTCGCTCACCTGTTCTGGAACGAGGACACCGCCCATCTCGATGTCGAGCGGGACGGCACCATGATCGCCGAGCGCATCCTGCGCTCCAATGACGCCGAAGCCATCGCCTGGGCCGGTGGCGCCATTCCCCCGGCAAGCCTGCGAAAGGTCCGTGGGTTGCGGAACATCCCTCCCCGGGTGGCGGACCTGGCCGATGCCCTGGCCGGCGGGCGCTGATGGCCATTCCCGGCTGGCTGAAGGACGTGCTCCCTGGCCACACGGCTGACGCATGGGAGGTTCTGGCCGGGATCCTCCCGGCCGATGCCTATCTCGGCGGCGGGACCGCCATCGCCGCTCACCTCCAGCACCGTCTGTCGCGTGATCTGGACGTGTTCTTCGAGGAGCCGCCCCCACTGGATGACCTGGAGCAGGCACTCAAGGACCGGGGGCCGACCGTGACGACCCGCAAGGGCAACGGGACACTCGACTGCGTCTTTCGCGACACGAAGGTGCAGTTGCTCGACGCGTCCCACTGTCACCTCATCGAGTCGGGCACCACGCTGGTCGGCATCCGAATCGCCGGGCTGGGCGACCTGATGGGGATGAAGCTCCGGGCCATCACCGACCGGGGTGAGCACCGGGACTACCTCGACCTGGCCGCCATCGAACTCGACGGTGGTCGAAACGTCGAAGAGGGCATGGCCTACTTCGTGGCCCGATTCGAACCGAAGGATCCGAGCGATGCAGTCATCAGCGTCCTGCGCTCTCTCGCCTACTTGGGCGACCTTGAGGACGATCCGGCGCTTGCTGTTTCCATCGAGGAGTTGCAGGACTACTGGACCGGCCGGGTTCCTCAGATCACCCGTCACCTCAGCCGGTACGGCTACGACTACAGCCCGGCCGAAGTGGCAGCGAACGCCGAGAGCGAGGCGGTGACACTCGCCCAGCTCCGGGCTCTCCAGGAGTTCGCGTCCGCAGGGTCGCTCGGGAGCCACCGCAGCGTCAACGGCAAGTGCAAGGCCCGGACGAAGAAGCGTCGGCGTTGCCCGTTCGATGCTCTCCCCGGCATGCCTGTCTGTGGAATCCACAATCGGGCCAGGAGGTAGGACTTGTGCCGACCGACCATCAAACCGAGGAGCGTACAGCCGGGCCGGCATTCATTGTGGCGGTCGCCGTCGCAGCGGCCGCCGCGATGGTCCCCCATGAAAAGCGCCGTGAAGGCGTCCGTGATGGCGCCCTTCGTGGCCAGCCATCGTCAGTGTTTTCCACGTCGGGTTGTCGCGCCAGCAACTCGACAGCACGGTCAGCGTCGGCCACTAATCGCTGCGAGTTGAGGTATGTGGCGGCTTCTCTATTCCTCGTCATGGAGCGATCTCTGTGGAACTCCGCCCACGTGGCTCTCAGCCGCCCGTTCATGAGCGGCAAGGGATCCTCCGCCCTGGCGGCCGGACGAGGCTTGACGACCTCCGACAGTCGCTCTCCACGGAACACGAGGCGACGCTCGTCGAGGCGCTGGAGGTGCGCAACAGACACGTTGCTCACTCGGTGAACTCGCGGGAGAGCGTCGTGGTGCATGCCGACTTCTGGCCGCCTGAACTGGGCGGTGCCCTCCACGGCGTCGGCCTGCTCCACGTCACGAACAACTCTGATCGAGACCGGGTGCCAGCCCTCCTCGGCCTGGCGCAGAGCCTTCTTGACCTCGTGGCCGTCGAGGAAGACCGTGCCTACGACGCCGTGATGGCCGACGTACACGGCCGAGAGCCCGAGCTGCGGGCTGCGGCCTCGGCCCAGCCCGAGGTCAATGCGAAGGATTCCCGGCAGTAGCACAGGCTCATGGGTACCGTGAAGGCTCTGCCTCGTGAAGGAGCGTATGCCGGTCCTGCGGATCGTGACCGAGATCGCAGCGTCTCCCGAAGTGTGCTTCGATCTTTCTCGGAGCATCGACCTGCACCTTGAGTCGATGCTGGCTTCCAACGAGCGTGGCCGGGGTCACCTCGGGGCTGATCAGCGACGGCGAGGAGGTGAGCTGGGAAGCCAGGCATTTCGGACGCCTCTGGCGAATGACATCCCGGATTTCCAACTTCGATCCGCCGCAGCGGTTCGTGGACCAGATGGTTCGCGGACCTTTCGCCTCCTTCCGTCACGAGCATCGCTTCGACATTCATGGTCGTGGGATCCGGATGACCGACCTCATCGAGTTCCGGATGGGCCGCAGGCCGCTTGGCCTGGCTGCCGATCCCATCGTGGGCGCCTACTTGAGGCGGCTGATGCGCATCCGGAACGCAACCATCAGGGGCAAGGCTGAGAGCGGATGTCGCCTGGGCTTCGTCATCGGCTCCTGGTGATCACGTACGTCCTCGGTGTCCTGACGTTGGTCCACGACGCCGATCACCTTCGGCAGGGCCGTGCGCTTCCCGTCGAGCTGTACGGTGAGCAGCCACCGTCACCTCGACCTCACCGTCCCGGCTGGACTTCTCGACCCGGTAGGAGTCGTCATGTTCCTCAGTCCGGAAGCGGCCTGGTGCTGCCAGCCGGGAAACATCCGGCCGCCCAGGAGTACCGACAGCCGGGCCGACCGGGTTATGGACGGGTCTGTCTTCGGCAAGGTCGAAGAGGCTTCCGCCTTCTTCCGCTGCGCCCCTCGGGTATGCGGCCACGCCTGCGGCGGGCGTCTTCGATGGGGTGGCGTTGACGGCCGAGGACTGGGCGATCGCCCCACTCCACCTGGACGAGTTCAGATCGAACTTCTTCGACGACAGCGCGCGGTTCCCCGTTGGTTCGGCTGTGCCTGATAGCGCCTTCCTGATGGCCAACCTTGAAACCACCTGGCGGCCTCGGCCGAAGCTGCTGGCATCGACCGTGAGGGCCACCCGAGCCGACCCGGTGACCACACCGTGAGCGTGCTGGCCCCGGTCCTTGCCATCGCCTTCCTGGTCGCCTTCAGCGCCGCGGTGGTCGCCCTCGTTGCGGACTGGGAGTCGCCGATCATCCGGCTCCACACCCGGTGCCTCCGGTGGGGGATCCTCAGGCCTCCGGTGCGGGAGACGGCGGCGGTCGTAGGGCTGGTCGGCGGGATCGCTGACGGGGCGATCGGCCTGGCCCTGATCGCGGCGATGTACGGCCTGGTCGTCGGTACCTTCGTGGCCGTCATCCCGAGCATCGTCGGCGGCCTCGTGGTGGCAGGGCAGGGCTGATCCTGGTCGCCATGGCCGGGGACGCGAATGCGTCCTCCGTCGCGAGGGCTCTTCCCTACCTTGTTGTCGACAACATCTGCACCGGCCTCATGCTGCGCTGGGCGCGGCCGTCCATCAGCCAGGCGTGGGTGTGGCGAGGAGCCGTAGGCGGCGACAGCGGGTCACGGGTCTGGCCCGGAGCAGCCTGAAAACGCCAATCCGCATTCGCGGAACGCGCGACGACGTACTCCACGCCCCTTCGGACGCGCCGCCGCATCACCCCGGCTCCGATCAGAACCCCTCGATCATCGCCGGAGCGACCTCACTCAGCAGCTTTGGATTTCCCGCCGGTCCCCGTCCGCACCTCATTGGTTGATGGCCACAGCCGGCGTGCGCCCAGATTTCACTCCTTCGGCGATTCTCTATCCTGCGTCCCGCCCACACCGAGGAGCCAGACCGATACGACCGCCCACAGGGCGATCAACACGAGCCACACGATGAGCGACCCCGGCGAGCCGGTCCCGACCGGCCGCAAGAGGAGGGACTCGGTGGCGGGGGCGTAGCCGAACCAGCCACCGCCCGGGTTGTTGGCGCCGCCAGTGACGATGTAGAGACCGACCAGTCGCAGCGCAGCCGCCAGCGCCACCACGAGCACGATCCGCTGCGCGAGCGTCAGCCGACCGACTCTCTTCATGACCCCCAGGATGCCATGGGGTTCCGGCTCGCTCGGGCAAGCCCGGGGCGTGTCATCCTCCCTCGGTGACAGTTCGGCGAGCAGAGGAACGAGACCGGCCAGGAATTGTCGATCTCATGCTGTCGGAGCCCTCTCCGATAGTCGACTGGGTTGTCGTCGCGGCTCAGGATCATGTCGAGGCGCGTCGGATACTGGTCTCGTGGATGGTCGCCGTCGCCCTCGACTTCGGCACCGTGTTCGTGGACGACGCTGGAGGCGCACTCGGGGGCCTTCCGCATCCGACTTCGGTCGAGCACGCCAAGGCCCCCTACCGGCGGGAAAAAGCCATCTGCGCCCAGCCGCAGCGATGGCGGCATCTGGATGTACCCGGCCGGGATCCCAGTTGCCTGCAGTGCCCGGCTCAATCGGATCGCCCGGGCCGTGCAGCTCCTCATGCCCCCGTTTCCGGTGGAGCGCCTGGGGATCGGCGGTCCCACCGCGAGCGAGGACTTGTGGGCGGCATGGATCGGCTATGCGACCGCATCAGGGCGCCCCGCTTTGGTGATCCTGCCGGTGGGCGATGGCGAGGCGACCCTTCAGCGCGTCGGCCTCACCGTCATCGCCGAACGTCCCGCAGGCGGCGACGGGCTTCCCGCCCTGCGGAGTTGGTTGCGAGCGCAAGAGAGCTGAAGGGGCATGCTGGACGCGTGAACGATCGCTTGCCGGCACGGGAAGCACCAGCATCTCGCCGGCTGGCTCTGGCCCTCGGGCTCGTGTCGCTGGTGGCTTCAACGGCCGTGATCTGGGGCGGCCTCGGCGACCTGTCCGAGACAGGCGGGGACCGCCGGCTGCTCGCCGCCCCGGACCTGAGCCGTACCGCGGAGATCGCGATGGCGCTCCTGGGCACAGCAGTGGTGTTGGCGATCCTGTCCAGGCTGTGGCACTCTCGGGAGTCGCTCCGCAAGGAGGTCCGGGAGATCGTCGGCTTCTCGCTGTTGTCCGGTTTCCTTCTGGCCGTAGGCTGCAGAATCGTGACAGCTCGCGCGGTGGGAGCGAACATCGGAGCGGGTCTCATCGTGATGATCGCCCCGTTCGTGGCCGTCGCGCTGCTCGTCGTCGTGGTGCGGTTGTGGCTCCGCCTATGAGCCGGCAAAGCGCTTGGCGCCTCGGTGCCCGCGGGCGAGTGGCTGGGTGACGATGGCCAGGGTGCTGGTGGCGATGGCGACGACAATCGTGAGGACGATGAGCTGGTCCAGGCCGGCGTCGCGGTCGCTGGTGGCGAGAACCCACCACAGCGAGCCCCGAAAGGCGACTGTAAGGGGGACGCTTGCGCAGGCGAGCACGAATGCGCTGGCGGCGCGGCCGGGTGGAGCGTTGGGTCGCCCGACTACGCGCAGGTGTGACCCGGCGACCACAAGGAACGCGAACATGCCGCACGCTGTGGCAGCGAGGACGAAGACTGCCAGTTTCGGAGCGTAGGCCTCCTCGACCAGTTGCGGGCTGGCGACGACGCCACTGAGGGCGAGCGAGCCGATGGCAGAGGCACGCAGTGGGCGGCGACGGATGCGTGCCACGAGCTGGCGATCAAGCCAACGCAGAGCGCCGAGCGCTTCGTTGCGCCACGGTCCGAGACGGGCCGCCTCGCGCTCGCCAAGCACTAGTGCGTCTGCCAGCCAGTCAGGCTGGGACGGCGTATCCCCAGGCCGAATGGGCTCCCGCCCTGCCCGCCGCAGCTCCCGAGAGACGGCGACCGTGAGCGCTGTTATCACCGCGAGGGCGCCGATGAGCGCCGCGGTTGTCGCCGTCCACGTGCTCCGGTGGGCGTGCAGAACGACGCTCGCCCAGTCGCTCGCGAGCGTCACGAGCACGATTGCGACCAGCGCGCGACTGGCACGTAGCAGGTCATACGCGCGTCGCACTGGTAGCGCCGCCTGACGCCGGCACAGTGCAATCCGGAGCGTGCACGCGGCCGCGAGCAGCGGGACGCACCAGATCGAAAACGAGACCACCGCGTCATAGGGGTCGTCTTGCCAGGGCTCGTGCAAATAGAGAACTCGCAGCTCCTTGGCGGTCCACGTAAACCCAACGAACACAACCGCCACGAACATGGAGCCAAGCACGGCCCGGCCGATCCTGAGGCGCGCGCCATCGCCGACGGCAAACTCCCACGGGGGGCCTGACACTGCCGACATCTTTGGCATTCTACGCCCGCTGCGCCTTGGCGACAGCCGCCATCACGTTGCCCGCCCTGGCCATAATGGCGAGCACCACCGGTAGCGCTCAGGATAGGCCACGCACCGGGCAAGAGATGGAGGGAGGAAAGTGCCAAGGCGCCCAAGGGCCTAAGTGCCCGTGCGCCATCTACTCGCGCGTCACCGGCCAGCAGGCGCTTGCAGCGCAACGGCCGGTGGCGCCCGGCCGACCAAGTAGTTCGCACGCAGGCCCTAATCGTGCGGAACCGCGGTGATGCTGACCGGTTGCCTGAGGATGGTGCGCAGCTTCTCAGGGGTGACTTTGCGGGAATCACTGAGGTAAATCTCGTGGTGTTTGCCGGCCATGCGAAGACCGTTGTCGGGAATGAACCCATGGTGCATCCGTGCCAGCACGTCGGCCTCGTCGTCGAAGGAGCCGACGTGCAGCGTCTGCACGCACCGTCCCTCGCACAGCGGCTCCAAGCGGATGTCGCCGAGGCGCGCTGGGCGATCTTTGGCTCCGGCCTGCTCGACGGCGGCGTCGAACATCTGCTGGTCGATCCAGTCTGGGGCCATGATCATCAGCGTCCAGTCCCACCGGGACTTGTCACGCGACGATGTGAAGGAGTGCATGTCCTCGGCCCACCACAGGCCCTCCAGGGGCATGACGACGTAGTCGCGTCCGAGATCTCGTTTGCTGGCGAACTTCATCTTGTAGGCCACCGGGTAGAGCGTCCTCACCGCTTCTGCGTAGGCCAGTGAGGTGTTCGGGTCGCCGTGGCCGTCGATCATGAGGTATTGCATGTCGGGCACCTCCACGATCCGAAGCTGGCCTCGTTTCGCCTGGTAGGCGTCGAGGCTCTTCTTGAAGTCTGTCTTGTTTGTCATCGGGCACCTGGATTCGGGTGGCGAACCACGACCTTTCGTAGCGAGGCGAACGAATGACATCGGCCTCAAGCCACGAGACTGAACCGAACTGCCTCAGCCTCGCCCGTCTTGGGGAGTCCTGAGCCCGCTCGTCATCGCGAAACCCCGGCATCGAAGAACGACCGAGGGAGTGGCCAATGCAGTTCGAGCGCGTCGCCCGGAGGAGTAACAGCCCAGCGGGCGTCGAGTTCCCTCACGCCCCAGATCGCCAGAGCGATGGTCTCGTCGTCCAGGCGATCGAGGAGAACGCGTGCTCGCTCGCCCTCGGCCGCACTGATTCGTTGCCGGGCCCCGGCCGGAGTGTCAGGACCGTCCCCCCACCGGTTGGTGACGGCGTTGGTTGCTGCCTTGGCCAGACGGTGGCCGTCGCTGAGCCAGGTGCCGGTCCGGGAGCCGCTCGCCGCGCCTGAGACGATCCGGCCAAGCTTCTGGCGCTTCGGATCCCGTGCGCTGGCCGCGGCCTCGGCCTCAAAGTGCATTCCCTGGGCCAACTCGCCCCACAGCCCGTCACCGAGGCCGAAGAGCGACTCGACAACCAGATGGGGCAGATCGTGGAGGGCGTGGACGGGAGCCCGATCGGACCTGCCTTCCCGGATCAGGTAGGTGCGGTCCTGCTCATCGGGCCGGCTGGCCTTGACGATGACCACCTGCATGGTCCGACCGTCGCACAGGGTTGGCATAACCACAAGCCCCTACCGGGAGGCCGGCGCCCCCACCCGGATGACAAGAGGCCGGGCGCTGGCTCGCACCACTCGTCAGGGAACTCCAGGGCAACTGAGCCGGCCTCAGCTTTCGGCCGCGGCTTCCTGGGCGTGCGCGGTATCAAGCTGCCGCCCCTGCCTCGATAGATCAGCATCCCCGAGAAGCGGTCGGACACGGCATCGAGGGGCGCCTGCGCGGCGGTGCTACCTGGAAGCGCTCCCAGCAACTCTCCTCGGCGAAGTCGATCTCCAGGACGACTCCCCAGTCGAAGTGCTGCCAGCGCCACTCAATCACACCGCATTGCAGGGCGGCCTCCACCAGGCTGTCGCCGTGGGCCTCCACCCACAGGTGGGCGGGAAACTCCCCGTCCAGCACCTCGATCGACATCTCACCGCACACTCAAGGTGCTGAACTGGTATTTTTCGACCCATAGATCACCTCACCGGTTCGGGCGTCCAATACGGTCACGACATCGACGAACCCACACGGTGCAACATCGGCTAACGGCTTGACGCCCGGCGTCGGCGGTAGCGGAGGGAGTGGCTCTGCTCGGCGGGAAGTGAAGAGAACCCAGGCGTTGGTGTTCGAGGTCTGAGAATCCTTTGCGCTGAACACCCCGAGCAGCAGCTCATCATGACCGCCGCCGCTCGACGGACGGTTGCTGCGAAGCAGGCGTGTCCACGCCTGCTCGGCAGGCACCGGCTTCACGTCCGGAGGGAACGCGTCAAGCCGTTCGCGCTTGTTGAGCTGGCGTGTCTCCTTGACCTCCACCGGTGGCGGCATGGTGGTCGAGGTAGGTCGGTCGAGATCGGCTTGGGTGCATGGGTTCTTCGGAACCCTGCTGCACGCGGGAGTCACAGTGACGACGAATGCGAGGGTGGCCAACCTGGCTGACCATCGGCTTGGGCGATTCACGAGGGAGAGATCCTGGCGATCTTGTTGCCGGCAGGGCCCAATTCGGTGATCCACAACGCGTCGTCTGGGCTCATATGCCCACCGGGAGCAGATCCTACGCCCCCGACCTCTCCGTAATGGTGTCGGAAATGCAGCGCCAGAGGCGCCCAGCAGGCTGTAGCAAATTCGGCTTCGGGCTGGCCCCGGGGCGTTCCGGCTCGTTGGGCTGCCTAGGTGGTTAGCCCATATGAAGTGATGCGGCGAGTCGGGCGCTGAGTCTCAAAGGGGGTCCAGCGCAGCGGGTATG
>JBBSIS010000098.1:0-11476 GCA_038231955.1 Acidimicrobiales bacterium
ACCGGCGAGCTGGGCGTGCTGTTCCGCCAGGAGGTCGAGCTGGCCAAGGTGGAGACCAGCGAGCAGGTGTCGCGAGCGGTCAAGGCCGGCGCCATGCTCGGCGCCGCCGGAGTGGTCGCATTCCTGGCCACCATGTTGCTGGCCTGGGCTGCAGCATGGGGTCTGGCCGAGGTCATCCCCACCGGCTTCGCCTTCCTCGTCGTGGGCATCGTGTTCCTGGTGGTGGCCGCTGTGCTCGGATCTGCGGGCAAGAAGAAGATGTCCAGCGTCAACGCCGTGCCCGACCAGACCGTCGCCACCCTGCGGGCCGACGTGCAGTCCGCTCGCGACTCCATCGCCCGCGGCGTTCGCTAGACCCGATGGACCAGACGGACCGGCAGAGAGGCCACACTCCGAAATGAGCAGGAACGCACAGCAGATCCGCCAGGAGATCGAACAGACTCGTCACCAATTGGCCCAGAACCTGGAAGCGATCGGTGATCGCGTCAGTCCCAAGCACGTCGTCGAGCAGATCTCGGAGAAGGTGAGTCCCCGGCGGATCCTCAACCGCCAGACCGAAAAGGCCATGGTCGGGATCCAGAACGTGACCGACTCGGTGATGGGCAAAGCCACCGACGCCGTCGACAACGTCCGCGGTGCGGTCGGCGGGGTCGCCGGCAGCGCATCAGACGCCGCCGGCAACGCCCGCGGGGGTATGAAGGGTCAGGCCCAGAGTCTCACCGACCGGGTGCGATCGGTCTCCGGCTCGGCGGCCGACCAGGTCCGTTCGGCCCCCGACAGCAGGCCGATGGCCACCGCCGTGCTGGCCTTCGGCGCCGGGCTGGTGGTCGGCCTGACACTGCCCCCGAGCGGCACGGAGCGACGGGCCGCAGCCACCCTGCGCGACCAGGTGGTCGAGCCCCTCAAAGAGCAGGCGGTTCGGGTCGGCAAGGATGTCGCCGGAGAACTGCAGCCCGCCGCTCAGACCGGTCTGGGCCGCGTCAAGGTCACGGCCGCCAATGCCGCCGACCGGGTCAAGGAGGAAGCCACCGACGCCGCCGGCCACGTGCAGGACCAGGCCGCTCAGGCGGCGACCACGGTCAAGGGCCGGGCCAGGCAGGCGGCGCGGACCACCCAGGCCGACGCCACGGCCAAGGCCAGAACGACCGCCAGCCGAGCGACGACCCAAGGCCAGGGACGGCGGCGCGTTTCGGTCTGATCGGGTTTCGCCGGCCTACCCGGGAACCCTGAGCATTACCGCTCGAGGCGCTCGGGGAGGGGGCGCTCGAGAAGGTGGCGTAGCGCGCCTTCGAGACCCGGGTAGGCGAAGGCGAAGCCCGACGCCTGTAGACGGGCGGGCAGCACCCGCTGGCCTCCGAGCATCATCTCCTTCACCATCTCGGCCCCGAAAAGCAGTCGCAGCGCGGGCGTCGGGACCGGGATGACGGCCGGCCGTCTCAGTACCCGAGCCAGGGTGGCGGTGAACTCGGCGTTGGTGACCGGCTGGGGGCCGGTGACGTTGACCCCCCCGTGCACCGCGGCGGTCCTCAGCACGTGGATGATGGCGGCGACCTCGTCGTCGACGGAAATCCAGCTCAGCCACTGCCGGCCAGTCCCGATCCGCCCGCCGATGCCGGCTTTGAACGGCAGGAGCTGCTTCTTGAGCGCCCCGCCCACGGCGGAGAGCACGACACCCGAGCGGATCCACGCCACCCGGATACCGGCGTCGGCGGCCGGGGCGGCGGCCTCCTCCCACCGGGTGACGACATCGGCCAGGAAGCCGGTGCCGGGCGGATCGGCCTCGGTGAGCTCCTCGTCACCGTGGGCGGCGCCGTAGAACCCCACCGCCGAGCCCGAGGCCAGGACCGCCGGTGGCGCGTCCAGACCGGCGAGAGTGCGAGCCAGCAGGGCCGTACCCTGTACCCGGCTGTCGAGGACGGCACGCTTGTGCTCGTCGGTCCACCGGTGATCACCGATGCCGACGCCGCCGAGGTGGACGACGGCGTCGTGGCCCTCGAGCTTGTCGGCCTCGATGGTCCCCGCCGCCGGATCCCATGCCGCCTCATCGGCGCCGGCGTGGCCGCCGCGCACGAGGGTGGTGACCTGGTGACCGCCGGCGAGGAGCTGAGCGATCAGCGCGCCGCCGATGAGGCCGTGGGAGCCGGTGACGAGGACCCTCACGACTTCCTCCCGGCTCTGATGGCCGTACCGGTCAGGCCGCGACCTGGGCGGCCTTGGAGATCACGTGGTCGATGATGCCGTAGGTCTTGGCCTCTTCGGCGGTGAACCAGCGGTCACGGTCGAAGTCACGTTCGATCTGCTCGACCTTCTGACCGGTGTGCAGCGCGATGCGCTCGGCCATGATCCGCTTGGTGTAGATGATCTGCTCGGCGTGGATGGCGATGTCGACGGCTGCGCCCTGCATCTGGGCCGACGGCTGATGCATCAGGACCCGCGAGTGCGGGAGGGCGTAGCGCTTCCCGGGGGTTCCGGCGCACAGGAGGAACTGGCCCATGGAGGCGGCCATGCCGAGGCAGATGGTGCCCACGTCGCAGCTCACGTACTGCATGGTGTCGTAGATGGCCATACCGGCCGAGACAGAGCCTCCGGGCGAGTTCACGTAGAGGTAGATGTCGCGCTCGGGATCCTCCGACTGGAGCAGCAGGAGCTGGGCACAGATGAGGTTGGCCGACGAGTCGTTGACATCGGTACCGAGGAAAACGATCCGCTCCTTGAGCAGCCGGGAGTACACCTCGCTCGACCGGTCGCCGACGAAGGTGTCCGCAGTGAAGGTAGGGGTCATGCCTGCGAGGCTAGCTGGGAGGCTGCGGTTGTGGAGCGTGCGGCCACCTATCCTGGGACGCTCCCGGACCTGCCGGGACAAGCCGACGTAGCCCAATTGGCAGAGGCACGACGTTTAGGGCGTCGTCAGTGAGAGTTCGAGTCTCTCCGTCGGCACGTCAGGTGAGGACGGGTGCGCCCAGTGGTCCGGGCACGTCCACGGCCGTCGGCGCCCGGTGGGCCCGGTCCTCCACCGCCAGGCGGATGGCGGTCCGGCTCTGCCCGTCGATCTCGATGTCGGCGAAGGTCGGGATGCACACCAGGTCGATGTTCGACGGGGCGACGAAGCCCCGGGCGATGGCAATGGCCTTGACCGCCTGGTTGAGCGCACCGGCCCCCACGACCTGGACCTCGACCGCGCCCGCCTGGCGCAGCACGCCGGCGAGCGCCCCGGCGACGGAGTTGGGGTTGGACTTGCTCGAGACCTTCAACACTTCGACCACTCTCTACATGTTCGACACACACACCGGAGGTTCCTTCCGGCGGCTCGAATGAGCCCGCTCAGCGGTTCGGCAGCGGATCAAGGATGAAGAGGATCTGGGCGCCGTTGGGGGCCCAGGCCGGGGTGAAGCTGCGGGGCCGGGTGGTGAGGCGGACCAAACCGGAACCGTCCCGGTTGACGAGGTAGACCTCGGCGGTACCGTCGCGATCGCTGGCGAAGGCCAACCGGGTGCCGTCCGGTGACCACGCCGGCTCGCCGTCCTGGCCCGGCCCGCCAACCAGCCTGGAGGCTGTGCTGCTCGCGCCGCCGACTTCGCCGGGTGCGGCGACGTAGACATCGAGATTGCCGCCGTCCCGGTCGCTGGCGAAGGCCAAGGTGCGGCCGTCCGGTGACCACGTCGGACGGGCCGGCGCGGCCGAGCCGGGTACCAGCCGGGCCGGGGCGGCGCCGTCCGCCCCCATGACCCAGAGCCCGGGCTGGCCGTCGCGGTCACTCACGAAGGCGATGCGGGAACCGTCGGGCGACCACGCCGGGAAGCCGTCGGCAGCAGGGTTGTCGGTGAGTCGGCGGGCATCGTTGCCCTCGGCGCCCATGACGTAGATCTCCTGGCTGCCGTCCCGGTCGCTCATGAAGGCGATGTGGCTGCCGTCCGGCGACCATGCCGGGGAGGCTTCGGCGCCGTTTCCATCGGTCAACCGGCGCAGGCGCAACCCGTCTGCCTGCATGGTCCAGATGGCCCGCTTGCCGTCCTGCGTGCTCTCGAAGGCGATGCGCTGCCCGTCGGGCGACCACGCCGGGGAGGCGTCGAAGGCCAGCGGCCGGTTGGTGAGGGTGTGAGCCGAGGAGCCGTCGGCGTTGACGACGAACACCTGCGCCGGCTCCACCCGCCCACCTGTGCCCGCGTCGCCACCGGGCTCAGGGACTGTCGCCGGCGTAGCCGTCGAGTTGCCGGAGCCTCGGCGGAGCACGGCCACGGCCATGATCACCGCCGCCGCCAACACCAGCACCAGGGCCCCGACCGCCAACGGCGTCGCCCGTCGGTCGAGTCTGGGCGCCACCGCCTGGGCGTGGTCCTCGCACTTCAACCCGACCGGCGTCTTGACCAGGCATTTCGGGCAGATCGGCGTGGCACACTCGGCGCACGTCAACCGCGTGGGCGTGCCGTGGGCCTCACACTGGAGAAGCGGGCCGGCCACGCCGCCACACTATGGGCGCTAGTAGGAGGCCGGGTGCGGCCTCCTACTGATCGCGCCCACCGTCAGTCCAGGGTGATGGGCTGGTCGTCGGGGTCGAGGGCGTCGGCCTGCGCTTGTTCGGCGGGCAGGACCGGTGCCGGGGCGACCTGCTGGCGGATGCGCTCGGAGATCTCCACCATGATCTCCGGGTTCTCGACCAGGAAGCCCTTGGCATTTTCCCGGCCCTGGCCCAACTGCTCGCCGTCGTAGGTGTACCAGGCACCCGACTTCTTCACCAGGCCGAGGTCGACCCCCACGTCGAGCAGGGAACCCTCCCGGCTGATGCCCTTGCCGAACATGATGTCGAACTCGGCCTGCTTGAACGGGGACGAAACCTTGTTCTTCACCACCTTGACCCGGGTGCGGTTGCCGATCACCTCGGTGCCGTCCTTGATGGCCTCGATGCGGCGGATGTCGAGCCGGACCGAGGAGTAGAACTTCAGCGCTCGCCCCCCAGGGGTGACCTCGGGGCTGTTGTGTACCATCACGCCGTCGGCGAAGTAGTTGTGGCTTCCCTCCACCTCGATGTCGAAGCGGTGCATCGACCGGGTCTTCGGCTTGACCGAGATGGCCGTGACCGGCATGGGCACCAGGCGGAGGTCAGACGGGGCGAACACCGGCTCTACAGCGAACCGGCCCCGATAACGCGGGAGCAGCTTGTATTCCATCGACGGGTGCACGAACGGGGCGATGAGGGCGTGCAGCTTGGCCGTCTCGTCCTTGAGGAACACCAGCACGGCCTTCTGGCCCACGCCTCGACTGCTGAGCGTGGCTTTGATCCCCCACGTGTCGGCCAGGTAGGCGACCAGCCTGGCTCGGGTCGTGTGCTCCATGGCCTCGACGCAGATCTCCGAGCGGCCACTGCCGTCCTTCGTGCGCTCCTGGAGCCCCTTGGCCCGTAGAGAGAAAGAGCCATCGTCCATGTACCAGATGGCCAGGGAGAGCGGGCTGAGCCCCTTGAGGTAGTCCTCGCTCAGGATCTTCTTGCCATTCACGTACACGGCCTGTCGCAGCTCGGCCAGCTCGGGAAGAGGCTTCATGTCGTAGGCGACGACCCCATCGGACCTGCGGACCGACCGGCTCCCACCGATATTGGCGAACAAGGAACTCTTCCAGTCGCAGTACTCCGCCTGCTTGGCGCAGTGATCGAAGCGGTAGCGGGCGCCATGACCGCTCCGGGTACGGGACAGCGCTCCGTCGCCCATGAGGCCACCGAGGATGGCCTCCCATTGGAAGTCCGACAGGTGGTGGGGCACGGCCTGCAGCACCCGGTCGCCCACGGCCAGCTCTTGGGCCTCCCGCCAACCACCTGGAGTCCGGATCTTGTGATTGGCAGTGCAGGCGAACTGGGCCCGGCCATTGCCACCGCCGCGCGCCACGGTGAAATTGAGGAACTGGTCAGTGACGCCGTTGTCGAACCAGTTCACGATCTTCTTGGGCACGATCGCATCGAGGTCGGGGTCGTAGGAGAGCACCTCGACCGGTAGGCGCTGGTTGACGATCTTGCCGATCTGCGTCTGGCTGCCGTCGGCCAGGGTGACCCTGGTCCCATAGGACAGGCAGCCGTACATGACACCTATTTTTTCCCGGAGCTGATTGATGAAGATGGCGATGGTGTCGGTCTTGTTGAGGGTGGCGGTGAGCTTGCGCAGGGCCTGGGACATGAGGCGGGCCTGCAGGCCCACGTGGCTGTCGCCCATCTCGCCTTCGATCTCGGCCCGGGGGGTGAGGGCGGCCACCGAGTCGACGACGAGCACGTCGATCGCCCCGGAGCGGATCAGCATGTCGGCGATCTCGAGCGCCTGCTCGCCCGTGTCGGGCTGGGAAATGAGCAGTTCGTCGACGTTGACACCGATGGCCCGGGCGTAGATCGGGTCCATGGCGTGCTCGGCATCGATGTAGGCGGCGACGCCGCCGTTGCGCTGGGCCTCGGCCACCACGTGCATGGCCAGGGTGGACTTGCCCGAGGACTCAGGGCCGAAGATCTCCACGACGCGGCCGCGGGGCAGGCCGCCGATCCCCAGGGCGAGGTCGAGGGCGAGGGCGCCGGTGGGGATGGACCCGATGTCCATGTGGGTCTTCTCGCCCATGCGCATGACGGAGCCCTTGCCGAAGTGCTTGTCGATCTGGCTCATGGCCATCTCGAGTGCCTTGTCTCGTTCCACCGCAGTGGTCCCTTCTCCTGTGCCGCCGGGTGTCGGCGGTTGTCGGTTGACGAGACACACCCTACGAAGGGGGTGCGACAGTCAGTCTGGTTCGGCGCCTTGAAGACCTGTAGTTCCAGTACGGTAGTTCCGAACTCATGTTCGGTCAAGGACCGATGCCGCGAGCAGGAGCGCGAAGCTACCGACATGACCATCTTCGATGCGATCAAGTCGGGCGACGTGGACACCGTGCGCTCGGAGCTCCGGGACGACCCGTCGGCGGCGGCGGCCCGCACCGACGGGGACGTCTCGGCCGTGCGGGCCGCCCTCTACGCCCACCGCCAGGACCTGGCCGACGTCGTGCTCGAGTCGAGGCCGGAGCTCGACGTCTTCGACGCCGCAGCCACCGGCGACGTCGATCGGCTGACCGCCCTGCTGGACGGCGACCCCAACCTCACCGGCTCGTGGTCGGGCGACGGGTTCGCACCCCTGCACCTGGCCGCCTTCTTCGGGAGGGGCGACGCAGTGCGACTGCTGCTCGACCGGGGGGCCGACGTGGCCGCCGTCGCCCGCAACGACATGGCCGTGCAAGCGCTGCACTCCGCCGTGTCCAGCCAGCACCGCGACATCGTCGCCGCCCTCCTGGTGGGCGGCGCCGACCCCAACGCCCGCCAGCAGGGCGGCTTCACGCCGCTCATGGCCGCCGAGGAACACGGGGACGCCGAACTGGTCCGGCTGTTGATCGACCACGGCGCCGAGGAGTCGGCGACCTCCCCCACGGAATGACGCCCGACCGGTGACAGCCGGTGCCGCGCTTGGCACTCCATGTCACCGCTTCGATGGGGCCTCCGGCGGATCAACCTGCGCCCAGGAGCCGCCTGCGCAGGAGGTCGAGCAGGGAGATGGTGGCGAACTGGCGGACGTGGTGGCGGTCGCCCGGGAAATGGGCCTCGGCCACCTCGGCCCGCCCGTCGAGGGCAACGGCCATGAAGACGGTGCCCACGGGCTGGTCCTCCTGGCGCGCCGGGCCGGCCACACCGGTGACGCCCAGCCCCACATCGGCCCCCAGGGCCCGGCACGCCCCGGTGGCCATGGCGGCAGCCGCCTGGCTGCTCACCACCGGGCCCTCGGGCACGCCCAGCAGGTCGTACTTCACCTGGCTGTCGTAGGCGACGATCGATCCCCGGAACCAGGCGCTGGCCCCCTCGGTCTCGGCCAGGCGGGCGCCGACCAGCCCACCGGTGAGCGACTCGGCCACGCCGATGGAGCGGCCCTGGGCGGCCAGGAGGTCGGCGACGACGCGTTCCATGGACTGGTCGTCGACACCGAAGACCAGGTCACCCAGCACGGCCCGCAGCTCGGTCTCCTCGCCGTCGAGCATGGCCGTCGCTTCCGCCTCCGACGAGCCCTTGGCCGTGATCCTTATCTTGATGCCCTCGATCCCCGAGGCGAGAAAGGCGATCGTGGGATTCGCCACCCCGCTCCCAGGGCCGCTCGGGCCCGGGCAGCCCTCCAGCGCCTCCACCCGACCGGCGACCAGCTCCCCCAGCGTCGATTCCGGCACACCCCACGTGCGCACCATGCGGCTGAGGATGGTCGACGTCGACCCGGACCGACGCTTCAAGTCGGGGACCACCGCCCGGTCCAGCATCTCCGCCATCTCCAACGGCACCCCCGGGATGGCGTAGACCACCTTCCCGGTCCCGCCCTCCCCCACTGGACAGATCAGCCCGGGCGCCGTCCCTCGCTCCTGGGGGATGAAGGTCGCCCCGTCGGGTAGATCGGCCTGGCGGGCGTTGCTGGGGGCCATGTCGCGCTGGCGGGCGGCGAAGAAGGCCCGGATCCACTCCACCATGGCCGGGTCACGGACCAGTTCCACACCCAGCACCTCGGCGATGGCCTCCCGCGTGATGTCGTCCGACGTGGGGCCCAGTCCCCCGCAGACCACGACTGCGTCCGACCGGCCCAGGGCGATGCGCAGGGCCTCGGCGATACGGGCCGGGTTGTCGCCCACCTTGGTCTGGAAGTGCGAGTCGATCCCGGCCAGGGCCAGGCGGTCGCCGATGAGGGCGGAGTTGGTGTCGACGACCTGCCCGAGCAGCAACTCGGTGCCGACGGCCAGGACCTCACACCGCACTCCGCACCTCAGACACGCAGCACCCGCCGGCCGTCCCACAGATACTGGACGCCGGTGACGACGGTGAGGATGACTGCGGCCCACAGCACGCCGACCCGGAGGACGCGATAGGCGTCGCCGACCACCGGTGCGATGGCCAGGCCGACGGCGATGTCCTGCATCCACGTCTTCACCTTGGCCGGGAGGCGGGCGGGCACCGAGACGCCCCGGCGGCCGACGTAGGACCGGTAGACGCTCAGCGCCACCTCACGGACGGCGATGATTGCCACGGGAAGCCACCAGAGCTGGCCTCCGGCGACCAGGGCGGCCATGGCACCCAGCACGATGACCTTGTCGGCCAGGGGGTCGAGGAAGGCGCCCGAGCGGGTGGTGCCGTGGCGGCGGGCCAGCCACCCGTCGGCGAAGTCGGTGCCGGCCAGCACGACCCACAGAGCCAGGGCCGGCCAGGCGGTGCCGTCCCCGGTGATCAGCGCGATCAGGACCGGCATGACCACGATCCGCGCCATGGTCACCGCGTTGGCCGGCGTGGCCAGGGCCGAGGGGCCGAACCACGGGCTCCTCGCACTCGCCTCGCCCTCGCCTGCGAGCCTCATGAGCCGGGCCGCATGGGCCGGATGGTCACGCCGCCTCCAGATCGGGACCGGCCGCATCCGTGACCGTGAGGCTGGCGAAGCTGCCCGTCGGCAGGTCGTGGGGGACGGAGATCACGCCGTCGATCTCCGGCGCCTCCCGATGGGTTCGGCCCACCCCCGGCTCGTCGATCAACACCTCGACATCACGGCCGACAAGGGCGGAGCGCCGCTCCATGGTGATGCGGTCCTGCAGCTCGGACAGCTCCAGCAGGCGCTCGGCCATCAGTGCAGGGGCGACGGCGCCGTCGAGCTGGGCGGCGTGGGTGCCGTCCTCCTTGGAGTAGGCGAAGAACCCGGCCCAGTCGAGCTGGGCGTCCTCGACGAAGCGCAGGAGCACGTCGTGGTCGTCCTCGGTCTCGCCGGGGTAGCCGACGATGAAGGAGGAGCGGAAGGCGGCGTCGGGCTCGCGCCGGCGGATGGCGTCGATCCGGGCCAGGAACCGAGGACCGTCGCCCCACCGGCGCATCCGCCGCAAGAGGGGCTTGGACGCGTGCTGCAAGGAAAGGTCGAAGTAGGGGACGCCGGTGGCGCAGATGGTGTCGACCAACCGGTCGTCGAGCTCGGAGGGATAGAGGTAGAGCAGGCGGGCCCGCGCCACCCGGGCCGCCACCGCGTTCACCAGGGCGATGACGGCCCCCTTGCGGCCGACATCGCGCCCGTAGGAGGCCAGATCCTGGGCCACGAGGACGACCTCGGCGACGTCGAGCGCCTCGACCTCGGCCAGGATCGATTCCTCCGACCGTGAGCGCTGCGGGCCCCGGAACGACGGGATGGCGCAGAACCCGCACGTCTGATCACAGCCCTCGGCCACCTTCACGTAGGCCCAGGGCGCCGACGACTTGGGCCGGGGCAGGTTCAGCAGGTCGAAGCTGGGCAGCGGCGCCATGTCAGTCGCGCCAAGGCCGGGCTTCGGACGGAGGGACACGGCGACTCCGAAGCCCGCCACTGCATCGACCTCGGGGAGGGCCGCCGCCAGCTCGGCGCCCGCCCGCTCGGCCAGGCACCCGGTGACGACGAGGCGGGCGCCGGGCCGGCGGGCGCCGGAAAGGGCGAGGATCGTCTCGATCGACTCCTCCCGCGCCGCCTCGATGAAGGCGCAGGTGTTGACGACCACCAGGTCGGCGTCCTCCGGGCGATCGGCCACCTCGAAGCCGTCGGCGGCCAGGATCCCGGCCAGCTTGTCGGAGTCGACCTGGTTCTTGGGGCAGCCCAAGGTCTCCAACCAATAACGATCGGCCACGTCGCACAGTATTTCAGCCACAGCGTCCCTCACCCGCTCAACGGGGCCGCTCCTCGCCGAACGGGCCTACTTCTGCTTGCCCAGCATGCGGTTCATCTTGGTGCCGCAGGTGGGGCAGGCGCCCTGGGCGGCCCGTCGACCGTTGGCGAGCTCGACCTCGGTGCCGTCGAACTCACGCTTCTCCCGGCACTTCACGCAGTACCCCTCGTAGTTGGCCATGGCGGTTCTCCCTGTCGCTGATGAGTCTGTGTCGGTGCGAGGGACAGTCTCTCCCAGATCGGACGGCCGATCGCAAGCTCAGATGTCACCTTCTTGCCTGATCACCGGTCTGATTCATCGTAAGTGTCAGAGAGCGTTTCCACCAATGGAGGTCCTTGCATGTACACCTTCGCAGTCGTCACATTGTTCGGTCTGGTGGCTCTGAAGATCACCGACCTGCTCGTCGACCTGGTCCCCGGGCTGGGTCGGGCCCGGACCCTGGTCACCTTCAGCCTCGCCGTCGTCGTGGCCGTCGGCCTGGACTACTCGATCTTCCGGGGGTTCGGGATCACGGTGCGGGACGCCTGGATGGGCACGGTGGGCACCGGCCTGGTGATCGGCTCGCTGGCCGGCGCCTGGGAGAGCCTGCTCGGCTGGTTCTCCACCACGTCGGTCAGCGGCACCCGCCGGATCGGAAACGAGCGGCCCCGTATCGCCGCCTGACAGAACATCTCGATCAACTCGCCGATGGCGCCTCAAGGGGGAGGCGCCATCGGCGCTTTTTTGTCTGTGTCGCCCGATCAGGATCGCCCGGTCAGGCCCCGGCTTTTCGCTCGTCGAGCTCCTC
>JBBSIS010000099.1:0-11348 GCA_038231955.1 Acidimicrobiales bacterium
GCCACCCTGGAGCGCCGCCTACCCGATGCGTCGATCGACGCCGAGGTCGGTCGGCAGTTCAAGGAGTTGCTGGCGGTGGCCCGGTCGCTCCGGGATGCCGGTGGTATGGGCGAGGAGGTCATCCTCCAGATGGGCAACAACGGCCCCGTCACCGGTTCTCAGTTCGACGACATCATGGAGGTACTCAAAGGGGCGCGGCGGGTGGTGGTGGTCAACGTGAAGGTGGCTCGGCCGTGGGAACCGACCAACAACGCCATGCTCGCCGACGGCGTCGGTCGGTGGCCGACTGCGGTCCTGGTCGACTGGCACAAGCAGGGCGCCGCCCATCCCGAGCTCTTCGCCGACGACGGCACCCACATGGGCCCTACCGGTGTGGGCATGCTGGTCGAGATGATCCTGTCCAGCCTGTAGGCCAACCCGGCGGTGGACGTCGATTTCCTCTTGACCTTGACGCCGCGTCAACCCGTACCGTCGGTCATGAGCCGGTGACGAACCGGGTCGCTCGAGGGAGGCACGTCGGATGTTCTGGTCGATCACGGAGTTGGCGGGGATGTCGGGGGTCACCTCGCGGACGCTGCGCCACTCAGCGCCGGCCTGGCGGCGGCGGTCAGCGGGTCGGCGGGCCAGGAGTGCTTGGGATAGCGACCAGCCATGTCCTTGCGGACCGATGCCCACGTCCCGGCCCAGAAGCCGGGAAGGTCGGCGGTGACCTGCACCGGTCGTCCGGCCGGTGACAGGAGCTGCAGCACCACCGCAACCCGGCCGTCGCCGACGGTGGGGTGGATGGTGGTGCCGAACAGCTCCTGCACGCGGACCGCCATCGCCGGGTGGTCGTGGCGGTAGTCGACGGCCACCCGGCGGCCGCTGGCCACGACCAGGCTGGTGGGCGCCAGCCGGTCCAGCTCCGAAGCCA
Organism: Acidimicrobiales bacterium; assembly: GCA_038231955.1. GTDB lineage: Bacteria > Actinomycetota > Acidimicrobiia > Acidimicrobiales > AC-14 > CADCTB01. Next base: position 914 of record JBBSIS010000099.1, read on the forward strand.
GCCGGTGGCCGAGCCTGGCTCGGAGGACGGCGCCGACGTCGACGGCCTCGATGTCGGCCCGATCCGTAGCCCCGGCCAACAGCGGCGCCAGCCAGTCGTCGAGGCCGGCCAGCAGGACGGCGTCGGACAGGTCGGGCCACGTTTCGCCGAGCAGTCGCCGGGCGAAGGCGGCCCGCGCCCGGAGATCCCGGGCCTTCTCCGTCCACCGCAGCGCGCCCAGTCTGGTAGCCCGCACCCGGGCGACCAGCGCCCGGGTGGTGATCGGCCCCGGCGGGGCGGGGGCGTCGGTGGCGAGCAGGACGATGGAGCCCACCCGCCGTTCGACGCGTGCCCGCAGGTCGTCGCGAGCCGGATCCCATGCGACGCTGACGTACTCCTCTGCCTCCCCGGCGGCCGCCTCCAGATCGACGGCGTCGACGGCCGCGGCCAGGCGGATGCGCCCGTCGCCGTGGCCGGCGTCGAGGTCGGCGATGACGACGAACGCCTCACCGGCGAGCGCATCGCCGGGCGGAGCCCACGCGCCGGCGCCGGTGCGGAGCCGGAAGCGGGCGCCGCCGCGGGCCTGGGCCAGCCGGTCCGGGTAGGCCCGCGCCAGCACCGCTCCACACGCACCGACGTCGACCGGGCCGGCCTGGACGCCGGCCCGCCGGGCCAGCTTGGCCGCCCGGCGGGTGGCGGAGCGAAGCGCAGAGGCATCGGCCAGGGAGTGACGGACGCCGGCGGACGCCGCCATCAGCGCCACCCGCTCGGCCACGTCGATCGGCAGCTCGTCGGGCCGGCCGCGGAAGACGTCTTGGTCCTCCAAGAGGGCGGCCAGCAGGCATGCCGTCCAGCCGGTGGTGTCCTCGAGCGACCCGGTCACCATCCGGGCCAGGCGGGGGTGGAGGGGCAGCTCGGCCATGGCCCTGCCGACTGCGGTGGGTCGCCCGGAAGCATCGAGGGCGCCCAGCGTGTTCAGAAGCGCGCGCGCCTCGTCGAGGGCGCGTGGGGGCGGTGGGTCGAGGAAGGCCAGGCTTTCCGGCGGCGCGCCCCACACGGCCAGTTCGAGGGCCAGACCGGCCAGGTCGACACTGGTGATCTCCGGATCGGCATGAGGGCGGCGGGCGGCGTGCTCCAGCATCGACCACAGGCGGTAGGCCACTCCCGGACCGCTGCGTCCGGCCCGTCCGGCTCGTTGGGTGGCCGACGCCCGGGAGATGGGACCGGTCTGCAGCTTGGTCAGTCCGCTGCGGGCGTCGAAGCGTGGCGTGCGACTCTGGCCGGAGTCGATGACAACTCGCACGCCCTCGACGGTGAGGCTGGTCTCGGCGATGTCGGTGGCCAGCACCACCCGCCGCCGCCCCGGGGGCGAGGGGGCGAGGGCGGCGTCCTGGGTGGCGGCAGGGAGAGCGCCGAACAGGGGTCGGACGTCGACGTCGGGCGACAGGGCCCCGCCGGTGAGCGACGCCTCGACCCGGCGGATGTCGCCGGCGCCAGGAAGGAACACCAGCACGTCGCCCGTCTCCTCGCGGACGGCGCTGCGCACGGCCGCGGTGGTGGCTACCTCGAGCCGGTCCCGGGGGCGTCGCGGTAGCCAGCGGAGCTCCACCTCATGGGCGCGACCCTGGCTCTCGATCACCGGCGCGCCGCCCAGCAGGGCCGCCACCCGGGCCGCCTCCAAAGTGGCCGACATGGCCAGCACGCGGAGGTCGGGCCGTAGCGCGGGCCGGGCGTCGAGAAGCAGGGCCAGGGCCAGGTCGGCCTGCAGGTTCCGTTCGTGCAGCTCGTCGAAGATCACCAGCCCCACGCCGGGTAGTGCCGGGTCGGCCTGCAGGCGGCGGGTGAGGATGCCCTCTGTCACCACCTCGATCCGGGTGGCGCGGCCCGCCCGGCGCTCGTCGCGAGTGGTGTAGCCCACCGTCGCCCCCACCTCCTGGCCCAGCAGCGACGCCATGCGCCGGGCGGCGGCGCGCGTGGCCAGGCGACGAGGCTCGAGCATGACGATCCGCTGCTGACCGAGCCAGGGCTCGGTCAGCAGGCGGAGAGGGACGACGGTGGTCTTGCCGGCGCCGGGCGGCGCCACCAGCACGGCGTGGCCCGGGTGGGTCAGGGCGTGGCGCAACTCGGGGACGCACTCCTCGACCGGCAGGCCGCTGGGCGGGACGTCGAAGGCCACCGGTGCAGTGTCGTCGCTGCGCCCGGCGAGGCGAACGCGGGTCAGCCGGGGGGCGCCAACAGCTCGAGGGCGATGCCGTCGGGGTCGCGGAACTCGAGGATGAAGGCGGGGCCGATGTCCTTGACGCCTTCGTGGGCGATGCCCTTGGCGTCGAGCATGGCCGCCGCGGCATCGAGGTCGTCCCGACCGGCCACGGCGAAGCTGACGTGGTCGAGGCCGACCCGGTCCTCCTGGAACTGGTCGGTCTCCGGCGCCGCCGGCCGCAGCCCGAACATTCCGCTGCCGCACTTGTAGAGCACCCCTCCGAACAGGAAGGCCAGTTTCTCCCGGGTGGCGTCGTCGGCGTCGGCCGGAACCTCCATCGCCACCTCGAAGCCGAACACGTCCTCGTAAAAGGCGCGGGACCGGGCGATGTCGGTGACGGTCAGGCGGACATGGGCATAACCGGTGCTGTCGATCGCCACGGTGCGTGCGCTCCTCGGGTTGACAGTCCGGATCGGGGCCAGTGGGCGCGGTCCGGACGGGTGTGAGGTCGAGCCTAACAAGGGGCTCAGCCGAAGAGCATGGTGACAGGCCGTTGTCGTTGAACGAACCCCTGCGCCTTGCGGTTCTCGAAGAAGTTCGGAGCCTCGAAGAACCCGCAGACTTGGCGGCGCAGCGTCACAGTTGAATTGCCATCCCCGAACCATCCACCACTCCATCGAACGTGCGGGGCAAGATCTGGCATGCGCACCGAGGTTCGATATCGGGTTGCCGTGGCGGGCGTCGAGTTGCGCATGCTGGTGCTCGCCGCCCAGCCCGACGGCTGGGTGGGTGTCGACCTCGATTCGGGGGCCTTCGTGCGGGCCATCTTCCCGGGTCCGGCGGCCGAGCCCCTCGCCGCGTTCGACATCACCAGCGCCCCGATCGGCGATCCCCTCGACCCCCCCGATACGGTGCGGCCCGAAGCGGTCACCCTTGCCGCCCCGCCCCAGCGCCTCGGGGCCATGCCCGCCCGCAAGGCCGAGCGGTACCTGCAGGCGCTCCGCCACCCGGCCCACGGGCCGCTCCTCGGTTTCCAGGGCGTGTCCGTCCCGTACTGGACGATCGCCGGCGATCGGCCGTCGCTGGGCCTCATCGAGCCGTCCGACGGGCCCCTCATCGTGGCCACCGTTGCCGGCTACGACTGCCGGTTCGGCTGGCAGGGCACCGTCCACCAGATCCCCCTGGGCGACCGGCGACTGACCGACGAGCTCCTCGACCGCCGGCTTCGCCGCTCCTCACCCCGCGAGCTGGGTCGCCTGCTCGGCTTCCACCCCGGTCGGCTCCTGCTGGTGGTGGCCGGGCCGGCCGAGGGCCACTGCTCCAAGCAGGTTGCCGCCCTCCTCCCCGGCCGCCATCGCTGACTACCTGTCGAACAGCCCGGCGAGGTCGATGCCGAAGCCGGGCAGGAGCGGGGTGGTGACTGATTCCCCCGCCGGGAGTTCGAGGGCGACGTCGAACCTGCCGGCCTCCGGTAACGAGCGGCGGTAGACGAGCACCACGTCGGCCGCGATGTCCACCAGCCACAGCTCGGCCAGGCCCAGGCGCTCGTACGTGGCCTTCTTGGCGCCCACGTCGTACCGCCAGGTGGACGGTGACCGGACCTCGACGGCGAGGGCCGGAGGACCGACGATCCGCTTGGCGTCCCGGGCCGGTCGCTCGGGCTCCGGCACCCACCACACATCCGGAGCGAAGACGTTGAAGTCGTCGAGGTGGACGTTGACCGGGAAGCCAGCCTCCCCGTGGCCGGGATGCGCCCGGAGCCACGCGGTGAGGAGGAAATAGATCTCCCCGGCGATCCGCTGATGGCGAATGCTCGCCTCGGTCACCACCACCTCCCCGTCGATCAACTCCGTGTGCTTGTCGGGGGGGGGAAGGGTGAAGTACTCCTCGGCGGTGAGGCGCGTCGACGTCAGAGCCATACCGAAAGCATACGACGGGGGTGGGACAGTGCCTCTCAACAAGCAGCGTCGCCGAGAAGCGGGCTACTTGCGGGCGCGGGTGGCCAGGTACTCGGCCATGGCCCAGCCGAAGCCGATCAGTGAGTCGCCCCGGGGCCGGTCGAGGTCGCCGACGAAGGCGACGACCGCGGGGTCGAGGTTGGTCGGGTCGACGCACTCGTGGTCGAGGGCGGGAGGGACGTCGCCGGTGCCGGTGATGCAGAACGTGCGGTCGTCGACCCGGCCTTCGGCGCCGAAACGCTTGGCCAGGCGGCGCCCCCACGCCCGCTCTTCGCCGCTGGCCTTGTGGCCGGGGCGGGGCACGATGTCCTCCAGGCCTTCGAAGGCGGCGAAGCCCGACGGGTCGAGGAGACGGGTGCCGACCAGCACGTCCTCGTCGGGGAAGGCCAGGACGGCACGCCGAAGCTGGTCGCCCATGAGCGTGCGCAGCACAGCATCGCGCCGGGAGGTGCGCTTGACCGACGCCATCCCGATCAGCACCGACGGCGTGCCGCCGATGCGCTCGAGCGTGCAGAACGAGAACGCCACCAGCTTGGACCCGTCGCGGACCTGGGTGATGAGAACCCACTGCTCGACCTGCTTGGACAGCAACCCGACGTCGTAGCCGGCGAAACCGTCGGCGCAGATGTCGGCCATGTCCGACAGCTCTGAGTCGCTGAGCCCGGTGCAGTCTTTGGTCTCGGCCTGTAGTGCCATGGGCTCCGGGTCCCCCTCGTCGTGCGTCATCAACCTGATCGCTGCGGTTCCCCGTGGCGCTTCGGTCCTCGCGTTACCCAACTAGTCCATTCGTTCCGAGCAGTTCGCGCAATTCGGCGACCAGCCCGTTCCCTGCGTCCACCCGGAACTGCTCCGGAAGGCGGAGGATGGTCGAGTCTAGATGGAGGAACACCGGCTGGGTGCCTGGATGGTCCAGGAGCACCGCCTTGAGCGTGGCCAGGACGGTATGTGAAAGCCCGCCCGTCTCGAGCTTGATGCGCAGGGGCCGCTCCGACTCCGGACTCAGGTCGGGCCGTTTGAGCTCCATGCAGATAATCTTCGCCGGCTCCTCCCGCAGGTCGATGCGGCCCTTGACGCACACCACGGCGTCGTCGGACAACAACACGCCGAAGTCGGCCATGGTGCGAGGGAAAACGAACACCTCGATGGCCGACTGCAGATCCTCGAGGACGAAGGTGGCCATCAGATCGCCCTTCCTGGTGTATTTCCTGGACAATGACGTCACCACACCGCCGACCCAGCGCATCTCGCCGTCCTTCAGGTCGCGGAGCTCGTTGATGGTGCAGTCGGTGTGGCGGCGCAGGGCCGACTCCACGCCGAACAGGGGGTGACTGGACACGTAGAGGCCGAGCATCTCCTTCTCGTGGGCCAGGCGCTCGGTGGGCTCGAACTCCAGGTTCGGGATGGGCAGGCGCTCGTCGTTGGCCGAGCCCGGGCCGGCTTCCAGCTCGCCGAACAGGCTCTGGATGCCCATGTCGCGCTCGCGCCGACGGGCGAGCGTGCGGTCGATCACCTGCTCGAAGACCATGAGCTGGCCCCGCCGGGGGTGGTTGAGGGAGTCGAACGCCCCCGCCTTGATGAGCGACTCGACCGACCGCTTGTTCAGCACCATGGGGCTGACCCGCAGGCAGAAGTCGTAGAAGTCGGCGAAAGGCCCGTTGGCCTCCCGCTCGGCGACGATCTGGGCGACGAGGCCCTCGCCCACGTTCCGGATCGCCGACAGCCCGAACGGGATCCTCCCCTCCACCGTGGTGAAGTCGGATGCCGACTTGTTGACGTCGGGCACCATCACCTCCACACCCATGGTCCGGCACTCGGCCAGGTAGACGGCGGTCTTGTCTTTGTCGTCCTTGACCGAGGTGAGCAGGGCGGCCAGGTACTCGACGGGATGGTTGGCCTTGAGCCAGGCCGTCTGGTAAGCGACCTTGCCGTAGCAGAAAGCGTGGGACTTGCGGAAGGCGTAGTCGGCGAAGGGTTCGATGATGTCGAAGATCGTGTTCCCCAGCGCAGCGCCGTACCCGTTGTCCTCGCACGCGGCGGTGAATTTCTCACGCTCGGCCGCCATCAGCATGCGAATCTTTTTGCCGCAGGCCTTCCGGAGCACGTCGCCCTCGTATGCCGAATAGCCGGCGAAGCGCTCGGCCACCCGAAGCAAGCCCTCCTGATAGATCATGAGCCCGAAGGTGTCGGCCAGCACCTCACAGAACTCCGGATGAGGGCCGGAGATGGGCTTGCGCCCGTTCTTGCGGTCGGCGAAATCGTTGTGCATGTTGGCCGCCATCGGGCCCGGCCGGTACAGCGCGACGAGGGCGCCGATGTCCTCGAAGCAGGTGGGGGCGAGAGAGCGCATGAGGGCACGCATCGGCCCGCCCTCGAGCTGGAACACCCCCACCGAGTCGCCCCTGCGCAGCATCTCGAAAGTTTTCTCGTCGTCGAGCGGGACGAGGTCGATGTCGGGCCGCATCCCCGTCGTGGATTCGATGAGGTCGAGCGCCTTTTCGATGACCGAGAGGTTGCGAAGGCCCAAGAAGTCCATCTTGAGCAGGCCGAGGTCGGCGACCCCGTGCATCTCGTACTGGGTGACGACGGGAGCGTTGGTGATGTCACCGTCGGGCCCGGGTTTCCGTTGGACGGGCAGGTACTCGGTGAGCGGCTCCCGGGTGATCACCACCGCGGCGGCGTGGATGCCGTCCTGGCGGCGCAGACCCTCGAGGCCGCGGGCCACATCGATGACCTTCCTGGCCTCGGGGTCACTCTCGTAAAGGCCCCGCAGCTCGACGGCCATTTTGTAGCCCTCGTCGTAGCCCGGGCTCGGATCGAGACAGGCGGCCAGAGGCGTGTCACGGCCCATGACGAGGGGTGGCATCAGCTTGGCGATCCGGTCGCCCACGGCGTAGGGGTAGCCGAGCACCCGCGACCCGTCGCGCACCGCGGCCCGGGCCTTGATCGTGGAGAAGGTGACGATCTGGGCCACATGGTCGGACCCGTACTTCTCGGCTGCGTAGCGGATCATCTCGGCGCGGTAGCGCTCGTCGAAATCCATGTCGATATCGGGCATTTCGCGGCGGCCGGTGTTCAGGAAGGCCTCGAAGAGAAGGTCGTACCGGAGTGGGTCGAGGTCGGTGATGCGTAAGGAGTACGCCGCACAAGACCCCGCCGCCGAGCCGCGACCGGGCCCGACGCGGATGCCGCGTTCGCGGGCGTGGCGCATGAGGTCCCAGACGATCAGGAAGTAGCTCGAGAACCCCATGTCGGCGATGACGCCGAGCTCCCGGACCAGGCGCTCAGTCACGTCACCCGGCACGGGGTCGCCGTAGCGCTGGCGTGCCCCCTCGAAGGTGAGGTGCCGCAGGTAGGCGTCGTCTGAGTCGAACGGGGCTGGAAGGGGGAACCGGGGGAGCTCGACCTTGCCGAACTCGATCTCGACTCGGGCCCGCTCAGCGATCTGCAGGGTGTTGTCGCAGGCTTCGGGGATCTCGGCGAACAGGGCCCGCATTTCCGCCGCCGTCTTGAGGTAGTGCTGGTCCCCTTCGAAGCGGAGCCGTTTGGGGTCGTCGACCTGGGCGCCTGTCTGCACACAGAGCAGGGCGTCGTGGGCGACGGCGTCCTCGCGCTTGGTGTAGTGGCTGTCGTTGGTGGCCAGCAGGGGGACGTGCAGGTTCTTGGCGATCCGGATGAGCTCACCGTTGGTCCGGCGCTGCTGGTCCATGCCGTGGTCCTGCAGCTCGACGTAGAGGTGGTCGGGCCCGAAGATGTCGCGGAATCGGGCCGCGAGCTTGGTGGCCAGGGGGACGTCGTCGCGCAGGAGAGCCTGCAGCACCACCCCGCCCAGGCAGCCGGTGGTGGCGATCACCCCTTGGCGGTAGCGCTCGAGGAGCTCCCAGTCGACCCGGGGCTTGTAGTAGTAGCCCTCGAGGTAGGCGGCCGAGGACAGCTTGATGAGGTTCTTGTAGCCCTGGGTGGTCTCGGCCAGCAGGCTCAGGTGGTAGTAGAGCTTCTCGCCCTCGCCGATATCGCCGCCGGTGTCGTCCATCCGGCCCCGCCGCACCGGGCGCTCGAACCGGCTCTCACCGGCCATGTAGGCCTCGATGCCCAGGACGGGGGTGATGCCGGCCTTGCGGGCGGCCCGGTAAAAGTCGAGGACGCCGTACATGTTGCCGTGGTCGGTGATACCGATCGCCGGCTGGCCGTCGGCGGCGGCGGCGGCGACCACCTCGTCGATACGGGCCGCACCGTCGAGCATCGAGTACTCGGTGTGGACGTGAAGATGGGCGAAGTCCCCCATCGGCTACCCCTTCACCAGGCCCTGTGGAGGAGCCTGTGGACGAGTTACAGAGGTGTCATTCTACCGGTGGGCCGGCCGGGGGGCGAGGCCTCTCTCGCCAGGCCCGCTCAGCTCAATGCGGCGACGACCAGGAACATGGCGATGGCCGCCAGTTCGGAGCCCAGGGCGGCGACCGAGGTGACCGTCGCCCGGGCCGGGCCGGACACGGCGTCCTGCAGGCGGGCGTCGGCCAGCACCGACGCCAGGTTGACCAGGAGCCACCAGCAGCCGAGCACCGGGAGCAGCGCCGGGCTACCGGCCGCGGCGGTGACGGCGAGCACGGCGGTCGCCGCCACCAGCGGCAGGCCCACCGCCGCCGGTCGGCCCTGCTGGCTGCGCCCGATAAGGCGTTGCCCGCGGCGGCGGCCAGCGGGAGCGACGCCAGCACCACGGGGATCCATGCCTTGGGCACCGATGCGGCGCGGGCCAGCAGCGGCACGTACTCGTCGACCGCGGTGCAGCCGTAGACCACGGCCAGGACGATCACCAGTCGGCGGACCCTCGGGTGGCCCCACGCCTCCCGGACGCCGCTGCGCAGCAGCTCTACGTAGCGGGGTTCGTCCTCTCGTTTCTCTCCGATCGGCGCGCCGCCGCCGGGCGCCGCCGCGGCGATCTCCGGTCCGGGGAACCCGACGGCGACGGCCGAGCCGATCAGGCAGACGCCGACGCTGACCCAGCCGACGAGGGTGGTCCCCCCGAGCACCAGCAGAGGAGCGGCGGCCAGCGTGGCGCCCACCTCGGCCACCCGGGCCAAGGCCTCGGTCCGGCCCAGCACCTGGGTGTAGGTCTCGGCGGCGCCGTAGCGATCGAGGCCCGAGTAGAGCAGCGATTGGAAGGAGCCCGATTCCAGCGACCCTGACGCCCCCCAGAGCACGAACCCCGCGGCGAAGCCCGCGAAGCCGGGCGCCATGATCCACAGCGCGTAGCCGGCCGCCCGAAGAACCCCCCCGGCCACGAGCGCGGCCCGGGGGCTGAACCGGTCGGCCAGTGCCCCCGACGGAACCTCCAGCACCACCGCGGTGGCCGACCAGATGACGAGCAGGACTGAGATCTGGGAGGTGTCGAGCCCGGAGCCCGAGAACAACAGGGTGTACACCGCGTACAGCGGCATGGCGTCGTTGAGGGCCGACCACAAAAGGGTGCGCCCCAACAGGCCGGACCGCGAGTCGGCGTGGGCCGGACGGTGGCGAAGAAGGTGGTACCAACGTCAACCAGGCATGGGCGGATGGTACCCGGCCACCCGCTGAGTGGTCGTACGGAAGAATGAATCTTCGTCAGAAGCGCCCTGGGACCAGACTCCGTGGCAGTGAGCGCGTAGTATTCCCGGCCATGGGAACGACGACGGCTCCACCTTCGACGAATCCCCGAGCGCTGGGCTCGGCCGTCGTCGTCGTCGCCGGCGCTGGCGTGTACGCCCTTCTGGTGGGCGGTGGCAACGTCCGATTTGCAGCCACCCCGATGATCCTGGGCGTCATCGCCGTCGTGGCCGGCCTGGTGGGCACGAGGCATCGCGTGGTCGCCACCGGGCTCGTCCTTGGCTGCTGGGGCGCCGCCGTGCTGCTCGTCGACCACGGGGTGGTGCCCGCCGACCGGACGACCCCGGCCTACATGCTGGGCGTCGCTGTCGGGCTGCTGGGCGCAGCCGGGGTTGCGCCCCGCGCCGAGCGCGCCGCGTGGCTCACGAGCGCCTCGATCGCCGCCTTCACCGGCCCGCTGTCCCTCTTCCTCGCCTACGACGTGACCGCCCTCGGCCGGTGGCCGCTCTGGTCGGTGGTCCTGCTCGTGTGGGGGGCCTGGGAGGCGTTCTGGGCCTGGCGGGCCCGTGACGCGATGCCAGCGACGATCCGGCCAATTGAGGCCTGACCACCGCTCGTCAGGCAGCGGCGGGCGGGTGCAGGCGGCGGCTGCGGTGGTGATCGTCGCGCCGCCACACGGCGACGATCTCGGCCGAACGGATGCTGGCCATGCGCACGCTCC
>JBBSIS010000100.1:0-11331 GCA_038231955.1 Acidimicrobiales bacterium
GTTGTTGCCCATCTGGAGGATGACCTCCTCGCCCATACCACCGGCATCCCGGAGCGACCGGGCCACCGCCAGCAACTCCTTGAACTGCCGACCGACCTCGGCGTCGATCGACGCATCGGGTAGGCGGCGCTCCAGGGTGGCTTTGGTCTCGAGGAGGACGGAGTCGCCCAGCCCGGTCACCCGGCCCGACGGCAACACGGTGCTGGGAACGGTCGGCGGCCCAATCGCCGGCGGTGCAGTGACCGTGGGGACCGTGGAGGGCGCGACGGTGCTCGGGGACGTCGTCGAAATCGACGGGCCCAGCGTGGTGGTCGTGACCGTGGTGGTCGTCGACGTGGTGATCGTCACCGGCAGGGGCGCAGGGTGATCGGTGAGAAGCGCGCCGGCCTGAAGGGCCAGGAGTGCCGGTGGGGTGGCGCTGGTGCGAGCGACGACGGCCGTCGTGCCTATGGCCACGACCGCACTTGCCAGCCCGAGGCTGCGCAGGGCTATCCACCCGCGACCGCCTCGGCGGCCACTGCTCCGGCCCTGAAGGTCGGACCACAGCCGGCCCACGGCGCCCGCCCGTACCGGTGACTCCACGAACCGGTAGGACAGGGCGGCCAGGCCCACGGTGATGGCGGCCCGCAGGGCAAGCAGCCCGGCGCCGGAGAGGGGGACGTCGTAGTAGCTCCGGGTGAGCTGGATCACCGGCCAGTGGGCCAGGTACAGCCCATACGAGCGTCGGCCCAGCCACACCATGGGCCGGGAGCCGAGGACCGCGTTGGCGCCGGGTGTCCCGTGGTGCGAAAGCACGGCGATCAGCACCGCCGAGGCGGCAGCCACCGCGAAGAGCCCGCCACGATAGAGGACTTCGTCGAACTGATGGAAGTGGACAACACTCCAGGCCAGGGCGCCCAGGGCGCCGACGCCGGCGACGCTCAGGACGGCCCGGCCCAGCAGGGTCGGCTGTCGCGTCGACCGCCACGGCGCCCACACACAGGCCAGCGCCGCCCCCAGGAGGATGGCGCCCACGCGGGTGTCGGTGCCGTAGTACACACGGGACGGGTCGGTGCCGGGGGTGTACAGGACGCCCATGAGGACGGCGGAGCCGACGGCACCGGCCATGATCCAGGCGGTGAGGCGCGACACTCGTCGGCGCACGGCCAGGCCGGCCCACAACACCAGCGGCCACACCAGATAGAACTGCTCCTCGACCGCAAGGCTCCAGAGATGCTGCAGCAGCGGCGGTCTGCCCGCAGCCTGGAAGTACGACTGGTGCTCGAAGATCAGCCGCCAGTTGCTCACATAGGTGAGCGCGGCCCACACGTCGCCCCGGAGCCGTCCCGCCTGCTCGGCGGCGAGGAACGGGACCACGATCCCCACGGCGACAAGAAGCGTCAGCATGGCCGGCAGCAGGCGGCGGGCCCGGCGCCTCCAGAAGCTCCAAACGTCCACGAAGCTGTCGCGCCGCCACTCGGCCAGCAGCAGGGCGGTGATCAGGAAGCCGCTGATGACGAAGAACACGTCGACGCCGAGAAACCCGCCCGGTGCCCAGGCCATGTCGGCGTGATAGGCGAAGACGGCCGCGACGGCAAGGGCCCGTAGGCCGTCGAGAGCTCGTAGATGGGGGAGTAGCGGCCGCTCGCCGGGTGGCACGGTGGAATCGTACGCTGTCGCATGGAACTGACCGACGTCGTACGGAAGCGCCGGATGACCCGCAGCTTCTCGGAGCGGCCTCTGGCCACCGGTGACGCCGACCGGATCCTGTCGGCAGGACTGCGAGGACCGAGCGCCGGGTTCACCCAGGCCGTCGACCTGGTCGCGCTGGAGGGTCCGGTCCAGACGGCTCTCTATTGGGACGCGGCGCTGCCGAGTGCCGCCCGCCCTGCGTTCTCCTGGCCGGGACTGTTGCGAGCGCCGCTGCTCGTCGTGGTGCTGTCCTCCGAAGACGCGTACCGGCGCCGCTACGCCGAAGCCGACAAAGCCCGGCCGGGCATCGACGTGCCGTGGTGGCATGTCGATGCCGCCTTCGCCGCCCTGCTCGTGCAGCTGGCGGCGGTCGACATCGGCCTTGGCACCCTGTTCTTCCAGGCCCACCGCCCTGCCGCCCTGGCCGCGGCGCTGGGGATCCCGGCGGCGTACTCGCCGGTCGGGACCGTGGCCGTGGGCTACGCCGAGGTGGCGGCGGATCGACTGTCATCGTCCCTGGTCGCCCGTTCACCTCGTCCGGCCGCCGAGCGCATCCATCGCGGCGGCTGGTGAGAGTCGAGTGGGTGGCGCCGAACCCCAAACTAATGACGGAGCGCGGCGATCAGTTCCTCGGGTGACTCCACGCTGACCCGCAGCGTGCGGAGCCGAACGGGCACGCCGACGACGTGGGCGCGCGCCGGTGGGTCCATGTCGATGTCCACCACCCCGCTCGCCGCCCCGTTGACCAGCCACCGTCCCCGCCAGCCGTGGACGCCGATTCCGTAGACCGAGCCCTCGTACGCTCGGACAGCCGTGATGGATGTGAGCGGGACGTCGGCGCGGAACGACCACCCCATCCGGGCCCGCAGGCGGTCGCCGTCGACTTCCACTCCGGAGAAGGCGGGCCCGGCGCCGAGCACCGTGAGCAGTGGCCGGAAGACGCCGTAGCGGAGAGGAAATGTCTGGGGCGACGTCATACGACGATTCTCGCGCCACCATGGAGAAAGTGAGCTCGACGACCTGCCCCCACGGCCGTACCCGCGCCAGCTGCGAGATCTGCCGCATCATGGACCCGTCGCCAGTCCCCGACGCCCGAGGTCGACGACCGGCCCGGCGTGGCCGCGGCCTGCCCGGCAGCGTGGCCGGCGTCGCCGTTCTGGCCATCGTGGCGTTCGTGGTCGTGGGCTGGGTGGCGGCCGCGTTCTTCGCCGTGCTGCGGATCGTCGAACTGCTCGCCGTCGCCCTCGCTGCGGGTTGGGTGGGCTGGAAGCTGGGCGTCCGCAACGGCCGATCTAGACGGTAGGGGAGGCGCGCTCACGCCACGCGCGTGTGTCACGTCCGGTCACAATCCGCTGCAACCTCCGGATGGCATTCCGACGTCAGCCGTGGGGTCCCCTCCCGAGGCTTCTGAGCAGGTCGGCCACGTCGCTGAGCCGACCGCCGTACGGCTCCATCCAATTGAACGGATTATCGCACCGAAAGCTCAGCCACGCCGTCTCGCCCCCAGTAGGATCCAAGCGAATGGGCTTCCGATCCACGGATCATCAGAATCCAAAGCATAATCCACTTCCAAGGTGGCCGAGAGGGTCGCAAGCAGTTGGACCTCGGGATCGTGAATGTTCGCGAGCGTCACGGCGACGCATGCATCCGGACGTCGCCATTCACTCGAACCGGGTCAATTACCAGGAAGTCTGGGCAGGCACGGAATAGCGAGTCACCAACAAGCCGTGCACGCATTGTCTTGATGGCGTCCGGACTCTCGTCGACGAGCACGAACCTCCGGTTGAGCTCCATGGCCGCTGCGCCGAGGGTGCCGCTGCCAGCAAAGAAGTCAAGCACCCAGTCATCGGGACGTGTGCTCGCCTGGACCATTCGGCGGACTATGCCTATAGGCTTCTGAGTGACGTAGCCGGTCTTCTCTTTGCCCGTAGGGGATACGATCGTGTGTCACCACACGTCAGTCGGAAGTTTACCCTTCGCTACCTTCTCTGGAGTAACAAGCCCAGGAGCCATGTACGGCTCCCTGTCTACATCTTCGGAATTGAAGTAATAGTTTTTCGGGTTCTTTACGTAAACTAGGATATTATCATGCTTGGCTGGCCACCTATTCTTGCTGCGTGCTCCATAGTCGTATGCCCAGATGATTTCGTTTAGGAAACAATCCCGACCGAAGAGAGCGTCTAATAGAACCTTGGCATAGTGTGCTTCTCGGTAGTCGAGATGCAAGTAAAGAGTTCCATCTCTCGCCAGGAGGCGCCAGGCCTCTTCTAGCCGAGGTTCGAGAAATGTCCGTAGTCTGCAAATATGTCGTCATACTGAGTAATCGTTCCTCGCACCGTTTCGTATGTCTTACCTTTGAATCCTACACGGCCACCGGTGTCCGACCGAAGGGTCCGAAGAGTTTGCCGCTTCTGCACTCGGCCAGTGTTGAATGGGGGATCAATATAGATCACCGTGAACACACCGCTTGGGAGTAGCGGAAGCACGAGGGCGTTGTCGGCCTCCACGACAAGGTCGGGCGAGTCGTCGGTCCAGAGTGAGTAAGCCATCGGACACCAATGATAGAGGTGGCCTGTGACAGGATCCGGGATGCCGCCGCCCTCGACCTCGAGGGAGCCGGTGAGCACGCAACGATCGTCCAGCATCTTCGACAGGTGCAGGGATTGCTCAGGGACCTTGATTGCCCCCGCCAACTCCTCGAACACCCCTGTTCAGTGCGGTAGGCGCTGGATCAGCGGGCGCCGGTCGGGGTAGGACGAGCCCATGGAACCACGCACTCTTCGTGACCTCACCGTCTCCGCCATCGGCTTGGGCTGCATGGGCATGTCGGAGTTCTACGGCACCACCGACGACACCGAATCCACCGCGGTGATCCACCGGGCGCTCGACCTGGGCTGCACCTTCCTCGACACGGCTGACATGTACGGGCCCTTCACCAACGAGGCGCTGGTGGGCAAGGCCATCGCCGGCCGCCGTGACGAGGTGGTCCTGGCCACCAAGTTCGGCAACGAGCGGCGCGAGGACGGCTCCTGGATCGGCATCAACGGGAGCCCCGACTACGTGCGGGCCGCGTGCGACGCATCGCTGCAGCGGCTCGGTGTCGACCACATCGATCTCTACTACCAGCACCGGGTCGATACCCAGGTGCCGATCGAGGACACTGTCGGCGCCATGGCCGAGTTGGTCGAGGCGGGCAAGGTCCGCCATCTCGGGCTGTCGGAGGCCGGTGCGGGCACCGTGCGACGGGCCCACGCCGTGCACCCCATCACCGCGCTCCAGAGCGAGTTCAGCCTGTTCAGCCGGGACGTCGAGGACGACATACTGCCGACGGTGCGTGACCTGGGTATCGGGTTCGTGGCCTACAGCCCTCTGGGGCGAGGGTTCCTGACCGGTGCCTACCGGTCACCAGACGACCTGCCCGACGGGGACACCCGCAGTGAGCGGTTCCCTCGGTTCGGTAAGGAACACTTCGACCGCAACCTGGCTCTGGTCGACTCGGTGACCGAACTGGCGCAGGCCAAAGGAGCTACACCTGGACAGGTGGCCATCGCCTGGGTCATGGCCCAAGGGCCCGACGTCGTCCCCATCCCCGGGACCAAGCGCCTCCGTTACCTGGAGGAGAACGTGGCCGGCGCCGATGTGTCGCTCGACGACGGGGATCTGGCCTGGCTCGACGCCAACGTCGGCGCTCCCAGCGGCGACCGTTACGCCGACATGGGCACCGTCAACCGCTGACCGGCGTTCCGGGCCGACGCGCCTGGGTAGAACTGCCTGTAGGCCTCGTCGAGCCAAGGAGACACACCGATGGACATTGTGCGCAACCCCGACGGGACGCTGGTCGTCCCCGTGCAGCCGGCCCGCCGCCACGACACCGACGACGAGGCCGACGCCGGTGCGGGCGCGGCAGACCACGAAGAAGCCCCGACCGAAGCCGATGCGCCCCCGACGACCCGGGTCCTGCACCCGGGCGAAGGTGGGTACGACGAGGCCCTCGCCGAGTGGGATGTCCAGCAGAACCCTGATCGAGGCCCGGCCGTTTCGACTGCGACCGGCCGCCAGGAGGCCATGACCCTCGTCCATGCGGTGGCGACGTCACCGGACCATGACGTGGCGCCGGCGGTCGAGGCGCTCGACGACCCCGAGGCCAGCGGCGAGGCACTTCGTCACGTGCTCGTCGGAGGCGTCCATGCGGTCGAGGACTTTGCGCAGGAGGTGGCCGAGACGGAGGGCGGCGACCCTCTTCCGGCCCACCAGGCCACCAAGATCATTGGCGAGGTGCTGGCCGAGCTCGACTAGGGCGGCGAAGGTCAGCCCGTGAGCTGGGTGACCAGGCTCTCGACATGCGCCACCGGGGCCTGGCAGGTGTAGTTGCGGCAGACATAAGCCAGCCCGTCCTCCCTCTCCTCGAACAGGGGGGAGGGATAGGGTTCGCCCCAGGCCAGCACGGCGTGGGGCAGGAACCGGGCCTGCACTGCGGCGACGAAGTCGGGGCGGTCGCCGATGACCGCCACCTCGATCACGCCGGCGGCGACCAGATCGATGCCAGCCAGGGCCCGGGCGAACGCCGTGGGGTGCTGGAGCACCAGCGGGGCCAGTAGGCCCAGGATGTCCTCCGCGCGCTGGCTGTAATAGCCCTCGCCGACCAAGGCGCCCAGCCGGAGGAGAGCCAGGGCGGCATTGCCGTTGGCGGAGGGCACCGCGTTGTCGATGAGCTCCTTGCCCCGGGTGATCAGGGTCTCGGCGTCGGTCCCGTTGGTGAAGAGCCCACCGGCGTTGTCGTCCCAGAACAGCTCGAGCATGGCATCGGCTGCGCTGCGGGCCTCGGCCACCCAGCGGGCCTCGCCGGTGGCTTCGCCCAGGCGGGTGAAGGCGTCGACGATCGCCGCGTAGTCGGCGGCGAAGGCCAGGTGACGGCCCGACTTGCCGCCCTGCCAGGCCCGCAGCCACCGCCCGTCGGGGCGACGGAGGTTGGCCAGGAGGAACTCGGCGCCGGTGCGGGCGTCGTCGAGCCAGTCGGCCCGACCGGTGGCGGCGGCCGCCTCGGCCAGGGCGGCCACGAACAGCCCGTTCCACTCGGTGAGCACCTTGTCATCGAGGCCGGGTCGCACCCGCTTCTCACGGACCTCGAACAGCGCCCGACGGGCTTCTTCGACCGCGGGGGTGCGGGCCAGCTCGCCCCGGGCCGGGCGATGGAGGATGTTGGCGCCCTCGAAGTTGCCGGCGGGCGAGACACCCCACCACTTGATGGCCTCGGCGGCGGTCTCGCCCACCACCGCTTCGATCTCCGCCTGGTCCCAGACGTAGAACTTGCCCTCGACACCCTCCGAGTCGGCGTCCTCCGACGAGTAGAACCCGCCGTCGGGATGACGGAGGTCGCGGCGGACGTAGTCGATGGTCTCGGTGGCCACCTGCAGGAAGCGCTCCTCGCCGCTGGCCTTCCAGGCGTGGAGGTAGACCGACGCCAGTAGGCCCTGGTCGGTGAGCATCTTCTCGAAGTGGGGCACCATCCACGCGGGGTCGGTGGCGTAACGGGCGAACCCGCCCCCGAGGTGGTCGTACATTCCGCCGGCGGCCATGGCGTCGAGGGTGACGGTGACCATGTCCATCGTGTCCGGCTGACGGTCGGCCTCATGGGCCCGCAGGAGGAGCTCGAGGAGGTCGGACTGCGGGAACTTGGGCGCCCCGCCGAAGCCGCCCCAGGCGTGGTCGAAGCGCTGGAGCAGGGTTTGGCGGGCGGCGGCGACGGCCTCGGCGCCCGGCAGCGGGCCGCCCGAGGGGCTCATCTCGCCGGCCCGGCTCAGGGCGGCGGTGAGCTGGCCGGCCTGGGCCATGACGTCGTCGCGCTGCTCATCCCAGATGTGGGCCATGGCCCGGCAGATCTCGGTGAAGCTGGGTAGGCCCTGCCGCGACGTCTTGGGGTAGTAGGTGCCGCCGAAGAAGGGCCGGCCGTCGGGGGTGAGGAACACGGTCATGGGCCAGCCACCGTGGCCGCTCAGGGCCTGGACGGCCTCCATGTAGATGGCGTCGACATCGGGCCGCTCCTCGCGGTCGACCTTGACGTTGACGAACAGGCTGTTCATCACCTCGGCGGTGGCCGGGTCCTCGAAGGACTCATGGGCCATGACGTGGCACCAGTGGCAGGCGGCGTAGCCGACCGACAGCAGGATCGGCTTGTCGTCGGTGCGGGCCCGCTCGAAGGCATCATCGCCCCACGGGTACCAGTCGACCGGGTTGTCCTTGTGCTGCTGCAGGTACGGACTGGTTTCCTCAGCCAGGCGATTCATGGGCGCGAGCGTAGAGGCAGGACGCAGACGCTACGGTCCGGGCCTCGTGGTCCGTGACATCGCCGAAGTGCTGGTCGTGGTGGCCGTCGGCGGGATGCTGTGGTCAGCAGCGGCTCGGCTGCGCCGGGGCCAGGCCCGTCCTTTCCTGTGCCCGGGCTGCGGCCGCGCGGTGGCGAGGGTCTACGACCGCTGCCCGTCCTGCCGTCACTCCACCAGGGGGTGACCGTTCCCCACTAGACCGGGTCGCGGTCCTCGGTCTCGCCGGGCATGGGCGCCGAGGCGGTGTTCGGCATCGTTTCGGGCTTGGTGGCATCGGGACTGGGCTGGGACGTGGCCCAGTGATCCATCGCGTTGCCTGACGGCATGGCGCCGCCGCCGCTCATGGCCGGGCCCTCGTCGGGCTGGTCCTGATCGTCGGGGTGACGGATCTCGGCGTCTTCCGAGCTTCGCTCCTCGGCGCCCTCGACCTTGTGGATACCTTCTCCTTCGGCAGAACCTGGCATGTGCTCACTCTTTCTCGGGGACGTCGGCTACCTGTTGCGACGCACACGGGCTCACCGAGAGACTGGTACTCGTCGCAGACAGATAGTACCCAGCCTCGGTGCCGGAGAACCGCTGGCCGGGGCCGCGCCCCGTACATTCAGGCCGGTGGACCTGGGCGACGATTTTGAAGAGGCGGCGTTCCGGGCCGAGGCCCGGGCCTGGCTGGTCGCCCATGTGGGCCCGTACCGGACCGACGTCGACCCCGACAGCCCCTCGCTGGTCTTTGCCGACGTCGACGACCTCGGTCACCTGGCCCGAGGGCGGGCCTGGCAGCGGGAGCTCCACGCCGGGGGCTGGGCCGGGCTGGGCTGGCCTGCGGCCCAGGGCGGGCGCGACCTGCCCATTCCCCTGCGAGCGGTGTGGGCCGAGGAGCTGTCGGCCGCCGGGGCGCCTCCGCCCATCAACCTGCTGGGCGAGGCCATCGTCGGGCCGACGATCATGGCCCACGGCACCGAGAGCCAGCAGCGGCGCTTCCTCCCCCCGATCCTCAGCGCCGAGGAAATCTGGTGCCAGCTCTTCAGCGAGCCCGAGGCCGGCTCCGACATGGCCGCCGTCACCACCAGCGCGGTCCGCAGCAACGACGGGTGGCTGGTCGACGGCCACAAGATCTGGACCTCGGCCGCCCACTACGCCGACCGGGCCATCCTGCTGGCCCGCACTGACTGGGGCGTCCCCAAGCACCGCGGCTGCACCTACTTCCTCCTGGATATGAAGCAGCCCGGGATCACCGTCCGCCCGGTACGCCAGATGACCGGCGGCAGCGCCTTCAACGAGGTCACGCTGGACTCCACCTTCGTCGCCGATGGGAACCGGCTCGGGCCCGAGGGCGAAGGCTGGACGGTGGCGGTCACCACCCTGCTGCACGAGCGCCTCAACCTGGGCCTCGGCCTGGCTCGCGTGGGCGGGGGAGTCGAACGGCTGTTGGGCCAGCTCCGTCCCCGGGGCGTGGCCGACGACCCGCTGGTTCGCCAGGTCGCCGCCCAGCTCGTGGTCGAGGCTCGGTGCGTGCAGTACCTGGGCTGGCGCATCCTTTCCAAGCTGGCCGAGGGCGAGGTACCCGGTCCCGAGGGGGCGGTGGCCAAGCTGGCATCGGGGCGGGTTTCCCGCCGCTACGACGAGCTGCTCGACGCCATGCGGGGCGCCGGGTCGATGGTGGAGGACGAGTACACCCTGCTCCAGCTCTGGGTGCCCGCCACCCGGATTGCCGGGGGGACCGACGAGGTGCTGAAGAACGTCATCGCCGAACGCGTCCTCGGCCTCCCGGCCGAGCCCCGGACCGACAAGGACGTGCCCTTCAGCGACGTGCCCCGGGGGCCCTAGCCCTGGGGCGGATGGCGGCGACCGGCGATACGTCGCTCAGGTCGAGGCGCGGGGGAGCCGGAACTCCTCGGCGCCGGCGATGGCCGTCCACGCTCGTTCGTCGGCCGCCTGCCACGACCAGAACGACACGCCTTTGGCTCCGCCGGCCGATCCCACCCGCATGAATCGCAGCAGCTCCTCGGGCGGTGGCACGCCCGGCCGTCCACCCTCTGGGGCGCCGTTGTAGGCCTGGCCGACCGGGAAGACAGGCTTGCCAAAGGGGGCCAGGTCGCGCAGGGCGCCGGCTACGTCGGTGTCGGGTTGGCGGTTCAGCCAGTAAACCATGGGAGCGATGGCGTCGAAGGAGGCGACGACCTCGGCGTAGGGGTAGTGGATCTGCGGCGACGGCCGAGGGACAGTGGCGATCAGCGGGTACGACGAACCAACCGCGTCCCGCAAGGCCTTGCCGTACTGCGATGCGGCGTCGGCGCTGATGCGGGTGCCCTCGCTCTGGGTCTCGATGTCGGCGCTGAAGCCGTCGAGGCGCTGCTTGCCCGGCGCCCGATGATCGATGGCGGCCTTGGCCCGGTGGACGTCGTCCTGCCAGTCGATCAACCGGGGGAAGTCCCAGCCGTAGACTTTGAGGCCGGCCTGGTGGGCGGCGGGCAGGATGCTGTCGAGGAAGGGCCCGGCGTAGAACCCGTTCCAACTCGATCCCGTGCGGACGTAGAGATGGGTCAGGCCGGCGGCCTTGGCTTTGGCCACGATGGTGGCGACGTTGCCACCCTCGGTCTTCTCGGGTTCGTAGATCCACATGCCTTTGCCGTAGGGGAGCAGGTCGGCGACCGGCGGACGGCTGGCCACATCGGCCGATGGCCCGCTGAATGCAGATCCGACCCAGCGCCCGATGGCCCCCGGCGCCTGCAGCGCAGAGACACCTGATGCGGCGAGCACCCCGACGACGGCCAGGATGACGGCGGTCACCAAATTGAGCCCGGCCAGGTGGCGTCGCTCGAGCGCCGTCCACGGCAGCACTCCACCGCCCGACCGGTCACGGGGGCGGGCGTCGGTGGCATGCCCGGCGCCCAGCCCGCTCACCGCTCCCAGCCGTCGGCGGACGGGTGCGGCCGGCCCGGTCGGCGACGATGTGTCGGGCGGCGGCCTCTCCTGGGTTTCGATCATGCGATATGCGGATCGCGTCCGACCGCGGTGCCCACGCTGTCCGTGGTCTCTGCGCGCCCAGCGTGGTCTGCCCCTCCCGAGCTACCAGTTCGCCACCGCAGTACCCGCTCCCTGCCTGAGGGACGAGAAAATGTTTCGCAGCCGCGGCCGCGGGGTAAGGGGCGAGCCGGTCGCCTGGGCCCGACTGTCCCAGGGATCAGCCGGTCACCACGATCGCCACGCAGGGCATGCCCGTCGCCGGCGCTCCTTCCCCGGCCGCCCCTTTGACGAAGCCGGGCAGGATCGAGACGTAGGTGGCACCGACGACGAGATTGGCTGCGTCGAGGGTGATCGTGTCTGTCCCGAGGCCGGA
>JBBSIS010000101.1:0-11311 GCA_038231955.1 Acidimicrobiales bacterium
CTGCACCCGGATTTCGACAGCATCCAACCGATGTACCCCAGCCGGAACTTCCGCGGCGCCGATCAGGTACGCAGGAACTGGCAGGCGATCTTCGACGCCGAGCCGGGGTTCCGGCTGACTGTCCTGCGCTCGTCTGCGGCCGGCGACACAGTCTGGCTCGAACTGCACGGCGCCGGCCGCGACGCCGAGGTCGCCGGTGTGTTCGTGATGGGCGTGGAGAACGACAGGATCCGGTGGGCACGCATCTACAGCGCCCTGGTCGACGATGCGCCCGCGGCCACCAGCGACGACGGCTCCTTGGCGTCCGCCCAGCTCCGCCCGGTGCCGCCCTTGCCCGACGACTCCGAATGGAGCCAGGGCGCCACGATCGCCCCCGCACCGCCGGTCGACGAGGATCTGATCGCACCGGTGGTTGAGATCGACGGCAAGGGCCGCGCCCGGCGGGGCCAGGGACGTGGCCAGGGCGAGGGCGAGCCGGAACCCGCAGTTGCGGCCGAGGTCGAACCGGTCCCGGATGAAGCCGGCGACGGTCTTCTCGCGGCCGAGGTCGCAACCGGCGACGGTCTTCTCGCGGCCGAACCGGTCCTGGATGAAGCCGGCGACGGTCCTGTCGCGGCCGAACCGGTCCCGGACGAGCCGGCACGGCCGGTCGTCGAAGGGGCCGCCGTCGATGAGCCGACATCCGAAGAGCCGGCGCCGGACGAGCCCCGGGCGCCGTCGAACGCCTCGGCGGACTCCATCGACCCCGAGAGCCTGGTGGACACAGAGCATCTGACCGCGGCGGACGGGACCGTCGAACCCGACGTGGTCGCCGATCCCGCCCGTGCGACGCTGCCCGGTGCGGAGTACGACTTCAAGGAAGACAAGGGCGCGGAGGCGACGACGGCGGTCGAGGTGATCGCGACCGAGCCGGCGCCGGTGCCCGAGCCCGAGTTGCCCGTGACCGACGTGCCCGAGACCGGGTTGCCCGGGTTACCCGAGACCGGGTTACCCGAGACCGAGGTGATGGTGGAGACCATGGTGGAGGTTCCCCCCGGAGCGGTGTTCGTCCCGGAGGAGGCGGCCGAACCCGAGCCGCAGTTCTTCGTCGAGCCGGCCTTCGTCGAGCCCGAGGGCCCCTCTGCGGCCGAGGCGGCGGCCGAAGCCCGGCCGGGGCTCATCGTGACCACACCGCCACCGGCGCCACCGGCGCGTACCGCAGCCTCACCCAAGGGGAAGAAGCGCAAGCCGCCCCGATGGGGCTGAGCCGGATCAGCCCAGCTGGGCCAGGAGGGCGGCCACGACCGACGTCTGGCCGCCCGAGCTCTCCCACGCGTCGCCGATGACGTCGTGGTCGGCCAGGCCGGCGGCGTCGGGGGGCATGCCGAGGGACTGGAGGCAGACGGCGGCCAGGGTGGCCGGCTCCACCTCGTCGTCATAGGCGGCGAAGGCCTCCAGGCCTTCCCACAGGCGGTCCATGGGGACCGGTGGCTCGTCGCCCAGGGCCAGCGCTCCCGTCACCGCATCGAACACCTCCTCCGTGGCCATTCCCGGCGGCCGGCGGTACCCGGCGACCGGGTGCAGTCGCCATTCGAGGGCGACACCGCAGGGCCCGTCGTCGCGTAACCACACCTGCGAGCCGTTGACGTAGGTGTCGACGGGCTCCCCGAACCGCTCGTCGAGGGCCAGGAGCAGTTCCGGTGAGGCCTTCCAGACACAGGTGGGGACGAGGCGCGGCACCGCAGCCACTGTAGGGCTGCCACGATGTCCCCATGCCCAGGCGGCCGCTCACCACGATGGCCGCGACACTGCTACTGGGCGTCGTGCTGGCCGCCTGCACCGCGGGCGACGCCGGGCATTTTGAGCGCAGCCAGCCCCCGACGTCGACTACCGGGTCCCCAGCTCTGCCGGCGGCCTCCACCGCGTCGTGCCCGCCGATCCCTTCCCGGGCTGCGCCCGACCCCGCCCGGTCGAGGTACACCCTGACCCTCGACGTGCGCCCCGTCGAGGGTGTCGTCGAGGGTCGTGAGCGCGTGGTGTTCACACCGGACCGCGATACCGACCGCCTCGTCTTCCGGCTGTGGCCCAACGGGCCCCAGGCGGCGCAGGCCCCCGCCCGGCTGGAGGCCGGGCCCGTCGCCGTCGATGGTCGCCCGGCGATCAGCACGCTCGACGACGCCACCACCCTGTCGGTGCGCACCGGCGCCGGGTTCCGGGCCCGCCAGCCCGTCGACGTCAACCTCACATGGCGTCTCACTGTCCCCGGGCCGGCCAACGACCGCATCTCCCGCAACGGTGACGCCCTGCGCCTGGGGTCGTTCTTCCCCATCCTCCCGTGGGAACCGGGCGTGGGCTGGGCCACCGAGCCGCCGGTCAGTTCTTTCGCCGAGGCGTCGACCGCCCCCACCGCCGACTTCGACCTGACGGTGAACGTGCCGGACGGCTTCGATGTGCTGACCGGCGCCACCCGCGACCCGATCCTCCCGGGCCACTACACGGCGAGCGCGATGCGGGACGTCGCCCTGTCCGTCGGCCGGTTCGACACCACCTCGGCGGTGGCCATGGCCCCGCAGCCGGTGCGGGTCACCGTCGGTGTCCAGGGGGGGCTGGCGGACTCGGCCGCCACCTACCTGGAACGGGCGGTGGAGTCGATCGAGGACTACGGCCGCCGCTTCGGCGCCTACCCGTGGCCGGTCTTCACCCTGGCCGTCACCCCCAACCTGGGCGGAGGGATCGAGTACCCGGGCCACGTCATGCAGGGCCTGGGCACGCTGGGCGTGACCGGTCACGAGGTGGCCCACCAGTGGTTCTATGGCCTGGTCGGCAACGACCAGGGCCGCGACCCCTGGCTCGACGAGGGCCTGGCCACCTACGCCAACGCCCGGTACGCCGGATCCCTGGACATGGTGAAGGCGAATGCCGTGCCCGCGTCGGCCAAGAACATGGTTGGCCAACCCATGACGTTCTGGGCCGACAAACGCGGCGCCTACCAGGACGGCCTTTACACCCAGGGCGCCCAGGCCCTGGCCGCCCTGGGGAACCCGGCGCTGGTCGATTGCGCCCTGCGAGTGTACGTGGCCCAGAACGCCAACCGCATCGCCACCCAATCCGACCTGGTCCTCGCCGCAGCCGCTGTCTTTCCGGCCGCCGCCGCCACTCTGGCCGCCTACGGGGTCAAAGGCTGATCAGTCGGCGGAGAGCCGCCATGCAACCAGTCGGCGGAGAGCCGCCATGCAACCAGTCGGCGGAGAGCCGCCATGTGAGGAGCTCATTCCCCCGGTTGGTCCCGGAGGAAGCGCTCGAGCTCGTCGGCCAGGGCGTCGCCGGTGACGGCTTCCATGTCGGCCACGTCGTCTTCGTCGGCGCTGGCTTCCAGGCGGCGGACGTAGGCGGAGACGTCGTCGTCGTCGGCCACCACCTCGCTGACCTGGCGCTCGTAGTCGAGGGCGGCAGCCTCGAGGTCGGCAGTGCGCACCGAGGTGGAAAGGAGTCCGGTGGCCCGCTCCACCAGAGCCAGCGACGCCTTGGGCGACGGGGTGGACGCCACGTAGTGCGGCACCGCCGCCCACAGCGATGCCGACGGCAGGCTGGCCCTGGCGAAGGCCTCGTGGAGGACGCCGACGATGCCGGTGGGGCCCTCGTAGCTCGACCGCCCGAGGCCCAGGCGGGTCACCAGCTCGGGGTCGGCGGCCGTGCCGGTCACTCGCACCGGGCGGGTGTGGGCCACGTCGGCCAGCAGGGCGCCGAGGATCACGATCAGCTCGACGCCCAGGTCGTTGGCCACGCCGACGACCTGCTCGGTGAAGGTGCGCCACTTGAGCTGCGGCTCATGGCCGAGCAGGACGACGACGTCGCGCGACGTCCCGGGAAGGGCGGCCGCCGACAACTCGGCGGAGGGCCAGACGATCTGGCGGCTGCCACCACTCGTCAGGCGGACCTGGGGCCGGGTGGCCGAGAAGTCGTAGAACTCCTCGGGGTCGATGGTGGCGAAGGGCCGGGCCGACCAGCGGTCGCGCAGGTAGCGGATAGCGCTCGACGCCGCATCGCCGGCGTCGTTCCATCCCTCGAAAGCGGCGACGAGGACGGGTCGGCGCAACGTCGGCCGGTCCTGCCAGTGGACGTACTCCATGGGTTCACGGTACCGAAGCCACGTCATGGACATGGGGTCGCTGGTCTGGGCGTGTATGTCGCAGCCCGGCCGTACCCTGAAGGGCATGGGATCCTTGGACCGGTTCTCGCCGGTGGCACGAGCGTGGTTCGAGGCCGCGTTCGACTCGCCCACCGCGGCCCAGGAACAGGGCTGGGAGGCCATCAGCCGAGGCGACCACACCCTCATACTGGCCCCCACCGGTTCGGGCAAGACCCTGGCCGCTTTCCTGTGGACGCTCGACCGGGTCGTCACCCAACCGGTGGAGAACACCTGTCGCGTCCTCTACGTGTCCCCGCTCAAGGCACTGACCTACGACGTGGAGCGCAACCTGCGGGCACCGCTGGCCGGCATGGCCTTGGAGGCCGAGCGGCGAGGCCTGCCCGTTCCGCCGGTCCGGGTCGGCACCAGGACGGGCGACACACCCGCGGCCGACCGCCGTGACCTGGCGCGCCACCCGCCCGACATCCTCATCACCACACCGGAGTCGCTCTACCTGCTCCTCACCTCCCAGGCCCGGGAGATGCTGCGCTCGGTCGAGCACGTGATCGTCGACGAGATCCACTCCGTCGCCGGCACCAAGCGGGGTGCCCACCTGGCCCTGTCCCTGGAGCGGCTGGAGCGGCTGACGGAGAAGCCACCCCAGCGCATCGGCCTGTCGGCCACCCAGCGCCCCCTCGAGGAGGTGGCCCGCTTTCTCGGCGGCCGGGCCGGCGGTCAGCCCCGCCCGGTCAGCGTGGTCGACGCCGGCGTGCGCAAAACGTTGGAGCTGCAGGTCATCGTCCCCGTCGAGGACATGGCCGAGCTGGGCAAGCCCATCACTGACGGCGACGGCACCCTCATGTCCGGCCCCGCCGCCGGCGACCCCGAGGCCCGTCATTCCATCTGGCCGGCCATGCACCCGGTGCTGCTCGACCTCATCCGGTCGCACCGCTCCACGCTGATCTTCGTGAACAGCCGGCGGCTGTCCGAGCGCCTCGCCGCCCGGCTCAACGATCTCGCGGGGGAAGACCTGGTCCGGGCCCACCACGGGTCGGTGGCCCGGGAGCAGCGGCTGGAGATCGAGGACGCCCTCAAGGCCGGGAAGCTCCCGGCCCTCGTGGCCACCTCGAGCCTGGAGCTGGGCATCGACATGGGCGCCATCGACCTGGTCGTGCAGGTCGAGGCGCCGGCGTCGGTGGCCAGCGGGCTGCAGCGCATCGGCCGGGCCGGCCACCAGGTCGGCGAGCCGTCCCGGGGCCGCATCTTCCCCAAGTTCCGGGGTGACCTGGTGGTGGCGGCCGTGGTCGCCCAGCGGATGGAGGCGGGGCTCATCGAGGAGACCCGTGTCCCCCGAAACCCCCTCGACGTGCTGGCCCAGCAGGTCGTGGCCATGGTCGCCGTCGAGGATCTGAAGGTCGAGGAGATCGCCGCCGTCGTGGCCGGCGCCTATCCCTTCGCCGACTGCAGCCCGGCGATGCTCGAGAACGTGCTCGACATGCTGGCCGGCCGGTACCCGTCGGACGACTTCGCCGAGCTGCGGCCCCGCATCGTCTGGGACCGGGCCGAGGGCACCCTGCGGGCCCGGGCCGGCGCCCGCATGCTGGCCGTGGTCAGCGGGGGCACCATCCCCGATCGCGGCCTCTATGGCGTCTTTACGCCCGGGCCCGCCGCCGCCAACGGCTCGGCGCAGGGCACCCGGGTCGGCGAGCTCGACGAGGAGATGGTCTACGAGAGCCGGGTGGGCGAGACGTTCGTGCTCGGCGCCACCACCTGGCGCATCGAGGAGATCACCCGTGATCGGGTGATCGTCACGCCGGCCCCCGGTCAGCCCGGGAAGATGCCGTTCTGGCACGGCGACGGTCTCGGCCGCCCCGCCGAGCTGGGCCGGGCCATCGGCGCCTTCCTGCGGGAGGTCGACGGTTGGTCCGACGAACGGCTGGCCACCGATTGCTCGCTCGACCCCCTCGCCCTCACCAACCTGCGGGCCTACCTGGCCGAGGAGCGTCAGGCCACTGGTGGCGTCCTGCCCACCGATCGCCAAGTCGTGGTCGAACGCTTCCGTGACGAGCTGGGCGACTGGCGAATCTGCATCCTCTCGCCCCTTGGCGGCCGGGTCCATGCCCCGTGGGCCCTGGCCATCGAGGCCAAGGTACGGGACAGACTCGGGGTTGAGGTCCAGACCATGTGGAGCGACGAGGGGATCGTCGTCCGCCTGCCGGAGGCCGACGAGTCACCCCCGGTCGACTCCGTCCTGCTGGAGCCCGAGGAGATCGAGGAGCTGGTGGTGGGCGAGCTGGCCAACTCCGCCCTCTTCGCCTCCCGCTTCCGGGAGAACGCGGCCCGGGCCCTTCTCCTGCCCCGGCGCCGGCCCGGCTCGCGCACACCGCTGTGGCAGCAGCGCCAGCGAGCCGCCGATCTACTGGCCGTCGCCTCCCGCCACGGCGACTTCCCCATCCTGCTGGAGACCTACCGCGAGTGCCTGCGCGACGTCTTCGACCTCCCCGCATTGATCGAGCTGATGACCGCGGTCCGGGCCCGCACCGTGCGGGTGGTCTCCGTCGAGACCCAATCACCGTCGCCCTTCGCCCAGTCGCTGGCCTTCGCCTACGTGGCCAACTTCCTCTACGAGGGCGACGCCCCCATGGCCGAGCGCCGGGCCCAGGCCCTCACTCTCGACCGCGACATGCTGGCCGAGCTCCTCGGCGCCGAGGAGCTCCGGGAGCTGATCCATCCCGAGGCCCTCGAAGCGCTGGAGGCCAACCTCCAGGCCCTCGACGAGCGCTGGTGGGCGAGAGACGCCGATGAAGCCCACGATCTGCTGAGGCGCTTGGGCGACCTGACCGTCGACGAGCTCCGGGCCCGGTCCACCGGCGACTTCGCCGCCGATCTGGTGGCCGATCGCCGGGCCGTCGAGATCCGGGTCGCCGGGCAGGCCCGGCTGATCGCCGCCGACGACGCCGGTCGCTACCGCGACGCCCTCGGCGTGCACCCGCCCCCGGGCCTACCCGAGATCTTCCTGGCCCCGGTCGACGACCCGCTCGGCTCCCTTCTCGGCCGGTTCGCCCGCACGCACGGCCCGTTCCGGTCCGAGGAGCCCGCACTGCGCTTCGGACTGCCCGTCGGGGTGGCCGAGGCCCTCCTGTCCGCTCGCGCCGACGCAGGCTCGCTGCTCCGGGGCGAGTTCCGTCCCGGCGGGTCGGGCCGGGAGTGGTGCGACCCGGAGGTGCTGCGATCGCTCCGGCAGCGGTCGCTCGCCGCCCTGCGCCGGGAGGTCGAGCCGGTCGACGCCGGATCCCTGGCCGGCTTCCTGCCGGCGTGGCAGGGCGTTGGCAGCGACGCACGGGGGGTGGACCGTCTCTACGAGGTCGTCCGCCAGCTGCAGGGTGTCGCCATCCCCGCCTCGGTTCTGGAGCGCGACGTCCTGCCGGCCCGGGTGGCGGACTACTCCCCGCGCCTGCTCGACGAGCTCACCGCCGCCGGGGCGGTGGTGTGGGTCGGCGCCGGCCCTCTCGGCCGTGACGACGGCAAGGTCATGCTGTTCCTGCGGTCGACCGCCGCCCTCCTGCGCCCGGCGGTCCCGGCCGGTGACCGGCCCGACGGCCCTGAGCACGACCGCCTGCGGGAGGTGCTGGCCCGCCGGGGCGCCTGCTTCTTCCGCGAGCTGGCCGGCGGGGACGACAGGGCGTCGCTCGACGCGCTGTGGGACCTGGTGTGGGCAGGCGAGATCACCAACGACTCCTTCGCCGCCCTCCGAGCCTTCGCCGCCGGCGGCGGCAGCCGGGCCAGGGCGGCGCGGTCCAAGGCGGCCCAGTCCCGGCGGCCGCGGATGGGCTCGCTCACCGTGCTCGGCCCGCCCCGTGCCCAGGGCCGGTGGACGCTCGTCGACGCCGACCTCCCCCTGGGCGACGTCAGCGCCACCCAACGGGGTCACGCCCTGGCCACCACGCTCCTCGACCGCCACGGCGTGCTCACGCGCGAAGCGGTCCGCGGCGAGGGTCACCCCGGCGGCTTCGCCGGCGTGTATCCCGTGCTGCGGGCCATGGAGGAGTCGGGCCGCTGCCGGCGGGGTTACTTCGTCGCCGGCCTGGGTGGTGCCCAGTTCGCCCTGCCCGGCGCCGTCGACCGCCTCCGGTCCGATCGTCGCGACCGGTCGGGGACGCCGCTGCTCCTGGCCGCCACCGACCCGGCCAACGCCTACGGCCTGTCGCTTTTCTGGCCGATCACCGGACCTCGTCGCGTCGCCGGGGCGTACGTGGTCCTCATCGAAGGCGAGCCTTGCCTCTACGTGGAAAAAGGGACCAAGGGCCTCGTCGCCCTCCGGCCTCTCGACGGCACGTGGGAGGAGCGGGCGATCGCGACCCTCAACGACCTGCTCACCAGCGGCCGGGCCCGGCGACTCAGCATCGAGCGCTACGACGAGGGCCTGGGCCCGGTACTCGAAGCCGCCGGCTTCGTCCCCACTCCGAAGGGCCTGGTCCGTTATGGCACCTGAATCGGCGCTGCGGCTCCTACCGGGTACCGATGCCTGAGGGCGACGTCCTCTTCCGCACCGCGGCCACGCTCCAGAAGTGGCTGGCCGGGCGGGAGGTGACGGCGGCCACGACCACGGCGGCGCCGATGGTCGGCCGGAGCGTGGCCAAGGTGGAGGCCAACGGCAAGCACCTGCTGATGCATTTCGACTCCGGCCATGTCCTGCACACCCACCTGCGCATGACCGGGTCGTGGCACGTCTACGGCGTCGGGGAGCGGTGGCAGCGCCCCGAGCGCCAGGCCAAGGTGTCGGTGATCTGCGGCGAACGGGTGGCGGTGTGCTTCAACGCACCCATCGTCGAGCTGCTCGCCCCCGGCGGTGAACGCTCGCATCCCAGCCTCTCCAACCTCGGTCCCGACGTGCTCGATCTACCCCTCGACGTCGAGGAGATC
This sequence comes from Acidimicrobiales bacterium, assembly GCA_038231955.1. Classification (GTDB taxonomy): domain Bacteria; phylum Actinomycetota; class Acidimicrobiia; order Acidimicrobiales; family AC-14; genus CADCTB01. The sequence goes on from JBBSIS010000101.1 coordinate 9,032, forward strand.
CGGAGGCGGGCCCGGAGCAGGCCCCCGACCACGGCTTTGGGGGAGCTGCTCCTCGACCAGCGCGTCGTCGCCGGTATCGGCAACATCTGGCGTTGCGAGTCGCTGTTTCTCGAACGGCGCAACCCCTGGGTACCGACCTCCAGCCTCACCGACAGGGAGCTCGACGCCCTCGTCGGCACCGCCCACCGGATCATGCGCCGGAACCTCGGGCCCTTCACCGGGCGCCAGCAGGCCTGGGTCTACCGGCGGGCGGCTCGTCCCTGCCGCCGCTGCGCCACCCGCATCCGGTCCCGGGCCCAGGGCGAACAGGCCCGCACCGCCTACTGGTGCCCGACATGCCAGCCGGTCGGAAATGAGGAGGGATGAGGGTCTGCGTCGCACTTCGGGTACAGGGCCGGGATGGCATCCGCGGCAGGGTGGCTACGAGATCGACAAGGGTCGTCGGCGGCCGGGGCTACATCCCCTTGCCGGCGCAGCTGGCCGTCTCCAATGCCGCGTTGATCGTGCCCGACATGACCGAGGAGTTCGTCCGTGACGACCTGGCCGGCCTCGGCGCCGCCGTCGACGACTTCCGGGCCCGGCACCGGCAGCCCGACAAGCGCCTGTAACAAAGCAGACATCATTCCTTCATCGGTAGCGAATGGCGACGTAACCACGCCCTCGTACCGTGCCGTCATGCGAAACAAGCTGCGACGGTTGAGGGAGCAGGACACCAGGCGGTTGGTCGCCGTCATCCTGGGCGGCAAGATGCTCGGGATCGTGTCGTTGCTCGGGGTCATGAAGGGCTTCGGTTGGCTCTTCGAGTCGACGGCCGGAGCCAGCCCCCTGGCCCAGGTGGCCCACGAAGCGGGCGATTTCGTCAGCCCGATCAACACCGTCTGGGTGTTGGTCACCGCCTTCCTGGTGTTCTTCATGCAGGCCGGCTTCGCGTTCGCTGACACCGCCTCGACCATCACATCCGGCGCCATGGTGGGGCGGACCGGGTTCAAGGGCGACATCCTCTACAGCGCCACCGTCTCGGGGTTCATCTACCCGATCTTCGGCCACTGGGTGTGGGGGCCGGGCGGCTGGCTGGGCAACACCATGGGCTGGTTCCACGGCATGGCCGGCGGGGCGGTCTTCCGTGACTTCGCCGGCTCGACCGTGGTCCACGAAGCTGATCATGTCGATCCGGGGATCGTGGAGCCTGCGGGTGTCGCAGGAGGGCGAGCTCGAAGGGCTCGACATCTACGAGCACGGCTCGCCCGCCTACCACATGGAGTTCGGTCAGGGCATGACCTACACCTCCGCAGCGGGCTTCCCCGGGGGAGGTCTGAAGAAGTCGGTCCCCGCCGACGAGAAGCCGGTGAAAGAGCCGAGCATTTGACCGCCCACCTCGCCCTCGCCCACCCAGCCTCGTAGGAGAGACCGACCATGGCCCATCTCGTAACCGCCATCATCAAGCCGTTCGCCTTGGAGGAAGTGAAGGAAGCCCTCCGCGGTGCGGGGATGCTCGGGCTGACCGTCAGCGAAGTCCAGGGCTATGGGCGCCAGGGCGGCAAGACGGAGTCGTTCCGGGGCTCGGAGTACAAGGTGGACTTCGTGCCCAAGGTCAAGCTCGAAGTGCTGGTGGAGTCCACCGACGTCGACAAGGTGATCGACATCATCGCCGCATCGGCTCGCACCGGGAAGATCGGCGACGGTAAGATCTGGGCCGTCGACCTCGACCGCCTCATGCGGGTCCGCACCGGTGAGCGGGGTGACGACGCCATTTGAGGGTGACCTGAGAGGCTGTCGCCAAGGATGACGACCTCGAGGCGACGATCGACGGCTGCCGAGCCGCCCATCGTCGCCTCGGAGTCACTCGAATGGGTGCCCGAGCAGCGAAGTCAGCCCCGCTCGCCAGCCAGCGCACCCGCTCTGGTGGATTCCCGCTCGTGGGGCCGCTCGGGCCCAGATCCCACAGGTGGGCCACCACCTTGAGGCCGCGGTCCACCGCCTGCAGCGCCAGCGCCTGGCCCATGCGCCCCAGGCCGATCATGGCGAACCTGGCGGCTCCGTCCGGTCGCTTCGGCTGGTGGCGGCGGTGACCTGGCGGGCCAGATCCCGTAGCACCGGCTCGTAGGCCTCTGAGAAGGTGGGGAAGGGGTGGACGAGGTCGGTGAGCACCGCCAGGGGGATCTCGGCCCTGATGGCCAGGACGGCCTCGCCGATCCACTCGTCGCATCCGGGGCCGACAGCCGCCGCCCCGACCAGCACGCCCCGGGCGGCGTCGGCGGTCAGCACCAGCCGGCCCCGGGC
>JBBSIS010000102.1:0-11218 GCA_038231955.1 Acidimicrobiales bacterium
AGGGTGGGTCAGGAGCTGAACAGCACCTGGACCCAGCAGGACCCCCGTTCGTCGGTCCAGGCCCCGACGCCGATGCGTTGGAAGGCGCCGGTCATGATGTTGTGGCGATGGGAGGGCGAGGCCATCCACCGCTGCTCCAGCACGGTGGCCGAGCAGGGGGCGGCCGTCCCGATGTTGTCACCCCATGTGGCGTTGGCGACGCACCCCGTCACTGCCGGGCCGGCGGCGGGATTATGGGCCAGGACTCCGGCTCGGGCCATCTGCTCGGCGTAGCCCGCCGCCATGCTGTCGAGGCATGCGCTCCGACTGAGCGGGCCCAGGCCTTCGCTTCTGCGGTCTGTGTTCGTCAGGGGCACGACCTCCGCCTCCACGCCGGCGCTTCGGGCCCCCCCGGTGCGGGGGGCGGCGACCGGCGGCGTCGTCGACGTTGTTGTTGTCGAGGCGACCTCGGCCGAGGACGCCGTAGGAACGGGTGCTGCCCGCGAGGCGGGGAAAGGCGCCGCAACTTGAGCAGGGACGACGGTCGTCGAGGTCACCGCCGTGACCGGCGCGGGTGTGGTTGTGGTGGGCGCCGTCGCCCCCGAGACCGTCGCCCCGGGCACTGTGGGTAGGGCCGCGCCCTCGACAGCCGCGGGGCGGGGAGCGAGCACTGAGGGCGCCGAGGCCACGGCCCCGGCGGCGGCGGCGCCCTCAGCAGCCTCTGACGCCGTTGCCTCCGCCGGCGCGTCCGGTGGGGTCGTGACCGGATCGGCGCCGGCGGCGCCGGGTACGAGGGCCTCGCTGGCGCCGGCGTCAAGGGGAATCGACGGCGGAGACATCTGGGTGGCCTCGAGGCGGGAGCGAGCGCTGTCGGCGCCCGGCCCGTCGCCGGTCAACAGCAGCGCGGCGCCGATCAGCGCGGCCAGGACAGCGAAAAAAACCACCCGGCGCGCCACGCCGGGCGCGTCCAAGAGGCGAGGCATCATCCCCAGGAGCCTGGCAACCCAACGCCGGCCTGTCCACTCGTGGCCGCCACTCCCGCCGATGGGCCTGCGGAGGTGCGCTACGACTTGGGCGAGGCCGGCGGGCGCGTCTTCCGGGGCGTCGGCGCCACATCTGCCGATGGCGGACGTCGTGGCGGCTGGCGCTCGACGGTCGCTCGAAGCTCAGCGACAGCCCGCTCCACGGCGGCGATCTCGTTGCGTACCATGCGGATGTCGCTGCGGATGGGGGAGAGGGCGCTGTTCGTCGCCGAGACCTGCGGGGCGGCCGGCGGTGCGCTGACGGCCATCCGCGTGGCCCAGGCCTCCAACCGTGCGTCCAGTCTCACCTCCGCATCGGCGAGGATCGACTCGATCGCCGATGTTGTCGTCTCCATCCCCGATGTGAGGACGGCGGCCTGTCGATCGAGGCCCATCTGGACCGTCGACGCCAACTCCCGGAGGTCGGTCCCCTTGGCCACGTCGGCGGGCGTGGCGGCGCCGTCCATCGCCGGCCGGGGCTCGCCCCGTAGCAGCCGGTCCAACTTCTCGTCGGTGCTGGCGGTGTGCTCGAGCATGGTGCCCTGCGCCCTGCCGACCGCGGCCACCAGTTGGTCGCGCCGCTCCCGTTCCGCGGTGACCAAGCCGTCGATCGACTCGAGCACCGTGGCGACCACGGCTTCTTGCGACTGCTGGACGTCGGCTCGGAGCTCGTCGAGCTCGATCCGCAGACAACTTTCGACAATCGAGCGAATGCCCTCCTCCGTGGTGCTGTCCGGGTACGACGCAGGGGCGGCCCTGCTTGGGGCGCGCTCGACGGGGGAGAACGGCGGACTGGGCCGACGGGGCTCCGAAGGGACCCACTCGACGGTGGGAGCGGTCACATCATCGTGGCGGGCGACCCTTGGGCGCCGGCCGCTCGCCGGTGCTCCTTCACCGCCCCCATCGGTGGACCGGTTGGCGAACGTCCGCAGCGCCAGCGCGGCCACGCTGAGAGCGATGGCCAGCACCAAGGGCAGTACCCCCGAGCCCGACGTGGTGATACCGACGGCGAGGAAGATCAACGCCCCTAGTACCAGCACGGCGGGGCCGTACTGAAAGGCGACGATCGGACCGTCGCCGGAGCGGGCGGGCGGGTCGTCGCCGCCCGGGCGGCGCCGCGGGACCTCTGCACCCTGCTGCGACACGGGTGTTAGCCTCGCGCATCCCCGGTCGCCCATGGGACAAGGGCTCCTGGAGGTAGGCGATGAGGGCGAGATGAGGCCGGACAGCCGGGCGCCAGGTCATTCTCTCCTTGTCGGTCTGGTCCTCGCCACCGTTGTCGGACTGCTCTGGCCGGCTGGGCAGGCGTCGGCGGCCGGCGAGCGCGCCAAGGCCACCGGGATCGCCACCGCAGCAGGATCGGCGGCCACCGCCAACTGTCCTCCGGGAACCGCAGGCTCCAACCCCGGGGGGACGTTCGACAACGTCGGCGTTGGTGCCCTGGCTACTTCGTGCACGGGCACCGAGGCCATGGCCAGCGTGGCCGGCGTCGCGTTGGTGGGGCTGCAGATCGGCGCCGTCCAGAGCCGATGCGTCGTGGGTGGCGCCGCGTCCTCGTCGGTCGTGGTCGTCTCCGGCGGTGGGCCGACGACCGGCCTCGTCGCCGGGCCGGTCACCATCGGCGTAGGGGTCACGACCGTCAAGCTGAACGAGGTGGCGAGGAGCGGTGGTTTCGTCACCGTCAATGCCCTCCACATCACCGTGCCAGGCGGGGCGGACATCGTCGTGGCCCAGTCCCGCTGCATGGCCACCGCCGCCTCACCGGGCAGACCGGCATCCGGGGCGCCGGTGTGGCTCGTGGTCGTCGCTGCGCTGGTATGTCTCGTCGGCGCCAGAGTCGTCGTGGGCGACGTCCTGGGCTGGCGGCGTTCGACTGTGTGACATCGGCGACAGCGACGTCCCCGCCGTGGTCGACTGGGGCGCGCCCGGACATGTTGCTCGCCACCCCCGCACTACCCTGGCCTCCGATGGCGAGCGCGGGTATCGGGTCGTCTACCAGCGGCGATGACGTCAGCCGACTCCACCTCTCCGTCCCGGAAGGAGACACCGACCTGAGCGGTCGGGGCGCGGCCACATGACCGACGTGAACCTGACCGTTCTGTTGGTCGAGCCGGCCGGGTTCGCCGCCGGCGCCGCCCTGGCGAGGGCGCCGTGGGCGGTCGAGCGCAACCCGCAGAGGGTGGTGCTGAGCGTGATGGCCGCCGTCTCCGCCATGGCGGCTGTCGCCGCCGGGGGATCGGCAACCGGGTGGATCGCTCTCGACGTGGTCCTGCTGGCGGCGCTGGGGGCGCTCGGCGTCCTGGCCGGCTCGCGCGCCAGCTCCACACTGCTCCTGCTGGGGGCGGTCGCGGCCGCGGTGGCCGGGTTCGGGTCGACCGCCTTCCCGTTGGCCCTGGCCGCCAGCGGGCTCGTCCTGGCCAGCGTCGTGCTGGAACCCGACCCACTCGTCGACGGGTTGGCGGGCGGGCTGGTCGTCCAGGCCGTCCTCCGCCTGGACCACCCCGGTGGACGCGGCCTTTCCGCCCTAGTGGCGGCCCTCGTCCTCCTGCCGCTGATGGCCTCCGCGGCCCGTACCCTCGAACGGGATCACCGTCGCATTCTGCTCCGCCTGGCTCTGGGCGCGGGAGCGTTCTCGCTGCTGGGGGCGATCGGTGGGGCGGTGGCGGCGGTGTCGGCCGTCGGCCCACTGCGGCGAGGCCTGTCGGCGGCCAACGCAGCCGTGAGCGTGACCCAGACTGCCGAACTGGAGGGGACGGCGTCCCAGTTGGCCACCGCCGGCCGGGAGTTCGGCGGGGCCCGCCAGCGCCTGGAGGCATGGTGGGCGCTCCCGGCGCGAGCCGTGCCCGTCGTGGCCCAGCACTGGCGGGTGTTGCACGCCGCCGCCCTGAGCGGCGACGAGCTGGCCGGGGCCGGCCGTCGGGCCCTGGCCGGCCCGGGTCTGAACGACGTCCACGTCACCGACGGTCAGGTGCCGCTCGACACGCTGGCGGCCATCGAACCGCAGGCTGGCGCAGTCGCAGCGCGTGTCACCGCCGCCCGCCGGCGGCTCAGCTCGGCCCGTTCGTCCTGGTTGGTGCCACCGATGCTCGACAAGCTCGACGTGGAGCTCACCCGGGTCGCCAAGGTCGAGAAGACGACGCAGGTGGTCCACCGGGCCCTGGTCGTTCTCCCCGGCCTGATGGGACAGGGTGGCCCCCGTCGCTACTTCCTGGCCGTCCAGACACCGGTCGAGTCCCGTGCCGGCGGGGGCTTCATGGGCAACTTCGGGGAGATCACGGCCGACAACGGCCGTCTACGCCTGAGCCGGTTCGGCCGTCAGGACGACCTGAACCAGGTGCCGGGCCGCGACCAGCGGGTGTTGAAGGCCCCCGAGGATTTCACCGCTCGTTACGCCCGTTTCCGGCCCGAGTACACATGGACGAACGTCAACCTGTCACCCGACTTCCCCACCGACGCGGGGGTGATGGCCGGCCTCTACCCCCAGTCCGGTGGGGCGCCGGTCGACGGGGTGATCGCCATCGACCCGGCGGTGCTGGCCGCGGTGCTCAACGTGGTGGGCCCCATCCAGGTGCCCTCCTGGCCCACGCCGATCACCGCCGCCAACGCACTGCAGACCCTGCTCTTCGATCAGTACGAGGCATACCCCACCAGCGACGTTCGCGTCGACTTCCTGGGCGACGTGGCCCAGGAGGCATGGCGACGGTTGACCACCGGTGGGCTGCCGCCGGTGCCCCAGCTGGTCGCCGCTCTGGGGCCGGCCATCGGCCAGAAGCACCTCCTCCTCGCCAGCGCCCACCCTGACGAGCAGAAGCTGTTCGACGACATGGGGGCGACGGGCAGGATCGCCCCCGTCGACGGCGACTTCATCGGGCTGGTCACCCAGAACGCCGGTGGCAACAAGATCGACTACTTCCTGCGCCGGTCCGTGGACTACCGGGCTCAGCTCGATCCGGGCACGGGCCGGCTCCAGGCCACCGCCACCATCACCCTCCGCAACGACGCGCCGGCCACCGGCCTGCCGCCCGTCCTCATCGGCAACGAGGTCATCCCCGCGCTGCCGAACGGCTCCAACAAGCTCTACCTGTCGTTCTACACACCGTGGGACCTGGTCGACGGCCGCCTCGACGGCAAGGGCGTGGAGTTCGAGCGGGCCAGAGAGCTGGGCCGTCAGGTGTACTCAACGGCGGTTGTCATCCCCCCGAAGGCGACGGTGACGGTGGACCTCAAACTGTCGGGGCGGCTGCCAGGCGATGGCCCGTACCGCCTCGACATCTACCGCCAGCCGGTGGTGGCCGCCGACGACGTGCGGACGACGTTGGGCATCGATGGTGGGTGGCGGACCGCAACAGGCGCCACCGAGGCGATCACGAGCCGGCAGTTGGAGAGCGACGCCGCCGTCGAGGTGCCGCTGCACCGGCCCTGAGCGGGGCGCTGGGCCCTACGTGGGAGAAGAACCCTTGGTGCGCGGGCCCATGGCCTTCGAAGGCGGTGGCGTTGTCGACGGCGCGCCGTCCGGCGGCGGCGAGCAGGGCGATCCATCGATTGACACCCCGTGGGCGGCAGCCGACTCGGGATGGCCGACGTACCTGGTTGCCGTCAACCCTGCGACGTAGGACTTCGACCGGCTGGCCAGTACCAATGAGATGGGAGCCAGCACCCGGGGGTTCAGCCCACGACCACCCAGGACGACCTGCACCAGGGCGGCGCCCGATCCGACCGATGCCCTCGACAAAGGTTATGGCTCTACGCCAGCCACCGGCGACAGCAGAGCGGCTGCCGGGCCCGGTTGGACGGGCCCGGCAGAGGGAATCAGCTGGTGGCGTCGACTCGACGGTGCCGCATCCGGCGACCGACCGCCACTTGCGCCAGCACCGCCAAGCCGAACCCACCGATCAGCAGCAGGGTGGTGGTACCGGGCCCGGAGGACGCGCTTCCCGAAGCGGCCGGGGCAGCCAATGCGGGCGCCGCCGCGGAGCCGGGGCTCACGTCGACGGCCAGCGGGTAGACCCCCGCGTTGCCGCAGATCACCCGGCCGATAGTCGGCCCATTCGTGAGCACGATGGCGCTGCGGGTAACCGACGTGTCGTTCGGGCCCGCCGGAGTAGGCGTAACGACGTTCAGCGTGGCGGCGACCCCACCGGGGAAGACGACCGGGGTGTTCGGGTCCGAAACGACGGTGATGACACCGACCGGCGCTCCACTGTTGATGCTCGTGCCGATCGGCACGGTGACGCTGCCGCCGTTCTGGCCGTTGCTGCTCTGGCAGCCGGCCGAGAACGGGAGGTTCGCAGTTCCCGTCGCCGGGGCGCTAAGGGTGTAGAGGCCTTGGACGTCGGCGGACGGGGCGTTCCCGCACATCGCACCCCCCGTGGCGGTGGCGATCCCGAGAGTCGACGTGCCACCCGCCTGCTTGGAATCGGGCGGCGCAAGGGAGTCGTTCTGGCACTGGACGTCGATGTTCGGTCCGCCACCGACGACGAGGGTGGCCTGGGTGGGATTCAGCAAGGGGATGGCCAGCGCCGGCGCACTCAGCACCGCCACGCCGGCGACCAAGAGGCCGGCCACAGACGCCATGAGCCGGCCCTTCGTCGCCCGTGACCTCTTGCCCAGATCGGACTGCATCTCGGTTCTCATAGCCCTCCGCCTTCAGTGGAGTCGTGCCCGCAATTTATTCGAGCGAATGCCAGGATCCCGGCAATGTCCGGTTGCGGCAAAGTAGCACGCAGTCCTCGACCAGGACGACATTTGACACGAGCAATGCGGATGTGGCGGCGGCAGGAAGGCCACACACTGCTGTGGCGTCCAACGGCCGACCACCGTGGGTGGCCATCGAGGAGGGAGGGTCGCCCCCAGCCTCCGGCGCTCCGGTCGGCGTTCGTCAGAGGCACTACCTGGGCCTCGACGTCGGAGCTGCGGGCCCGCCCCCGCTTGGGGGCGGGGGGTCGTGGTCGACGTGGAGGTCCACGTGGAGGTCGACGTGCCGCCCGACCCGACGGCCGCGGTCCGGTGATGACGAAGTCGCCGCCGGCCCAGGGGGAGACGTCGCCCGCCGACCCCGGCCCCCCGTCCACCGGACGCCGGGCGAGATCCCGCCGGCTCCGATCCCGATGCGCCGTCATCGGGGCCCGGTGTCCCGCGGGCGCCGGCACCAGCCCGGGGAGAATCCGTAGGACCGAGGTCGACGCCGCCACCGATGCCCCCGGTGGCGGCCGGTTCCTCAACCGCCTCGCCTACGCCGCCCGCCGAGCCAACGCACCGGCATTCTGCTGGCGACCACGCCGCTGGAGGACGAACCCATCGTCGGCGCAGCCGCCGCCGGGCTGGTGGCGCCGGCCGCACTCCGTCTCGATCATCGCGGCGGTCGACATCAAAACCACCTCCGCCGGCCTCGAGGGTCGTCGACGGACTCCTGGCCGACGAGCGCACCCGCCAACTCGCCGGGGAGTAGGTCGGTTTTTGGCATCCGAATGCCCGTTCGCCCTACCACAGCGCCAGCGGACGGGATCCACGGTGGGAGCGGAGGCGGCGATCCTTGGTCACGAGGCGCAGTCCCCGCTCGACCGCCGTGGCATAGATCATCCGATCGGCAGGATCGCCCGGGAACGTCGACGGGAGGGCCACCGCTGTTTCTGCTATCGCCGGAGTGATCCCGATCGTGCGCACATGGGCGGACAGCCCTTCGAGCCAGGTGCGAACCGGGATGGTGACCATGATGCGCTCGTGGGTCGCCAGCCACGCCAGCTCGAACCAGGAGACGGCCGCGACGGCGAGTTCCTCGGCTTCTGTGAGCGCCTGTGAGGCAATCTCGCTGAGCCGATCGGGTTCGGCTGACCACCATTGGATCACATGGGTATCGAGCAGGAGGGTGGTCATGGCGCCGGGGGGATCGACAATCCGGTCACGGCAGATCCCAGGTGGCCCCGGTGGTGAAAACGTCCTCGTCCTCACCGATGGTCTGTGCTGCGCCGGCGAAGCGTCCCTTGAGCACATTCGGACCCGAGGCAGCGACGAGCCGAGCCACGGCGCGACCGTACCTGGTGATCTCTATTTCCTCCCCCTGGGCTACCTCATCGAGCAGCGCAAGCATCTTCGCCCTCGCCTCCGTGGCACTCAGCCGTATGGTCACATGTACAGTATAGTGCACACATCGAGTGGCGCAGACGAAAGCTCGATCCCGAGAAGTGGGTTCAGCTGGTCGGCTCAGTGCTCTGCCATGGATTGACGAGGTCGATCCCCGTGTCCTCGAAATCCGTCGTGTTGCGGGTGGCCAGCGTGGCGCGATGGACAGCGCAGATCGAGGCGATCTGGGCGTCGAACCCGTCGACTGGTCGGCCCGAGCGCTCTCGGCGATCGACGATCCGGGCATAGCGACCAGCGGCGACGGCGTCGAAGGGCACCCGGTCGGAAAAGGTTCCCAAGATATCGTCGGCCGCATCTCGGAGCAGGTCCTTCCGGTGGCCCGCCGGTAGCCGTTCGATGCCTCCGCCGGTGGCGTTGCTCGCCGTGACGCAATCGGCCGAGAACCGCAGCGTCGACACGGCGATCGGCGGCGTCGCACCGGTGATGGCGTACTCACCGTCGGCTGCCGCCGCCGTCGTGGTGCAGCGCCCCGGCGGGAGAGCCGACCGTCACGATCCCATTGGTGGATGTGTTCGAGCCGGCGGCGTTCCTGGCTGGATAGCAGGTGCGGGGACGGCGCAGCGCGGATGGGCCAGGCTGTGCCATATGAGACGTGTCGCGGTGATCGCCGTCATCGCCGTCAACGCCGCCGTGGTGCTTCTGCTGTGGAACCGAGAGACGGCTGCGAGAGACAGTTCCGTCCCCACCGCTCGTCCGGCGCCGACCGACTCAGTCGCCGAACCGGGCTGGGCCCTCGACCCGCAGGCCCGGTGCGACAGCGCCATGGCCTTGGTCACCCACCCCGATCGGTGGCCCACCCTGTGCCGGTGGCGCAGTCCCGGCGAGGGGCTGCAGGGCCAGGCCTTCCCGCCGCCAAAGGGACCGCCCCCCTACGACAACCCGCGGGTCGAGATCTACGTGGCCCCGAGCCAGACTCGGGAGGAGCTCGCCAACGCCATCGCCCACGAGTTCGGTCACATGCACCACACCCGTGAGCCGGCCTTCGTGGCCGACTGGCTGGCGGCGAGGAACCTGGCTCCGGACACCCCTTCGGAGGTCTGGACCGAGGACTATGCCGAGGCGTTCGCCTCGGTCTTCAGCCCGCCTGCGGCCCGCTGGCGGGCGCCGACGGCGCGGCCCGGACCCGGGGCCCTCGCCGCCCTGAAGGTCCGATTCTTCTCGTAGCCTCCACCACCCCGGCGTCGACGACGACCATGCGCCTGCTCGGAGTCCGTGAACCACGGGCCGCTCGCCTGTCCCCGGAGGGAGCGGGCCATTCAGCCCTTGGACGAGCTCGGTTCCTGATCGGTCGGGTGCCAGAGGCGGGACCAGGCTGTCCGCTCCACTCGCACGGCGATTTGGTGTTGGTCCGTCACCCCTAGCTCGGCGACGGCTCGGCGGGTACCCACCATCCGGAGGCCGGTGGTCTCCGCGATTCGCCATCCCTTTGGCACCGAGATGGAGACGACGGTGTCGTCACGCGTGAGTGACGTCTGGTGCAGGAGGTCGAGCTGGTACCAGCCTCCGACAAGGCCGACTTCGCCCTTCATGGTGACGCTCATGGTGCGCGACTGTTGGGAGGGGACGTCGACGATGGCTGAATAGACCTGTCGACCAAATTCCCGGGCCTGGTCGACCGCGATGGGGCTGCCGCCGAGCGTGGCCCGTCCAAGCGACAGGGGGCTGTAGACGGACACGTAGGTCCGGTTTTCGCCTGGCGCGAACCTGGTGTCGAACGGACCGATGATCCCGCGCGCCAGTCCACTGGAGGGGGCGTCGTTTCGGAGCGACACGTCCAGCCGCCCGTTGACGACGGTGGTCGGTCCGCCCGGGCTGAGGGTGACGGTGTAGCGGGTCTGGCGCCGTAGGTACGGATCGATGTCGACGGCCGAGAGGTTCTGCTTCACGACCATCACCGAGTCCGCCATCACCCTCGGCACCTCGCCGGCGACGCCGAGCTGGCGGGCCAGATCCTCTTCGTCAGGCCGGGAGGCGTAGAGCGAGAGGTGGCCGCCGGCGGCCGCCGCACCCAGCACGCGGGCCACCCGGGGCGCCGGGCCGAGGTCGGTGGTGGCGAACGACGTCAGCGTCGTCGCCATCACGCGGCTCACCAGCGCCTGTCGATCGCCGGGCGAAGGGGCCCGCTGGTAGCTGTCGCGGATGAGGACGTCGACCACGTTCTCGCCGCTGATCGGTTCCGGCCAGCCGTCGACCCGGATCGGCCCGGCCAGGTCGAGGAGAGCCGCCAGTCCCGGCAGGTCCACGGCGATGACCCCGTCGACCTCCGGCCCCCCCGACTGGGCGTAGAGGCTGGTGATGACCCGGCCCGTCACCGTGAAATCGGGCGAGACGTTCACGTTCTGCCAGGTGTTGGCGATGTCGAACTGACGGTACCGCTCGAGCAGGTCCGCGGGCAGGTCGAGGGTGGCCGGAGCCCCCTGGCGGTCGAGCTCCTCGATGGGACCGAAATGGGTGATTCGGAGGTGACCGCCCTCGGCCAGCACCTCGCCCCAGAAGTGGATCACCCCTCCTCCGCCTCGGAGCTCGGCGTTGTCCTCCACGGCCAGGAAGTAGCGCCGACTGCCGGTCGCGCCCAGCATCGGAGGGAGGAGGCGGCCGATGTCGGTCGCGCTGATGGCGGTGGATGCCTGCTGCAACAGGCTCGTCCGTAGCTGGCGTAGGGAGGTATCCAGTGACGGCCAGAGGTAGGGCCGATCGAATCCACCGAGCCGTCCGGCCGCGGTCTGCATCGTGGCGGCTGCAGCGCGCAGCGCAGGGGAGAGCGCCGTTAGCTCACGCAGCGGATCCGAGGCGCCCCCGACGCGCAAGCTGGACGCCTCTGCCACCGAGCTGAGACTCGACGCCGCCGCGGTTGCATCTCGACCCGCATCGACCACCGCCCGCGCTGCGGCCAGGTTCACCCGCAGCCCGGGGAGGATGAGCCCGGTGGAGTTGATGGGGTTGTTCAGGATCGATTGCGCCCGATCGAACCCCTTGGCCGACCGTCCGAACAGCTCGGCGGCCCGAGCGGCGTCGCCGGCGGCGAGCGCGGCGAGCCCGCTCCTGGCCGAGGTGGCGGCGGCCACGCCAGGGCCATG
>JBBSIS010000103.1:0-11099 GCA_038231955.1 Acidimicrobiales bacterium
GAGGCCCGCCATTCTCATGACGGGAAAGCACTGCTTGAGCGCTCGGGCCTCCATCACCATCTCTCGGCTTCAATGAGGCCCGCCATTCTCATGACGGGAAAGATTGGTCTTGCTAGACTGCTACAGACTGTGCACCTCTTGCTTCAATGAGGCCCGCCATTCTCATGACGGGAAAGGGCTCGCAGATTTCACGGGCTGTGACCTGCTGGTTTCTGGCCTGCTGCGAGCGCTGGTGTTGCTCGGGCTCGCCGACCTGCCTGTTCAGTTGCCAAGATGCACGGATCACCCTGCTGACCTGCTCTCGAGCGCTCGTGCGTGAGCGAGCCCGAACGAGAGCGCTCGTTGTCTCTGGTGGTCACACGATTTGAGGCCCTACATCGGGCAATGGCAAGGACGGACCCATGAACTCTATCATCGCGCCTCTCGCCGCACTTGGTTCGCCGAGATCGATGAAGGCAATTCGGTCGCGACGGTGGTCAATCACTCCGCGTAACGCAGAGAGCATCCCGATCTTCTCGATACCGTCCATATCACACAGATATACCGAATATTGGAGCCGGTCGCCATGGCAACGGACAATGTCGTACACATCTCGCCATCGTCTCGGATCAGCGATGTCGTAGGTCACCAGATAGCGCCGTCTCATCGAGTGACGAACGCGACATAGTCAGGGATCTCGCCGAGGAGGTGCGCAGCCAGGAGCCGCGCCTGGACCTCCAGAACGCGGCGGTAGCTGATCTGGTAGCCGAAGACAGGGTGGGTCACCTCCATCGCCATGCGGCGCTCATAGGCAGCCAGAACCGCCTTTCGGCCGCTCGCGGTAAGGGCCACCCCACCGGCACGGACCACAAAATCTCCCCCGGCTATCTCGCCGTTGTTGACGAGTTGCAATACCACCGAGTCGGCGATCAGCGGACGGAACTCCTCGGCCAGGTCGAGAGCGAGCGATGGGCGACCGAAGCGAGGGCGATGGTAGAACCCGATGAACGGGTCGAGACCGACCGCCCAGCAGGTGACGGTCAACTCCTTTACAAGCAGGCCGTACAGGTAGGAGAGGAGGCAGTTGACGGCGTCGGGAGGTGGCCGTCGCCGTCGGCCTTCGAAGCTGAACGCAGCGCCGGGCAGGCGCTTGTCCTCGCGCAACATCGTCGGGAATGCCTGGAAGTAGAGTCGAGCCGCGGTCCCCTCGATGCCGAGCAGCGACGTCGCTACATTCGCGGACAGTGCCTGCTCGGCCAGCCGCTTCAACGAATCGAGCACGAGGTCATCACGCTCGCGCGTGTTCCGGCGAAGGAGTGTCCGCTGGTTCCGGATCTTGCCGGCGACGACTTGCCGGGCGATCTGAGGCCCGCCCTGGCTTAGGACGATGACCTGGCGAAGCCTGAGCTCGACGTTCTTCGAGGGCAGGCCGGTCGCCATCCCCGAGAACCAGCCGCCGTAGGAGAACCAGCACGTCGGGATGTCGTGCGCGAACAGCTCGCGCAGCGCCTGAGTGGAAACCTGGACGTTCCCGTAGAGGCAGAGCTGCGACACGTCGATCAGACGGGCCGACGCAAGGTGCTCACCCTTCTTGGTGATCTCCAGCCTGCCCTTGTCCTTCCCGACCCACGCGCCCTGCTCCGCTACGTACAACGGACGCGCCGCTCCGTCCCGGGGCATCAGTCGACGAGGCGGACGGGCAGACCGGACTGCCAGGGTGTTGACCTCGTCGGGTAGGCATATGCCGACCAGCGAGCAGCGCGGGCACTTCGGGCTGTCAATCAACGGCGCTGGCGCGGTACCGCTGGCCGCCACCGACCGCAGATCGTTAAGGAGCGTCTGCGTACGCTTGACCAGCTCGTCGTCGAACCGAACCACGACCCTCTCGCGGGACTCGGCAAACCACAGCGCGCCTTCATCGCAGCGGTAGCCGTGTTCGCGTAGCAAAAGCGCCTGGACGCACAGCTGGACCCGCTCCGGCTCCCACGCCCGATGTTCGTTGTCCGGCGGCGAGCCGCGCTTCGTATCGACAGGCACAACCTTGTCGCCGTCTCCCTCCAGCAGGTCGATCTTGGCCACGAGGCCGAGAGCGTCGGACGACAGCTGCACGGAACGGGCGCTGCGGACCTCGCCCTCGTCGGGCAGCGGGACCCGGCCCCCCTCCTCGTCAACGGCGCGATGGTGCCAACGTCCCTCCACCGTGTCCTGGTTGTCCGCGAACTGAGCATTGACCCACTCGAGGAAAAACAGTCGTGGGCAGTAGCTGAACTCGTTCACCATGCGGGCCGGGACGAGGTCGGGGACGACGGCTCCTGCGTCGGCCCCGGTGTCGATATCGGTCACCGCCCGGTCGGGTAGGGGGTCGTGTCGACCAGCACGGTCGGAGCGCCGAAGGACCCGTAACCGCCCTGGTCGGTCCGCCGTATCGGAGACTCCAGTAGCAGCGACACACCGCGCTCGGCAAGCTGTCTAGCGTCCGGTCGCCGGTGCCTGGATGACGACGCCCCTGATGCAGGCCGACTCCCGACGATCGACGGATCTCCCACCAGCGCCGCCACCGCCGACGGCCCGGCCGGAAGCCGCCAGAGCGGCCAGCGGAACGCCCCCGCCTTCCAACCATCATCGCACGCGGTCGTCCGGAGGCGAGTGCCCCGTGCGGATACCGGCAGGAACGAGAGTCCAAGGAATGCCAGCCAGTCAGCGCCAGGAACCCCCGGGCGCTTGTCTTTGGACGTCGACGGGTCATCCGCTCGGAGCGCGTAGCTCCGATCACCTTGCGCATCCCATCCGAAGGTCTTCAGCCTGAGCTCCTGATCTCGAGGCGGCAGCCCGACCACGGCCTCTGCCAGACGATCCGGGTCGACGGCCCGGGCCAGCGCGCGGGCCATCTCCAAGAACTGCTGCTGCCCGGCCGTGAAATGGAGGTGGGTCGGCTTGGCATCGCCTTTTCCCGCTGCGGCACCCTCGGCGACAAGTGCTCGCCACAGGTCGACATCGGCTCGGCGCCAGGGGTTCGTCGGATCGGCTGCCCAAGCCGATCGGATGGAATGCGCCCACTCGTGGAGATTTTCAGATGACACCTTGACGTCGGACAACGCACACCAGTTGAGGGTGACGCTCCTCTCCGCCCACCATTGGCGATCGGCGTCGATCACCCCCACGAGGTCCGCAAGCGAAGCGGCGCCGGAGATGATCGAGGTCGGGACCAGGTCGTCGGTCCAGCGAAGCGTGGGAGCGCGACCGGCGCGATCCAGGGAGGCGAGTACCCCGAGGGCGGCCAGGAAGCCAACCGGGTTGGTTCCCTCCAGTGCGGGCAGCGCCAGCTCGAATTCAGTCACTTCTACGCCCTTCCTGACGCTCGGCGCTGGCCCGGTGATCGGCGAGCCGAAGGATGGCCTCCAGCCAGGCCAGCCCGTACCAGCCATAGCGCTCGGTCAGACTCCAGAACCGCTCGGCTACACCTGCGTCGAGCCGGTGCAGCCGGTGGTCGCTCGATCCCGACAGCTCGACCCCGGCGACTGTTGCCGGCACGGCGACACGGACAGGTCTCTCGTCAAGGGTCACCGGCACGGACGGCCGGGCGTGGCCATGGTGGCTGGCCACGAGATGAAGGACGAGGTCCCAGTCGTTCGCTTCCTCCCGAAGCCCCTCTCCGTGCTCGACAAGCGAGGCGCTGAGGAGCTCGTGCCGGGCACGATCGGGGTATCCCGCCCGTCGCTGCGCCTGACGCCGGGCCGCGGCGCTGGTGCGGCGACCGTCAGATTTGGCCAGAAGCTCACCCGCTACGCATCCGTCCACGAGGAGTTGCTGGAACCGGGGGTCAGCCTTGCCAAGGTCATGGAGACGTCCCGCCATGGCCAGGTCTCCGGCCACCGACGGGGGAATGCCACATTTCGTCGCCATCGCCCCGGCCCAATCAGCGACGTCGTCGAGATGCTGCTTGAGGGTCACCGTCCGACCGATGAACGAGCTGGTATCGGGCTCGGAATCGACGGTGTCGCCACGCTCCTCGACAATTTCGTCGCTTGGTCCCGGCCAAGGTCCATCGAGTACGAACGCCGGGCCCGACGGCCGGAACTGGCAATTGACGCGGGTTCGAATCAGCTCGGGATCATGGTCACGAAGGGCGCGAACGGCGTCGAGTACGGCCGTATCGGCGCTCAGTTCGGCTGGTGCGGCAAGCCAGTCGTCGACCTCGGAAGAGAACAGCCAATCCCGGACCGCATCCACCCACGCCCCAGCCAGGTCGGTCTCGTCGACCCCGTCGAGCGCTGGTCGAGGAGCCGCGACCACCAGTTCGTGGACAAGCCGCAGGACCAGCCGGCCACGGCGGCTGCGCTGGGAACCGGTCGCCAGATCTGTGACGGCCCGAGTCGATCCCGGATCCCAGCTCCGACCCGTACCGACCCCTCCATACCCCGCTGGCACGACGATCGTGTCGCCTGGGCGCAGTTGGGCCGCCCACACGACGGAGGAGCCTTCATCGCCTCGCTCTCCGGGACGCCATCGGATGACCGCCCTTCCGGGTGCCCGTCTGGGATCCCGGCGTCCGGTGTCGGGCACAGACGAGGCTCCCTCGACGTCCGCCACGTCCTGGGCTCCCTGCTCCTTCAGCCACCGACGGACCGCGCCGATGGGAAGGGTCATCACCTCCCCGGCGGTCGGGGGGCAAACGGAGAGCCAGTCGAGAAGCGGCTGCTCGTCCTCGCCCGAGGGTTCGTCGATGTCAACTCGCCAGAAGACGGAGATGTCGAGATCGGCGCTGTCGCGGAGCCCGTGAAGCCACAGGTCGGGATCCGGGTCGGCGTGGGGCTGCGGCGAGGTCTGCACCCACGAGTCGAGGTGCGACGGGAGCAGCACGGGGGGCGGCCGGGTCGCCACCCGCATCAGAAGGGCGGCCCCTTCGGGGGGGACCGGCCGACGGTCGGGGCCGAAGTCGAGCTGACCCTGGGTGCCCAACCACTTCCAGGTCTCGGCCAGCGCAGCGCCGTACACGGGATCCTCGTAGTCCTTGGCCTGGACCGATGTGGCCAGGATGACGCCTGCAGACGCCGTACCGGCGGCGCTTAGCAGCCCGTCGCGGTCGACGCGGCCGAACCTCTGCACCAGCGAGTCGAAGGGCGCGCACTCGGTGACCAGCGCATCCAGGTCGAGATCGGCGCCCGCCTCGATGGTCTGCGTGGCGACGAGGAAGCGCCTACCTGTCGCGGCGGCGCGGTCGCGGCCGAGCAACCAGTCGGCGTCCAACTCGTCCTGGATGACAGCCCGGTCGAGGGGCCGCATGCGTCCGGTGAGCAGGCAGGCGCTCGCGCCCTCGTTCTCGAGCGCAGCGTGGATGTCGACCGCGGTCTGCACCCGGTTCACGACCACTCCGACCCGATTGACGTGCTCGGCGCCAGCGAGGCGCTGCGCCTCGACGACACATCGCGCCACCATCGCCTTCCGACTCCCCTCGGGGTCGGATCCGCGAACCTTGACGGGTACGAGGTCGACAGGCTTGCTCGCGTCCAGGCGGCGGGCCAGGAGCGCGTCAGCCCGATCCTCCGGGAGCAGTCCGAACTGCGTTCCGGATCTCGTGGCCGGCGTGGCCGACAGCTCGACGACCTGCCAGCGATCGGGAAGGTTGCCGAGGCGCCGGTAGTGGTCGCCGACGGCCTGGAGCGTTTCGGCGAACGGGCGGGCCAGGTGCACCTCATCGAGAAGGAACAGGGCGTCGTTTCCCAGCAACCCGGCGTGAACAGGACGCATGCCCCGGCTCACGCCGTAGCCCCGGAACAGCAGCCGCGAGCCAACCTGGTCCACGGTCGACACCAGTAGGGCTGGGATATCCGGCCGCATGGCCCACGTCTCGTCGAGCTCGATCCCGCCCCGGAGCTCCGCGGCGAGCATTGGCTCAGCAAGGCATCGGTCGTAGGCCGCGGCACGAATGCGATCCGCGACCGCCCGCACCACGTCGTCCTCGGGATGGGTGAGGGCCGTGGCAAGCGCCCGCGCCCGCTTGTACGCCTGGTGCACGATCACCCTGCGGTCTACGACGAAGACGATGCGTCGGGGCTGATCGTCGCGAAGCGCCCGAACGAACACAGCGACATCGATCGCCGCCGTCTTGCCGGCGCCGGTTGGAACGTCGACCAGATCGGGCCAGCGACCGGTGCCATGGACCTGCTCGGCGAGCCGCGTTTGCCACCCGAAGGGTGCATACCCGTGCACGGCCCTGAAGAAGTGCGGGAAGTCCTCGATACCGACGTCGATCCTCATCGGCCGACCTCGCCGTCCGTCACAGGCAGGAACAGGCCGTACCCCGCGAAGCGACCGGCGCCGAGGACGAGCGGACCGGCGATGCGCTCGGCGAACCGTAGGCGGGCGTGGACGCACAACCGGACCTGTCCCGAGGTGCCCGCCCGATACCCCCCGTAGCGCCGGCCACGCTGGTCCGGACGCCGTCCGCTCGGCCCGGCGGCCGGGACGCCACGCATTGGTGGGCCCCACACGATCTGCACCTCCTCGGGAGCGGGAAGTCCCACGTGCTGGCACGCCCGGGCGATCGAGGCTGCCGCCTGGTCGTCCCAACGGAGGTCGCCGATGCGACCCGGGTATCGATCGAGGGCCACGGGGGTGACCGAGGCCCAGGAGCGGGATGGCCGCGCCCAGAACTGCCGCTCGAGCACCCCACGCGCGCGCTCCTTGTCGTAGGCGCTGGCGGTGTCGTAGCCCCGGTCGGTGAGCTCGGTCGACCAGTCGACAAGCCACAGCCCGAGGCCCGAACGGCCCTCCGTCTGCGACCGTCGCTGCCACCGGTCAAGCGCCTGAGCCAGGGTCGCCCTGTCCGCCTCGGTCGAGTCGACCGGCAGGGCCAGTGCCGCACCGTGCACGATCCCGTCGCCAAACTCCGATCCCACATTGGCCAGCGGGAGGATCGAAAGGTGCGGCTGGGTGCCCGCTCCGGTAGGCCGTCCTGCTGGCCCAGCCTCATGGCCGTGCAAAAGGTAAGGCGGGACGTCCCCGCTCCCGGACAGCAATGCCCCTCGAACGGCGCGAGTGACGTCGAGCGTTCGGGTCAGGCGAACGCGTCGTTCTCGAGGGAAGACGAGAACCCGCCAGGGCCCGGCCAGCATCGAGCGCGGCGCTGACGCCCGGGCCGGTCTACCCCCGGCCCGATAGACGGCGGATCTGGATGCGAGGCTCCGTGGCTCCCGACCGCGGTGACTCTCGAACTGCGTCACCAGTCGGGCCAGTGATCCAGCGGCGGGCACCCGGAGGATTGCCTCGTCGCGGTCGTCGGCTCTTCGGGCTTCATTGCCGGGTCGCCAGGTGACCCGGCCGACTCCCGCCGGCTCACCACCGGTGGTCACGACCCGACAACTCACAAAGGTCGACGAGTGACCGAGGCGCCCCACCCGCGCCAGCACAGCATCGAGCACGGAGACTGCGGCCTCGTCGGCCTCCGCCTCCGGCCAGTCGTAGCGGACCGTCGCCGCGGCTTGATCGACAAGTCGGATGGTTGGGAACGTCCGACCCTGTCGCCCACGCATGTCGGGCAGGACGGACACGGCGGCATCAGTGACCGCCTCCGAGACACTCCCCGCCACCCGGCCCGCAGACTCCGAATCGACCTTGACCTTCGCGAACACTCTGGCCAGGTTGCGCTCTGCGACCGCCCGTGGTTTCGCCGCCGACGCTTCGACCAGCGCGGCCTCGGCGTCGAGAAGCTTCTGGTAACCGGGATTGATGTCGCGCCCGAGGGCGCGGGCATCGTTGACCGGGACGAAATGGGTGACGATGTTCCGCCTCACGTACGCGTTCGAGTCTGGGCAGGTAATGATTGGTGGCCCCAACACCTCGAACCACCGAAGCGCGGCGCGTTCGCCTTCATCCGGGTCGTCGTCGTCCGCCCATGCGGCGACCATGGCCGAGTACAGCCGTGCCGGGTGCGGGGGCCACTCCGTTGCCCCTCGGATGTTGAACGCGGTCGCCGTGAATCGGTACGCCAGCAGGTCGATCTCGACCGCCAGCATCACTCCTCCCCGGCGTCGCCGACGGCGACCGCGTGGGCCCGGCTGCGGCGAATCAGATCGACCAGGCGCTCGCTCGGCCGGAGGACTAGCTCCCCGTCCCGCCAGGGAAGGCCGGCCCGCGCCGACGCTTCGGCCGCCTGGTGGACCAGTGCGGTCGCCTCGGCCGACGTCAACTCGAAGCCCTCGACGGTGCCGTCGCGACGGACCAGCTCGAACCCGAAGGGAGCCGTCGCCACGAGGACGCAGCGGGACCGCAGGTCGAACCCCTCCTCCACCGCGAGCACCACCGCGGCCAAGCCGAGCGCGGCCAGCGCGGTACGCGCCGCCGCCTCGGCGGCTCCGCGGTCTGGCAGCTGGTCGAGATCGATGCCGGTCGGGAAGCGCAGCCGCCGTAGCTGGATGAACGACAGCACGGTCGTTGCCACGATCCGCTTCGCCGTCACTCCTCCACTCTTGATATCGATGCTGGGCACGATGTTCCCGTGGTTCACACCGGACGGAGCGCCTTTGCCTGCGGTACCGCCGGCGAGACGCGGCTTCCCCTTGTCGTCCCGAACCGCCTCGGCCTCGTCGAGGGTCCATCCAAGGTCGTCGTCGGAGATGTAGACGGTGGCTGCCTTCTCGATCGCCGCGGGATCAATCCGAGACGACGTCTTCGAGCCCAGGCTGACCTCGGTTGCGACTACTTCGGACGTGAGGGCCCGCTCGTACTTCGCCCCACGGCCGCCCTTCGGCCCGGTCGAGTCCCACCCGCCGAACACCAGTGTCGCCGGCGCGTGATGGAACAACGCGCCCGCATTCCGGGATGTGGCCTCGGTGATCGCCCTTCCGGGACCGCCGAACCGGAACAGCAGGTCGCCGTCGTAGCTGTCGCGCAGGAGCGCGTCGAAGATCCGGTGCGGCGCCTCCAGGTCGCTGAGGCGGTCAAGGCCGAGCTCGGGCGTCGGCGAGAAGTCGACGCTCGTCACCGGCATGGCCAGATCTCCACGACGGACCGCCTCGAGCAGAGCCAGCTCGAACCGGTTGGCCTGGGAGGCCACCGAGTCGAGCACCACGGACTCGACCCTGGCGTCGGCCGCCGGGTCGACGCGCGTCTCGACGGCGTACTTGGTCCTGGCCTGCTCGCCCTCGGCCGGGCTGTAGGTGGGTGGGAAGATCTTGTCGCCCGGGCCGCCGAGCGGCTCGAGGAGCGTTCGGGCCCTCGCCCCGACCGCCGCCCCGGCAACCGCGCTCCTGAGATCGTCATAGCTGATGCCCATGGGATTGGACCCTCCTCGAGTCGAATCTCCGCCGACGCGTTCGCCGCCCGGATCAACACACTTTTACCAGTCGGGTGAGACACTGGCCTGGTTAGACCTCCTGTATACCACCTAACCACATGAACATCTGTGTTAGGTTTTACAGACGTCCTCCGGGCCGGGCTCCATTGAAGGATGTGATCAGGTGGTTGTCGGCAACCCGTCAGAAGTCGTCTTCCCGGTCCGGACGGCAATCGTCGGGCAACGTCGACCTTCGGGTGGCTGACGTTGTTCCGCTCGGCGGACCTCGGTTTCGCCGGGACGGCCAAGCCATCGGCCCTCTGCTGGTCCGGGGTGAGCTCGGCGACCACGCCGTCGATCGCGTGCAGTGCACGGACTTCCTCAAGCGGTTCCCCTCATGGGGCCGGTACGGCCTCTCGACCTACCAGGCCGCCGATCGGGCCGACGTCGATCGGCTCGCCGCCGACCAACTCGAACGATTCGCCACGCTGAGCGTGTTCTCGGTTCCAACGCTGTTGGCGGCGCACTTCGAAGTCGTGCCGACGTTTCGGAGCCCCCACATGACGATCGCGTTCACGGGAAGCGTCGACGAGCGGCTCGACGAGCTTCTCTTCCTACGGGTGGAAGTGCTGCCCAACCCCTATCATCAGGAGTGATGAACAACGACCGGCCGGACACCTCCGTCGAACTTGATCTTGTCGTCGACCTGAACACGTTGGACGACTCGGGCCTGCCGTGGGCCTTCCTGGACCGGGCCGTTCACCCCGAGCGCATACAGCCCGGTGCGTATGTGGTCGTAGGCGCCGGCCCTGTCCGGGCGATCGCCAGAGTCGTCGATGTAGCCGATGGCATCGTCCACGTCGACCCCCTCCGGGGGTCGTTGGCAACGAACGCCCACCTGCTCTCCGCCTAATCATCTGGAGTGGCGAGACTTCGCCGGCGCCGCCGCCAGGACAGCGGCTCGCTCCGCTCGGCCATGAAGTTGGTGACGCCCTCGGCCCGTTCAAGCTTCCGGCGGATGAGAAGTGCCGGCGACGCTCCCGGTGGTGGGCCCATACGCCGGCGTGTCAGATAGGAACCTTGCCTGTCCGACGATCACGCAGGATCATTGCCACGCCCCGCTCTTTCGCCGGGTCTACCAAGCTCAAGTTCTGGATCCCGGGGCCGTTTTTGCACACCACGCTCCACCCGCCGGTGGGGACGGTCGACCCGATCCTGCGTCGCGTGGAGGAGGGTAGGCGGCTCTCTACTTGCGACATGGTTCGATCCGATCCCCCCCTTCCCTGGGTGGGGTCCGGGCTCAGCCGGATCCGTTGTAGGTGCCGTGGATGGTGCGGGCCAACCACAGCTCCTTCAACCGGCGGCGGGTCGACGGATCGAGACTCGGCCCGCCTCCTGCGGCCACGTTGGCCCGCACGTGGTCGGGGTTGCCCGAGCCGGGTAGCACGGCGGAGACCCGCTGGTCGCCGAGCACGTATGCCAGGCACGCGGCGGGGCGGTCGAGGCCGGTGCCGGCCATGGCCTCGTCGACCAGCCCGGTCATCCGGACCTGCTCGGCGAGCCAATCCTGCTTGACCTCGTTGGGCCAGGTCGCCCGCCAGTCACCTTTGGGGAAGTCCATGGCCCTGGTCCATTGCTGGACGAGGGCGCCCGATGAGAAGGGGCTACGGGCCAGGATGCCCACGCCGAACCTCTCGGCCAGTGGGAACAGGGAGACCTCCGGTTCCTGTTGGAACACCGAGTAGACCGCCTGGACGACGTCGACCTGGCCCCGGGCCATCTGGACGTTGGCGTCGGTGATGCCCTCGTCGGGGACCGAGATGCCGATGGCCCGGATCTTGCCCTC
>JBBSIS010000104.1:0-11081 GCA_038231955.1 Acidimicrobiales bacterium
CCTCACGAAGCGGCGGTGACGTTGCTCATCGGGATCCCGGGGGTGAGCTACCGCAGCGCTCAGGTGATCCTGGCTGAGATCGGCACCGACATGTCCCGCTTCCCCACTCCCGAGCACCTGGCGTCGTGGGCGGGCATGTGCCCCGGCAACAACGAGTCGGCCGGCAAGCACCGCTCGGGCCGTACGCGCCACGGTTCCAAGTGGCTGCGGATCGCCCTGATCGAAGCAGCCCATGCGGCGGCGCGCTCCAAAGACACCTATCTCGGCGCCCAATACGCGCGCATCAGGGGTCGGCGTGGCCCAGGGCGGGCCGCCGTGGCCGTCGGTCACTCGATCCTGGTGATCGCCTGGCACCTGCTCTCCACCGGCGAGACATACACTGATCTCGGTGGCGACTACTTCGACAAGCGCCGAACCAGCACCGCCTACCAGAGGCGCCTCGTCGCACGACTCGAAGCCATGGGACACAAGTCACCCTCGAACCGGCAGCCTGACCCGACAACATCAACAGCATTGGGGGTCCCGACCCTACCCCAGGGCTGTACCGTCGCGGCCGGGGTGCGAGCTTGGGATGTGATTCACACCTCAGCCGTCGATGGTCAGGCAGTGCCACGAGGCTGGAGCGTATCTGCCGTGCCTCTCAGGTCACTGTTGTAAGTGGAGCTCTCAGGGATTCGGGGCCGGCTCCAGAGGGGCGCCGGCCATATAGGCGAAGGTCACCGGCTTAGGCCAGAAGGCGCTGGTGAGCACGAGGGAGAGGGGGTCGTTCAGCTCGGTGCCGCACAGGTACAGGACCGACGAGCCCGGCGTGGCCACCGATCCGGTCACGAAGGCGACGCGGTCGCTTCCCTCGGGCGTGAGACCGGCCACGATCGTCGAACCCGGCGTCACGTAGGGCGTCACCTGTGACAGGCCGGCCACGATGTCCAGGCCCCGGGTGGCCGCCCCGGGGTCGAGAGCGTCGAGGGCGAACCCGGGGGCCTCACGATTGTCGACGATGCGGACCGAGGCACCGCCGATGAGAGCCTGGGCCGGCGGCCCTCCCGGGCAGGAGCGCGGCTCGACCCGCGGCTTGCTCACCGCGAGGGCGGCCACCGGCGCCCCCACCACGGCCACCACGAGAACCGCGGCGCCCACCACCGCAGTCATCCAGCCGTGACGCTCGGCATCGATCGGCTCGGCATCGATCGGCTCGACCGGCGGCGCCCGGCGGGCCGCGGCGGTGAGCACGCTGACGGCAAGGGTCAGGGGCAGGACCATCAGGGGGGCGGTGGCCGACAGAACCCGCGACCCGTCGACGCCGATGACGGGCACCGACACCAGCACCCCCGCGGTCAGCACCAGCAACATGCCCCGATGCAGGCCCGAGCCCATGCGACCGGTGCCGACCACGATGAACGCGGCGTAGGCGACCAGGGCGGGCACGAACCCGAACCACCAGGGAAGACCGGCCACCCCGGCCCAGAAGGTGAGCACCGGGAAGCAACCGATGGCGCCGGCGAACAGGGCCACGTCGACGACCAGGCGCCGCCATCCTTCGCGTCGCCGGCGACGGAGGGCCACCGCGCCCCCGGCGATCGCCACCGCCCCGAGGACGACGCGGACGGGAAGGCTCCACCGACCCATGGCGTCGCGCCCGGCGATGCCCAGGTAGTTGGCCTCGCTGTGGGCCAGGGCACGGGTGAACCGCCCGGGATGGTCACCGACCGCGTCCAGCGCGATCTTCCTGATGGCGCCGGTGCGCTGCGAGTCGTCCATGGGGAGGAGCTCGGGATGCTCCTCCAGCACCTTGGCCCAGCCCTGGTGGGCCAGGTCCCATCCGGGGTAGCCCTGGGCCAGGCCGTAGATCATGTACATCGAGTTGCTGTTCTGGTTGGCGGGGTTGCCGCCGGTGGTAATGGAGCTGGCGTAGTTGGTCGCCAACCCGGCCACGACCGCGACCATGCTGAGGCCCAGTGCCGCCCACGCCACCACCTGGTCCTTGCGGATGGCGCGGGCGAACCAGAGGGGTAACAGGAGCACGACGGCGATGGCGCCGGGACGGACGTCGAGGGCGATGGTCAGCAGGAAGATCCCGGCGGCGAACAGAAGGGCGTTGTGACGGTCGAGCGCCGTCCACAGCGCGGCCAGGGCGAAGGCGCCGAAGGTGACGCCGAGGCTCTCGGTCATGGTGGCGGCCACGAAGGGGCCCACGAATCCGTGGATGGCGGCGAAGAAGGCGAGGGCGGCGGGAACGCCGAGATGGCGGGCCACCACCCGGGCGGCGAGGAAGCAGGCGACCCCGAGGAGCACGGCCTGCAGCACCGTGGCCAGCCGGAGGTCGAGATGGCTGACGGCCAGCCGGACGGCGAGCAGGGCGCCGTTGAGCGGCCGCTTGGCGCCGTAGTCGTCGACGGCGCCGTTGAAGAGGAAGCGCTCGGCGCCGCCGAACCACAGGGTGCCGTCGCTGAAGGGGATGATCCCCCCGAAGGTGATGGGCAACGACAAGCCCTGGGCCCAGGCACCGAAGACCGGCACCAGGTAGGCCAGGATGCTCCCGGCCATCGCCGCCGGCCCTGCCCACCCCCGGAACCGACGGCTGACGGGCCATGCCTTTGCGGCCGCACCGCCGTCGAGCGCAGCCGGGCGGCGGAACCGGACGACCGACCACACCAACGCCACTCCCGCCAGCGCGTACAGGGCGATGGTGAGCCGGGGGGCGAGCGCCCCCATGGCCCGCCGGAAGACGGGGATGTTCCACTCGGCCAGCACGAACACGACGACAACGGCGAGGACGAGGCCGATGCGAGCGGCGAGGCCGGCGGCTCCCCCGCCCCGACCTCCACCTTCGTCGCCCCGGCCCGACAGCGGCAGCTCGACGCCGGCGGCGCCGGCGCCGTATCCGGATTGCGACCGGCGTGGCGCCTCGGCGGTCGGGCTGGCATCGGTCATGCGCCGACGAACGGCGGCGGGCCGCTCGGCGACTGGTCGCTCCGCTCCTCCGCTCCGCTTCGGTGCTCGCTCAGGGTCGTGGTTTCACTCCGGTGGCGGCTACCGCGCCGGGCGCGGGACGGACCCGGATCAACGACGCCAGCGTTCCGACGTAGCCCCGCCGGGCGATCAGGGGGGGGGTCGGCGGCGGCCAGCTCGGACGTGAGGGCGCGCAGCCGGTAGTGCGGAACACCGGGCTCGCGGTGGTGGGTGGCGTGCTGGGCGAACCCGTAGGCTCCGAAGAACAGGCGCCCGACGGGCCCGGCGGAGAAGTTACGCAGCGCCGCCCGGCCTTGGGTGGCCGACCCGTCGTCGCCGACCTGATGCTCGGCGATGGCCCGCAGCGTGGCGGCCAGGATGGTGAGGGCCGCCAGGCCGTACATGTACACGCCGACATAGGCAACGCCGGCCGACCACAGTGCCGGCGCCAGGCGCTGGTGGGCAGCCAGGGCACACAGGAGAAGCGACGCCACCAGGACGCCCTGAACAACCAGGATCCGCGCCACCGCGCCGCCGAGACGGCCGGGACGCGCCTCGGGATCGGGCAGCTGAGCCGGCGTCTGCGAGCTCTCGGACGCCTTGCCCACCGCTTCGCGCAGGAACATGCACCTGAGCACGAATCGCCACACCGAGGAGCCGGTGACGTCGACGAGATAGGCGTGCTTCGGGTCGTCGTCCGACCCGAGGTTGCGGTGGTGGGCCCAATGCCGTTCGCGGTAGCTGTCGAAGTCGGCGACGACGAGGGGGCCTAGGAACCACCGTCCGAGCAGCAACGACGAGGACTTGCGCCGGAACGCCAGCAGGTGGGCACATTCGTGCATGAGGTTGAGAAGGCCGTTGGCGGTCAGGCCAAACCACACCCAGAGCCCGATGTAGGCGACCGACGGGCGCAGGACGGCGGCCAGGTAGACGGGAGCGAACACCAGCGCCACGTGGGCGGCGACGATCGCCCAGGAGCGGGAATCCCGCCGCTTGGCGAACCACTCGGTCGAGGGCGTGTCGGCCATCTCAGCCCTCGGGCCGGCGGGCGGAGAAGTTGACCATGCCGGGAGCCCCGGACAGCAGGTCGACGGGAGCGCACAGCGTGGCCAGCCCGACGAGGCCGAACCAGGTGAACCCGGTGCGACGGATGCGTCCCTCGCGTCCCCTCTGGGGCAGGGCGGCGAGGCTCACGGCGACGGCCGCCGGGTTGAAGGCTCCCTTGACCTCGATGTCGACGAACCCGGCCCGGTCGAGCAGCGTGGCGAGCCCCTGGGGAGTGAAGACCACGGTGTGGCGGGGAGAGTGGAAGCCGCTCCAGGCGATGCCGAACACCCGGTGCTCGAGCGAGCCCGCCGCCGGCGTCTGACCCTCGAGGACGCCACCCGGCACCAGCTTCGCCCGCAGCCCGACAAGAACCGCGAACGGATCGGGAAGGTGCTCGATGACGTGGTTCATGGTGACCAGCCGGCACTCGGGAAGGGCGGCCATGAGGTCGTCGTGGTCGCCGCGGACCACGGTGACGGTGTCGGCCAGTGTCAGCGTCTCCGCCTCGGGAGCGATCTCGAACCCGTAGCAGGTGCGACCCTGCCACCGGTCGGCCGCTCGCAGCAGGAAGTCGCCGTCGCCACAGCCGTAGTCGAGAAGGGCACCGTCCCCTCCGCCCAGGTGCTCGAGGCGACGCAGGCGGATGCCGTCGCGCACGCGGTCGATGGGGCCCCCTCCGACCATGCTGTGGTAGTCGGCGGGGTAGAACGCCGCCAGCTCCTCACCGCTGGGCACCGGCTGCTGGTAGAGGCTGGCACACGACGTGCACGCCGCGTAGTGGCCCACGTGGCCGACGGCGTACTCGTGGTCGGGAACCGCCACCTCGGACCCGACGTGGGGGCGGCCACACGCCGGGCAGGCCGTGCCGACAAGTCCCTTCATGGGTACCGAGGCTATCCGGTGGTCCCCGGGGACTCCCCCACTCAGCCGGCCTCGACCTCCACGACCGGAATGCGCGCCCCGACGTCGACGCGCCGGTGCTTGCCGGGCTCGGGTCGGGGAGGTCGGGGGTTGAACCGCCGCCGCCAGAGACCGATGATGCCGAGCCGCCACACGACATAACCCGACCAGCCGGGGATGATCGAGAAGTCCATTAAGCGGAGATGGTCGACGACCCGCTTGCCCAGGTACACGCTGCGCAGGGCCATGCCCAGGGTCGGGTACTCCTTCTGGGGCGTGGCGCTGCTGTGCACCCGCGTGAGCGCCCAGTCGAACAAACGGAGCGGCGGTCGACGCACGGCGAGCGCGTACAGCAGGAGATTGGCCACCTTGGGCGGGATCACCGAGTAGTTGGCGGAGATGGCCTCGAGGTCGACGCCCCGCTCCTTCATCGGCTGCTCCAACCCGGTGTTGGGGATGATCTTCAACGAGTAGATGAACAGGGTGTAGGGGCGAGGCATTCGGTAGAGCAGCTCGAGGGTGTCCACCACGTCCTGGCGGGTCTCGATGGGCTTGTCCATGATGATGTCGTAGGTCGGGGGGATGTGGTACTCGGGCGCGAACGAGGCGATGACCTCACCGGCCTCCATGATCCTGGCCGGCGGGTTGGGCCGCTTGTAGAAGTCGAGGATGTCCTGGCTCCCGCTCTGGATGCCCACCGTCGTGAAAGCTCACCTGGCTGACGTGGGAATACCGGGCGCGGACCCCCTTGATCTCGTCGACGATGTAGCGGGCGCTCGGGTGGCGGATCTTCTTGTACTTGGGGTCGTTGGCGATGAACTTGGTGTTGCCGCAGAACGAGCAGTGGAACGGGCAGCCGATCGACCACAGGGTGGAGTAGCCCAGCCCGTCGTTGGCCAGGTAGTCGCCGATGCCCATGGGCACGAACCCCTGGCCCGCGTTGTAGATCTTCTCGCCCTCGGCGTAGCGGGGAAACGGGAGCGTCCCATCTCGTCAGTCGACATCAGGGGCAGGAACTCGTTCCTGACCACCTCGTCGCCGCGCTTGAACCAGAAGTTGCGCACCCCTGAGGGATCGCGGTCGTCGACAATCAACTGGTGCAGCTCCTCGAAGCCGAACTCGCCCTCGCCGGTACAGATGGCGTCGACGTCGGCGAGGATCGCGTCCTCGGGGTGGATGATCGGGTGGATCCCGCCCCAGACGAGGTAGCTCGACGGGTTGAGCTGGCGGACTCGTGCCATGATCCGGCGCGTGAGGTCGGCGTAGCCGGTCATCGACGAGAACCCCACCAGGTCGCTGGCGGCGAGGCCGCGAGCTATCTCATCTATTTCGTCGTCGCCCATCTCGCCCTTGCCGCCGTAGGTGCCACGGATGCTGGCGCGCAGGCTCCGATACCGGTTGGTCGAGACGTAGCAGGGCTCGGTGTCGGGATTGATCCGGGCCACGTAGCGGCGATCTTCCTGAAACCGCAGGACGTGATGCCGTCCTCGAGCGACACAGCAGTATGCGCATTTGCGCTCGTACTCCCCGCGGGCTGGAGGAGGTGCCGTGCGGTACTCCCGGAGGGGGGGCCGGGCTAGCCCTGGGCTAGCCCTCCGGGCGACGACCCTGCCGGGGCTCGGTCAGCCCCCGGGGCGACACAGGGCGTTCACGCTTCCGCCTTCGGGAATACGATCCCTGAGCGCGTCAGGCCGGAGCGGGAGGGCGTCGCCGGACTTCAGCTCGCTCATGGAGTAGCCGTGGTCGGCGAGGAAGTCGATCAGCACCTCGAACGAGTGCTCGGACCCGTCGTACAGGTACGGCGCCAGCTCCACGATCATCACCGGGCGGAAGCGGCTGACGGTGGCGGTCGCCCCGAGGAGGACGTGGTCCTCGTTGCCGTCGACGTCGATCTTCACGAAGTCGACGGCGTTGACACCCGCTCGTTCCACGTAGCGGTCGAGGGTGACGGCCTCGGCGTTCTCCGTGCCCATAAGCTGGCCCCGGTGCTGGGGATGCAGGTCGAGATGGCCGGTGACCGGCCAGCTCGAGTACACGTGGCCCGGGAGCGCGTCGGCGTCGGACTTGACCAGCATGGCCCGCTCGGGGACGACCCGGGCGGCGAGCATGGGGTTGAGAGCCACGTTGGCTTCCATCTTCCCGAAGGCGAACGACGTCGGCTCGAAGGCGTACACCCGTCCCGCCGCCCCCACCGCCCGGGCCAACGGAAGGGTGTGGGCCCCGATGTTGGCGCCGACGTCGACCACCGTCGAACCCGGATGCACCACCCGCCCGTACGCCTTCACCACGCTGGGCTCGAACGACCCGAAGAGGTAGATCGACAGGTCGATGCCCTGGCGCAGGTCGAGTTGCCAGGTGATCGCCCGCCGGCGGACGGTGACCTCCTTCGACCGCCACGGCCCGCGGAGCAGGTTCACGCCCTGGTAGGCGGCTCCGGCGATGGCGATGCGGGTCTTGGTGCGGATCACCGGACCACGTTCTCGGAGCTACGCCGGCCGGACCCGCCCGTCGACCGGCCAGGCTCGGCCGGGTCACGTTGGAGCACGAGGAGCAACCGGAACCCCATGACGCGGGCCAGCGCGGGCGCCAGGTGCTCCTCGAGGCGAAGAACCGGGGCCACCAGCTTCTCCGGCAGCAGGTTCCACGGCCGGAAACCTCCGGAGAGCGGATAGGCGAACAGGCTCAGGCGCTCGACGTGGGCCACCTTCAGGCCGGGCAGATCGTGCTCCAGGCGACGCCGGTACCTGCCCGCGAGCAGGGTGGGGATGGCCTGGTTGGAGTCCATGGGGTGCTTGTCCGGGTCGCGGGCGCCGTCGGACAGTGGGTCGGCGCCCATGTCGATCGGCTCGGGATGCCCGAGCTTGAACATCGCCCAGCTGACCGGGGTGATGGCCGGCTCCACTAGCACCACCCGGCCGCCCCCCGCCAGGACCCGCCGGGCCTCACTGAGGAACTGTCGCGGGAGCTGCACGTGGTGGAGCACGTCGACACCGACGATGTTGGCCAGGCTCCCGTCGGCGAACGGCAGGGCCTGGGCGTCGACCACCGCGTCGAGCCACGGGCAGGCGACGATGTCGCTGGACACGACCTCGGGCAGGATCTCCTTGAGATTGCCCGAGCCGGCACCCACCTCAAGGGTGAGGCCGGGCCGGCACCAGGCGGCGATGCGCCGGTAGTAGTCGCCGTACACGGCACGCAGCACCGGCTTGGAGTCCCACACCGCCCGGAACTCGGCGGGCGTGAGTGCTTCCTCCACTCAGACCGCCTTGAGCTTGCGGAACGCCACGCCCACCATGCGCACGAGGAGCAGGCCGTGGCGGAACCGGGAGATCTGTGTCGACCCGTAGGTACGGGCCTGGTAGCGCACGGGGATCTCGAGGATCCGCATGTTCAGCTTGGCGGCGCCGAAGATCAGGTCGAAGTCACCGAACGGGTCGAAGTCACCGAAGTACCGGCGGCCGGCACGTATCCGGTCGTATCCGGATCGGGAAACCACCTTGGTCCCGCACAGGGTGTCGGTGATCCGCTGGCTCAGGATCCAGGTGAAGAGCAGAGAGAACAGCTTGTTTCCCAGGGCGTTGAGCGTGCGCATCGCGTCCTGCTCCATCGGGTACACGAGCCTGGTCCCCATCACCAGCTCGCCCTTGCCCGAGGTGATGGCGTCGTAGAACTTGGGCAGGTCCTCGGGCGGGACGGTGAGGTCGGCGTCGAGGATCATGAGGATGTCGCCACGAGCGGCGTCGAAACCCTTGCGCACCGCGTCGGCCTTTCCCACGCCGTCCTGGAACAGTAGCTTGATGTCGGCGTCGGGGTGCTCGGCGATGACCCGCTGGATCTCGCTCACCGTGCCGTCGCTGCTGTGGCCCTCGACGAAGAGGATCTCCAGGTCGCCACAGAAGTCCGGGATGCGGTCGACCGCGGCGGCGATGTTGCCGGCCTCGTTGCGACAGGGCACCACGACGGTGACCGACGGTGGGCCCGAGCGGCCTTCCGAGCGGGGTGATCGCGGCGGTGACGACAGCTCGCGGGGCCGGGCGACCACGTAGCTCCGTAGCGCCAGCCTGGGCACACCGGGCAGGGTGGCCACGAACCGGTTCACGAGTGGACCCACGCCCCCCAGCCGTTTGGGGAGCAACTGGCGGTACTCGAGCCTGATCACCTCGAAGTCGGCGAGGCCGAGGATGGCGGCCAGGTCCTTCCCCGACAACCAGTTGGACGGGTCCTGGGGCATGTGCTGGCCGAAGAGTTCGGCGGCGCGGAGGACCGGCGCCCAGAGATCGGAGTAGTAGCAGACGACGATGCGGGTCTCCGGATGGCACAGCCGGTGCAAGCGACGGAACGCCCGCTCGACGTCTTCGAGAAACCCGACCGTGTCCGACAGCAGGATGACGTCGAACGGACCGGCCAGGCGATCGATTACCGCGTCGTCCTCGACGTCACCGACCTCGAACTCGAGGTCGGGATGCCGGCGCCGGGCCTCCTCGACCATCGCCGGGCTCAGGTCGACCCCGACGCCGCGAGCCGGCTCCAGCGCCGCCAGCAGCCGGCCGGTGCCGCAGCCGAGATCGAGGACGCGTTGGCCGGGCGGGATGAGGAACCGGGTGTACCGGTAGTCCTCCTCGTAAAAGTAGGCATTGGCGGTGATCCAGCGATCGCGTTCGGGCGCGACCCGGTCGGCGTGCTCCCGGATGGCGTGCTTGCGCTGGGACCAGTCGGAATCCGGGCGTGGTATCGCCGGGGCGACGGGGTCACCCGTCACGAGCGGCGACCCACGGCCTCCTCGCGGTTGGCCAGGAACCAGTCGACGGTGGCAAGCAGCCCCTCGGCGAGAGGCGTCGTCGCCCGAAACCCGAACAGCTCGGTGGCCCGGCTGCAGTCGAGCTGGCGCCGGGGCTGGCCGTCGGGCTTGGTGGCATCCCATCGGAGGGTCCCGTCGAAGCCGGCCGCCTCGGCCACCAGTTCGGCCAGCCGGCGCACCGGGACCTCCTCGCCCGATCCGAGGTTGACGGGCTCGGCACCCTCGTACCTCTCAGCGGCATCGACGATACCCCGGGCGGCGTCGTCGACGTAGAGGAACTCGCGGCTCGCCGCACCTGTACCCCAGACCTCGATCTCACTGGCGCCCCGCTCCTTGGCCTCCACGCACTTCTTCATGAGGGCGGGGATCACATGCGAGACATCGGGGTGGAACTTGTCCCCCGGGCCGTAGAGGTTGGTCGGCATGACGAAGGCGACCTTCTGGCCGTACTGGGCCCGGTTGGCCTGGGCCTGCACGAGCAGGGCCTTCTTGGCGATCCCGTACGGGGCGTTGGTCTCTTCGGGATAGCCATCCCAGAGGGCGGACTCCCGGAACGGCACGGGTGCGAACTTAGGATACGAGCAGATGGTGCCGGCGACGAGGATCTTCGGAGTGCCCTGGCGGCGCGCCTCGTCGATGACGTAGGTGCCCATGAGCAGGTTGGCGAGATACAGCTCTGCCGGACGGTCCCGGTTGGCACCGATCCCACCGACGCGGGCGGCGAGGTGCACCACGAGGGCGGGCCTGATCTTTTCGAACATGGCCTCGGTGTCCCCCGGCCGGGTCAGGTCGAACTCCGAGGAGGTCGGGGCGACCACATCGGTGAACCCGCGACTCTCCATCTCGCGGAGCACCGCCCTGCCCACGAATCCGGCGCCGCCCGTGACCAGCACGGGACCGTCCACGCGATCGCCGCCAGTCGAAGACCAACCTGATTGTGTCACCGGCCTGGCAGCCTACAGCCCTTCCCCTCGACCCCGACCAGACGGTAGTGGGTCAGTTTGACTTGGGGTGTTCGTAGGGGCGCCCCAACAGCCACATCGACGCGGCTGCCCAGGCCACTGTCAGCACCAGCCACACGACGGCAGCGGCAACCAGGTCTCCTCCCCGATCAGGTACGAAGGAGCGCGATGTGTTCGGTGCATAGCCGATCCATCCACCACCTGGGGCAGCGAACTGGCTGATCTCCAACCCGCCGATGACTCGCAGGGCTCCCGCCAGGGCCACGATGGCGACGATTCGCTGACCTAGGAGAGTGCTGAGCAAGAGACCTTTTGGCGTCCGTCGATGTCCACCGGGCTCGTGCGGAGCGCTCACCGATTCTCTCGATCGGCGATCAACGAAGTTCGCGTTGGACACGGTTGGTCTCGTGCTCGAACGGATCGGC
>JBBSIS010000105.1:0-11003 GCA_038231955.1 Acidimicrobiales bacterium
CCTCCCCACCGGTCGGCGGCGGCGGCGACGATGGCGTCGACGACGTCACCCATGTCCGCCCGGACGCCCTCGGCGGCCAGTGACGTCACCTCTTTGTCGAGGATGCCACAGGGCACGATCGGCGCGAACCAGGACAGGTCGGGGTCGACGTTGAGGGCGAAGCCGTGCATGGTCCGGCCCCGGGACCGCCGGATGCCGATTGCGCAAATCTTCCGTGGACGCAGCCCGTCGGCGTCGACCCACACGCCGGGCGCGCCGTCGATCCGGCCCAGGTCGGGCAGGCCCAGCTGCGCGCACACGTCGATGACGATCTGTTCGACCGAGCGGACGTACGCCGGCGTGGCGCCCGGCCCATCGGGTACGGAAAGGATGGGGTAGCCCACCAGCTGCCCGGGGCCGTGCCAGGTCACGTCGCCCCCGCGATCGGTGACGACGATCTCCGCTCCCAAGTCCTGGGGAGGGACCAGCACGTGGTCCAGGGCGCCCCGCAGGCCGACCGTGTACACCGGGTGGTGCTCGAGCAGCAGCAGGTACGGCCGGGTGGCGTGGCGGAACAGTCCCCGCTGCAGGGCGTGGGCATCGCCGAAGCGCACCCGCCCCAGCCAACGGGCCTCGAGCGGCGCCAGGCCCGGAGCGACGGCGGAGCTCACAGCTCCTGGGACCAGTCCCGAGTCTCGAGAATGTCGCGGGCCCGGGCGAGGAAGGCCGACGCGTAGGCCCCGTCGACGGCGCGGTGGTCGAAGCTCAGGGCCAGAGTGCCGACCGGGTGGATGGCGATCACATCGCTGCCGTCGGGTAGCTCGACCACGACGGGCCGCTTCTTGACCCCGTCGGTCGAGAGGATCGCCACCTGGGGCTGGTTGATGACCGGGGCGGTGATCATCGTCCCATAGCCACCCGGGTTGGTGATGGTGAAGGTGCCACCCGAGATCTCGTCCGCATTGAGCTTCTTGCTGCGGGCCTTGCCGGCCAGGTCGGAGATCTCCCGGGCGATGGAGCGAAGCCGTTTGCCGTCGGCATCGTGGATCACGGGGACGATCAGCCCCTCGAAGTTGATGTCGACGGCGATGCCCAGGTGGATCTGGCGGTGGACGATGAGCTCATCGTCGCCCACTGAGGCGTTGACGTGGGGGAACTCCCGTATGGCGTCGACGACGGCCCGGGACACGAAGGGCAGGTAGGTGAGCGAGAAACCTTCCTCGGCCTTGAATGCGTCGCGCTCGGCCCGTCGCACCCGGTCGACGGCGTCGAAGTCGACCTCTATGGCGGTCAGGACGTGGGCCGACGTGGCCTGCGAGCGCACCATGTGCTCGGCCGTGCGCTTGCGCATGTTCGAGAACGGGATGACCTGGTCATCGCCGGCCCGGGGGGTGGGCGCCGACGCGGTCGCCGCCGGGGTCGCCGGTCGGGCGGCGGGGGCCTGCCGGGGCGACGGCGTCGGTGCCGGGGATCCGCCGGCCCGGTCGAGGTGGGTCATTACGTCGTTGCGGGTCACCCGCCCCTCGATCCCGGTCCCGGTGATCTCGGCCGCGTCGAGGTCGTTCTCGGTCAACAGCCGGCGGACGAGCGGAGAGAGCACCTGGTGCTTCCCGTTCCCGTCCCCGGCCGCCGGTCGCTCCGGTGTGGCCGTGGCCGTGGCCGTGAACTGACCGACCCGAGGACCGTCGGCGGCACCCGGGTCGCCGGCGTCGGAGTCCCGGGCCTCGGTGTTGTCAGGGTCGGCCTCCACCGGGGGCCGGCCCCCCTTCGGCTCGGGCGCCTTCGACGCAGTCGTCTCCTCCGTCGGCGCCCCGCCGGGCTCGGCGGTGGGCGCGGCATCGGCGATCACCGCCAGCGTGGCGCCCACGTCGACGGTCTCACCCTCCTGAACGAGGATCTCCGAAAGGAAGCCGGCCCGGGCAGCAGGCACCTCGGAGTCCACCTTGTCGGTCGAGACCTCGAACAGCGGCTCGTCCTCGTTCACCTGATCGCCGACTTTCTTGAACCACCGGGTGATGGTGCCCTCGGTCACCGTCTCGCCGAGCTGCGGCATCACGATGTCACGCGACCCACCATTGTCTGGCGAAGTAGTGGCCATCAGCCGTGCAATCCCCTTCCGGTGAGCGAGAGCACCGTCTCGCCGAAGGTCTCGGACAACGTTGGGTGCGGGTGGATGAGCTGGCCCATGTCGTCGGGGACCGCCTCCCAATTGAGCGCCAGCCAGCCCTCGCCGAGCTGCTCTGTGACCCAGGGCCCCACCATGTGGACGCCGAGGAGCACGCCGGCCCGGCCGTCGGGCCGCTTCTCGGCGATGACCTTCACCAGGCCCTCGGCCTCGCCGATGATCATGGCCCGGCTGTTGGCTGTGAACCGGTGCGTGGACACGACCACCTCGTGACCGGCCTCCTTGGCCGCCTGCTCCGACATGCCGGCGAAGGCCACCTCGGGATAGCAGTAGATGCACCACGGAACCTTGCCGTAGTCGACGGGCTCGGCGTCCTCGCCCAGCATGTCGCGCACGGCCACGATGGCCTCGGCGAAACCCACATGGGCCAACTGGGGCGACTGCACCACGTCCCCCACCGCGTAGACGCCGTCCTCAGCTGTGCGCTGGTGATCGTCGACGGTGATGAAGCCCCGGTCGTCGACGACGACCGAGGTGGCCTCGAGGCCGAGGCCGTGAGTGAGGGGGCT
Organism: Acidimicrobiales bacterium; assembly: GCA_038231955.1. GTDB lineage: Bacteria > Actinomycetota > Acidimicrobiia > Acidimicrobiales > AC-14 > CADCTB01. The sequence continues at coordinate 2,674 of JBBSIS010000105.1, forward strand.
GCGGCCCACGGACATGACCACGGCGTCGACCGAGACGGTCTCGCCGCCCGCCAGGCGGACGTCGACCTGGCCGTTGCCCGCGTCGCGGTCACCGGGCACGTGGCCCTCGATTTTCACACCCGTGCGCACCGTGATGCCGCGGCGCTTGAAGGAACGCAGGACGACGTCGACCACGTCGGCGTCGCAGCCGGGGAGCAGCTTGGGCAGCGCTTCCAGGACGGTCACATCGGTGCCCAGGTCGCTCATCATGGACGCGAACTCGCAGCCGATGGCCCCGCCGCCGATGACCGCCGCCGACGCCGGCAGCTTCTCCAGCTCGAGGACGTGGTCGGAGTTGAGGATCGTCGTCCCATCGGGCTCGAAGCCGGGCAGGCTGCGGGGCACCGAGCCGGTGGCCAGCACCACGTGGCGGCCGTGGAGCTGCGTTCCCTTCTTGTCGTCGACGGTCACCAGGCGGCCGGCCCCCAGACTGCCCGTGCCCGCGAACGTTTTGATCTTGCGGCTCTTCATCAGGCTCTGCAGGCCCTTCCAGAGCTGGTCGACGATCTTCTGCTTGCGGGCCCGGGACACACCCAGGTCGACGGTGGGCTGGTCGGCCTGGACGCCGAACTCCTTGGCCCCGGCCACGGTGCGGAACACCGACGCCGTTTCCAGGTAGTGCTTGGCCGGGATGCAACCCCGGTGCAGGCAGGTGCCGCCCACCTTCTCCTTTTCGACCACGGCCACCGACAGGCCGGCGCCGGCCGCGTACAGGGCGGCCGCGTAACCGCCCGGGCCGCCGCCCACCACCACCAGATCGAACTCCTCCACATCGAGGTTCCGGGCCATCGGGCCGAGCCTACCGGCGCCCGGCTACCTGCCCATCAGGGAGATCTGCACGGCGAAGGCCACCAGGATGGCCATCCCGGCCAGCAGGGCCAGCAGGATCAGCTTTCTCGTGCTCACTGAGAACCGCTCGGGACAGGGAACCGCACGCACGTAAGGTAGGCCGGGATGCAAGACGCCCTCGTCATCGCCGGCCGGGAGTTCGGCAGCCGCCTGTTCCTCGGCACCGGCAAGTTCCCCTCGAACGACGCCCTGGAGGCCGCGATCGTCGCCTCGGGCACCGAGATGGTCACCGTCGCCCTCCGTCGTATCGACCGCACTGCGGACCAGGACATCCTCGATGGCGTAAACCCCGAACGCGTGCTGTTGCTCACCAACACCAGCGGGGCCGATGATGCGGAGGAGGCGGTCCGCCTGGCCCGCTTAGCCCGAGCCGGTGGCTACCCGACCTGGATCAAGCTGGAGATCACCCCCGAGCCCCGCTACCTCCTGCCCGACGGAGTCGAGACCCTCAAGGCGGCGGAGATCCTCTGCGCCGAGGGTTTCACCGTGCTGCCCTACGTCAACGCCGATCCTGTCCTGTGCAAGCGCCTGGAGGACGTGGGCTGCGCCACCGTCATGCCCCTCGGCTCGTGGATCGGCTCCAACCAGGGCCTGCGGACCAAGGCGGCCCTGGAGATCATCATCGAGCAGTCCCGGGTTCCCGTCGTGGTCGACGCTGGTATCGGCGCCCCCTCGCAGGCCGCCGAGGCCATGGAGATGGGCGCGGGCGCAGTGCTCGTCAATACCGCCATCGGCACCGCCGGCGACCCGGCGGCCATGGGCGACGCCTTCCGCATGGCGGTAGAGGCCGGCCGCCTGGCCTTCCGCTCTGGCCTGCCCTCGGTGGGCCGGGCGGCCGACGCCTCGTCGCCCCTCACCGGCTTTCTGGCCTCGTGACCGATCCGTCTTTTTGTCGGGCTGAAGGCCCTCCAGGGGCATCGAGCGCGACAAGAACCACCGGGATCGTGCTCGAGTCCCGCCCCGACGGCGTCCCGGACGACTCGGCGGCCGCCGAGTTGCTGAGCACCGACCTGTCCGGGTTCCGAGGCCTTGCCCAGGAGGCGACGCCGGCCGATGTCGACCGGGCCCTGAGCACCGGCCGCCGCTCGCTCGCCGACCTCGGCGCCCTGCTGTCGCCCGCGGCGGCAGCCCGTCTCGAGGAGATGGCCGGGCTGGCCCATACGGCGAGCGTCCGGCGGTTCGGCAAGGTCGTGCGCCTGTTCGCCCCGCTCTACCTGTCGAACGAGTGCGTGTCTGCGTGCACCTACTGCGGCTTCTCCGCCGGCAACGAGATCGCCAGGCGCACCTTGTCGCCTGATGAGGTGGCGGCCGAGGCCCGGGAACTGACCAGCCGGGGGTTCCGCCACGTCCTGCTGGTGGCCGGCGAGCACGCCCGCATCGTGTCCAAGGACTACCTGGTCGACTGCGTGCGGGCGCTGGCGCCCGATGTGCCGTCCATCTCGCTGGAGACCCAGGTGTGGGACACGACCACCTACCGCCGCCTGGTGAACGCGGGCTGCGAAGGGCTGGTCGTCTACCAGGAGACCTACGACCGGGACACTTACGCCGCCGCCCACCTCAAGGGTAAGAAGCGCAACTACGACTGGCGCCTCGGCGCGCCCGACCGCGGCGCCGAGGCGGGCATGCGCTCGCTCGCGGTCGGCGCCCTCCTGGGCCTGCACCCGGACTGGCGGGCCGAGGTCCTGGCCCTGGCCGCCCACGCCCAGGCCCTGAGCCGGCGCTGGTGGCGCTGCGAGGTGGCGGTCTCCCTCCCCCGGCTCCGACCGGCGGCGGGCGACTTCGAACCCACCCGGGCCGTCACCGATCGCGAGTACGTGCAGATTCTCTGCGCCCTGCGGTTGGCCCTCCCCGACGTGGGGATCACCTTGTCGACCCGTGAGTCGGCCGCTTTCCGCGACGCCGCCTTCCGGATGGGCGTGACCCAGATGTCGGCGGGGTCTCACACCGAACCGGGTGGCTACGTCGATCCCGGCCGGGCCGAGCCCCAGTTCGAGGTGAGCGACACCCGCTCGGCGGCGGAGGTGGCCGCCGCCCTGCGCCTCGCCGGCTACGACCCTGTCTGGAAGGACACCATCGGCGCCCGCGTCAAGGACGCCATCCCGACGGCCCGCGTCAAGGACGCCATCCCGACGGCACAGTCCCGGCCCTGATCGCCGCCGCCCTCCTCGCCCTCGCCCTGGTCCTCGGCCCACCGGCGGCGCACCCGACTACGGCAGCGCAATCCACCCCGGCGGGGCCCGACTGGAAGCAGTGGGTGCCGCTGCCGGGCGTGGTCGATCTGGCCGGGCCCCGCCCCGACGGCGCCCTGGTCGCCGCTGCCGCCGGCCGCTTGTTCACGGTCACCCCGGAAGGCAAGACATCGCCGTTCAGCACCTACGCCACTGATGCCGCCACCCAGGGCGGCATCGCCATGTCACCGGGCCTCGACGTCGCCGCCGGGCCGACCTGTCGCTTCGAGGCCGGCGACGTCTTCGCCCTCGACGCCACCACCGCCCCGGTCGGCGTCAGCCAGGTGGCGGTCGACGGCCGCTCGGCCCGTTTCGTCGATCTGCCCGACGTCGACGCCGTCGGTGGCATCGCCTTCGACACCACGGGCCGGTTCGGCAACAAGCTGCTCGTCGCCGGCCGGCGGGGGGACCACGCCGCCGTCCTTTCGGTCGACTGCCGGGGGCGGGTGGCGACCCTCACCGACAGGGCGCCGAGTATGGAGGGGGGCATGGCCGTGGCCCCCCAGCTCTTCGGTGACCACGGCGGCGACCTCATCGGGGTCGACGGGACCAGCGGCGACGTGAGCTTCGTCCGCTTTGACGGCACCAGCGGCGTATTGGTCGCCTCCGAGCTCCCCGCCGGCGCCGATGTCGGCGTCAAGGCCGTCGGGTTCATCCCGCCCGACTACCTCCAGCGCGGGGGCACCGCCTACCTGGTCGACCGGGGATCCGCGGGGCCAGGCTCGCTCTGGCGCCTGGGCGAAGACGTGCTCAAAGGCATCGGCGTGGACAACAACGACCTGGTGGTCTCGGCCGAGGCCGGCGGGCAGACGATGGTGGTGCGCTGCCGCCTGAGCTGCCGGCTTCTGCCCCTCGGCGGTGCGCCCGGCGCCCGGGTCGACGGACACATCATCGTCGCCGTCGGTCCACCTCTGGTGCAGCCCTTCCGGGGCACGGATCCGAAGGGCACGCTGACCTTTGTCATCACCACCGGCGTGGCTGTCGCCGGCGGCTTCATCCTGTTCTTCGTCCACCGCCGACGGGCCCCTGTCTCGGCCGGAGGCTGACCGGCCCTAGTCCGCCGGTCCGTGCCGCCACGCCCGGAGCAGGGCGACCAGCTCGGGCAGCGTGTGGATCCGGGCATCGGGCTCGATCCCGTCGACATCAGGGGCCAACGGGTTCGGGCGCAGGACGGTGCGCATGCCGACCGCCTGCGCGCCGGACACGTCGTCCCAGGGCCGGTCACCCACGAAGACGGTGCGGCGGGGATCCACGCCCACGGTCGCGGCGGCGGTGAGGAACGCCGAGGCGTGTGGCTTCTGGAAGGGCATCTCGCTCGTATAGAGGCGGGCGTCGATGAGGTTGACGAGGCCGTCGCGTTCGAGGAAGCGCTCGTGGAACGCCCTCGGCCAGTGGGTGTTCGACAGCATCCCGATGGCCAGCCCGTCATCGCGCAGGGCGGACAGGGTGACGACCGCTTCGGGATCGTGGCGGATATGGGGCGTCCACGCGTCAAGATGGCGCACGGCGGCTTCCTCCAGCAGGGCTTCGGCGACGTCGAGACCGAGCTCGGCGGTGGCCGTGGCCAAAAGGTCGGCGAGGGTGGCGCTGCGCTGATGGCTGGTGGTCGTCGCCCAGAAGTCGGCCTCGACCTGGACCAGCCGGGTGGCCACCTCCTCCTCGTGATCGGGTTCGATGTGCCGGGCGGCCAGGCGCCATGCGTCGACGAGCTCGAGGTCGACGAAGCTCGACAGCGTCCCGCCCCAGTCGAAGATCACGGCCTCGATGGGCGGCTGCTGGGTGGTCGTCATCCGCCCTGGGGACAAGTGGGGGGAGTGAGGACCGTCACGTGGTCCTGCTGGGCGGCGAGCAGGTTCAAGCCGTTCCGGCCGAAATCACGTCACAAGTATCGCTGTCGGCGACGGATCCCGCTGCTGCGTCGTTTGGGTGGAGCTCCGACAGGCCCTCTGGAGGCTGTACCGCGGGTGACAATCCCGTCCCGAGGCGAGACTGTGCAGCCATGCCCGACGACGACACCCATGCCTGAGCGAGCAGCAGCCTCGCGACCGGTCGGGCCCTCGTCGTGGGGAATCCCGGATCCGGTCGGGGCCAATGCCGACGCGGGGGGCGTGGTGGGCTTTGGCGCCGACCTGAAGCCGGCCACCCTGGTCGACGCCTACCGCCGCGGCATGTTTCCCTGGCCCCACCCCGGCGTTGCCCTGCCGTGGTTCTCGCCCGATCCCCGGGCGGTGCTTCCCCTCGACGGCCTGGTGGTGTCGCGATCACTGCGCCAGCGACTGCGCCGCTGCGGCTGGCAAACCACGGTGAACGGCGCCTTCGAGGCCGTGGTGTCGGCGTGCGCGGCACGCCTGACCGGTGAGGGCACGTGGATCGGCGACGACATGCGCCGGGCCTACGTCCGGCTGTGGCAGTTGGGCTGGGCCCACAGCGTGGAGGTGTGGGACGGGCCCGAGCTGCTCGGCGGCCTGTACGGCGTCGCCATCGGCGGCTGCTTCACGGGTGAGTCGATGTTCCACCGAGCCACCGACGCGTCGAAGGTGGCCGTCGTCGATCTGGTGGACCGCTGGCAGGAGGCAGGCGGCGCGCTCATCGACGTCCAGCTGCCGACCGCTCACCTGGCTCGCCTCGGCGCCGTGGAACTCCGACGAGAGGAGTTCTTGTCGAGGCTCGCCGCGGTGCGGGACGCGCCCACGCCGGTCTGCCTCGACCGGCTCCCCGTCAGTCGCTTGGCTCAGGCGGGACCGAAGTCGGGCGGCCCGGAGCGCCCCCGCTTCAGTTCGTAGAACGTGGTCATGCCCTGCAGGGCGACGACGGCGTCCCATAGCCGGGCGGCCTCCTCGCCGGTGGGCGCCGGCGAGACGATGGGGCCGAAGAGGCCCCTGTCGGCTCCGTCGATGTGCCTGCCCACGTCGTGGATGTGGAGGACCGGGGAGCCGACGTCGGGCCCGGCCAGGCCCACGGCTTCGGCCAACGACTCTGCCATGGCCGGCTCGACGCCGGGGTCGTCGACGCGAGCCACCAGCTCGGTGACCCCTGCGGCGGATGCGATCTCGTCGAGCAACTCGGCGGTGGGCTCCCGCCCGGCGACGTGGAACTGGGTGCCCCACTCGGCGTAGAAGCGAGCGGCGGCATCGTTGTCACCGGCGGAGACGGCGACCTGGATCACCCGAAGGGCGCGGCCGGCCAACGCCTGCTTGGCCTTGAACTCAGGCGTGTCGAGGAACGCCGGCAGGGGGCGGTCCTTGTTCAGGAGCTCCAAGCTGAACGTGCGCCACCGGATGTCGACATCGCGGACCTGGGCTGCTGCGACCAACCAACGGGAGGTCAACCACGTCCACGGTCAGCCGGGATCAAGGTAGAACGACGCCTGGGCGCGGGAACAGGTCATGCGCCGAGGGTACCCCCGTGCGCACCTGACGTTCCGACCTCACGCTCCCAGGCGCCGTAACGTTGGCCCGACGTCAAGGAGCGATCGTTCGAGGAGGTGGCGGAGGAGCGAAGGCCTCACGGCGACAGTCAGGTCAACGGCGGATTTCCCCGCCCTGATCGGTATACTGGAAGGTATGACATCGACCACGATCAAGGTGGATCGCGCCGTGCGCGATCGTCTGGCCTCGGTGGCCCGTGCCCGTGGGACAACGATGGGAGCGCTACTCGACGTGGAGTCGCGCCGGCTCCAGACTGAGCAGCGGTGGACCGCGACCGAGATGGCATACGAGGCGATGCAGCGAGATGACGCGGCCGGCTGGAGCAGCTACCTCGCGGAGCTGGCGGAATTGACTGCCGGCGAGCCCGATACCACTGCCGCCGAGGAGTGGCCGGAGTACAACCCATGATGGTGCGCGGCGGCCACATCTGGTCGGTAGCCCTTGACCCGACTGTCGCCAACGAGCAGCGCGGCACGAGGCCATGCATCGTGGTTTCCGGCGATCGGTTCAACGCCATGCCGATTCGCCAAGTCATCGTCGTTCCGCTGACCAGCCGCGACCGCGGGATCCCCCACCACATAGCGGTCGAGGACGACGGCGGGCTGAGCCGGCCGAGCTGGGCCATGTGCGAGGCGGTACGAGCGGTTTCGATGCAGCGGTTCGGCCTGCTGATCAGCACCGCCGCGACGATGACGCTCGGCCAGGTCATCGAGCAGTTGACGCTTTGGCTGGCATCGGAGGCTCCTGGATAGCCCGACACGACGGTGAACGTAGGGGCTCGAGCTGGATCCTTGGTTGCTCCGGGGGTGTTCAACCGACTGAAGGCGGCGGCACCACCCACACCTCGTCCTCGCCCAGGCCGTCCTGCAGGGCCCGGACGGCTCGACCGACGGTCGGATCCGTGCCGTCCCACACCACGACCGCCTCGTGGGCGTGGCGGCCCAGCCAGGCGTCGCGGCGGCGCAGGGCGGCGCCGGCCAGCGCCCTGGTGGCGGGGGGGGTGGCCTGGAGGACGACCGTCGACTGCGCCCCCTCGACGAGGTGGTCGAAGTGTCGCCGGGACTCGGCCGGCCACAGCGAGCCGGGCTCGGGGTAGGGCAGCACAACGACGTAGGGCACGCCGGCGTCGGTCGAGGCGGCCGCCCCCAGCTGTTCGGCCCCCAACCCCAGGCCGGTGAGCACCACCAGATCGGAGTGCAGCACATGCTTGGCTGCCAACACCTCGGCCAGCGTGGACCGCACCGATGTGGAGACCGGGTTCAGGCCATAGCCGCCCAGCTGGGGCGGCTTGTGGCCCGTGATGGCCACCAGGTGGCCGGCGGGCAGTCGAGGATCCGCAGCCCCGCCCCGGTTGCCTGCCCCGGGTGCGTCGGCCGGGCCGAGCTGGCTCGGCGGCGAGTCGCCGCCGCGGCGGGCCTGCGTGCGGGCCGCCTCGACGGCCAGGCGGTCGACCAGGTCGTTGGACACGTCGTTGCTGTGGCCCTTGACCCAGCGAAAGGTCACCCGGATGGGGTCGGCTCCGACAGCGTCGATGAGCGGTTCCCACAGATCCCGGTTGGCCACCGGCTTCTTGGCCTTGTTCGTCCACCCCCGGGCCAACCAGCCCTCCCACCACCGGTCGCGGAAGCAGTTGACGACGTAGGTGGAATCGCTCACCACCACCCGCGGCCCGTCGATCGACACGACCGCCTCGAGCGCGGCCTTGATCTCCATGCGCTGGTTGGTGGTGGCCGCGGCGGGGCCGCTGGCGAAGCGCCCACCGGGGACGGCCCAGGCCCAGCCGCCA
>JBBSIS010000106.1:0-10954 GCA_038231955.1 Acidimicrobiales bacterium
CCGGGTACACCTACGTCGGCCAGTTCGTCGACCACGACATCACCTTCGACCCCACCTCGGTCCTCGAGCGGCGCAACGACCCCGACGCGGTGGTGAACTTCCGGACCCCACGGTTCGACCTCGACCTCATCTACGGCTCGGGGCCGGCCGACGCCCCCTACCTCTACGACCAGGACGACCCGTACAAGCTGCTGATCGGCCGAAATCGAGGCCGTACCCAGGAGCGCGACGACCTGCCCCGCAACGCCCAAGGGCGGGCCCTGATCGGCGATCCCCGCAACGACGCCCACGTCATCGTCTCCCAACTCACCCTGGCCATCCTCCGTTTTCACAATGCCGTCGTCGACGACCTGCGCCGGCGGTCCTTTCCCGACGCCACCCTCTTCGCCGAGGCCCAGCGGGTCACCCGATGGCACTACCAGTGGATGGTGGTAGAGGACTATCTGGCCCGCCTGGTCGGGCCCGACGTGCTCCGGCGGGTGCTCGTCGTCGATCCTGCCGACGGCCGCCGTCACGCCGAGCTCAACCATTTCACGTGGAAGCGCGCCCCCTTCATGCCCGTGGAGTTCTCCGCCGCCGCCTACCGCTTCGGGCACAGCCAGATCCGGGCGACCTACGTGCTCAACGGCGACCTCGAGCCCAAGCACATCATGCTGCCCATGCTCGATCCCGACCCGCTGGAGCACCTGGGCGGCTTTCGCCCCCTGCCCAAGGGCTGGAAGATCAGCTGGGATCTGTTCTTCGCCATCGGCGGCTCCGCGCCCCAGCTGAGCCGGCGCATCGACACCTTGGTGGTCGGGCCCATCGGCCGGCTCCCTCCGGTCCTCGACCACGCCCGACGGTCGCTGGCGCTGCTCGACATGCTGCGGGGCAAGGCCCTGGGCCTGCCGTCGGGCCAGGCGGTGGCGGCGGCCATGGGCACCTCCCGCTCCGATCTCCGCCTCACCGGTGAAACGCCGCTGTGGTACTACCTGCTGCGCGAGTCCGAAGTGGATTCGGGCGGGGCGCGCCTCGGCCCGACCAGTGCGACGATCGTCGCCGAGGTGCTGGTTGGGCTGCTGGCCGCCGACCCCTCCTCGTTCCTGCGGGCCGCGCCCACCTGGACGCCCGAGCTGCCCTCGGCCCAGGCCGGGCACTTCACCATGGCCGACCTTCTGCGCTTTGCCGGCGCCGCCTGAGCGAGCACCGAGGGGAGGCGGCGGAGCGCAGCTCCATGACCGGCCGGCCGAGGCTACGGCGTCAGGGCGCTCCTTCCAACGCAAACAGGCTCTCCACCACATCGAGGAGGTTGGCCCCGGTCACGTCGGGGCGCCCGAACAGTGTCGGGAAGGCGCCCCCCTCGCGGTTGCACCACCCGGTGACCAGGCCGGACTTCCGGGCGCCGAGCACGTCCCAGGGATGGGCCGTCGCCATTGCCAGCCGGTCGAGGGGCACGTCGAGAGCGGCGGCGGCGTAGGCGTAGGGGTCGGATCCCGGTTTCCAGCGGCGGACGTCCTCCGCGGAGACGACGGTGTCCACGAATGCGTCGAGGCCGCCGCGGGCCAACAGCTTGCGGGTGCTGTCCGCACTGGCGTTGGTCACGACGATGACTCTGGCGTTGAGCACGGCCCGGCCCATCGCCGGCCCGCTGTCGGGATAGGCGTCGAGCTTGGCCAGCCCGGCGAGCACCCGGTCGCGGGCGGTGGCGTTGGCCTTGGGCAGGACGCCCTTCAGGCTGGCCTTGGCCACGTCGCGGAAGGGCTGGTACTCGCGCGCTGCGGTGAGCGCGAACCCGTCGGCCAGCAGTCGGGCGAACCACAGGCCCAGCGACGACGCGTCGCCACCGGCGGCAACCAGGAGGGGTTCGAGAGGCGCCAGCGAGAACAGGGTGCCGACCACGTCGAAGGCGATGACGTCGGGCGCCGACGGCAGTGCGAGCGGTCCGGGGCCGACGTCCACGGAATGCGATGCTACGCCAAACCCGTGGCGTCGCCCGCCGTTCAGTCCGGGGGTTGGAGTCCCTTGATCAGGGCGTCGGCCTCCGACTCGTTGAAGGCCCGCATGGTGGTGATGGCCAGGCTGCCGGTCATGCCCATGAGGGCGAACTTGGCCACCGTCTCGTCGTCGGGCGCCTCGAGAACGGTCACGATGTCGTACTCGCCCATCACCAGGTACTGGTGCTTCCAGGTGATCCCGAGCGCCTTGGCCGCCTTCTTGCCGGCGGACCGCCCGGCGCTCGCGCTCTTGATCGACTCCACGCCCGGGCTGATGAACTTCATGAGCATGATGTAGGTGGCCACGAGGTCACACTCCTGTCCGATGGATTGCTACAACTGTAAGCCCGCCTGCAACGCATCTCGCGAGGAGCCGCCATGACCACCATCGGGATCTTCGTCTTCCCCGGAGCGGAGGAGCTGGACTTCGTCGGTCCCTGGGAGGTTCTGCGGGCCTGGGAGCGGTTGCGGCCCGACGACGGCCAGCACGTCTCGCTGCTCGCTCAGGAGGAGGGCCCCGTCGTTTGCGCCCTTGGCCTGCGCGTGGTCCCGGAGCTCACCTGGGCCACCGCCCCACCCCTCGACGTGCTCGTCTACCCCGGCGGCCAGGGCACGGTGGGCCAACTCGGCGACGAGACGATCCTGGGCTGGGCCCGGGCCATGGCCGCACGCGGCACGCTCATGGCCAGTGTGTGCACGGGTGCCCTGGTGTTCGCCGCCGCCGGCCTGCTCGACGGCCGGCCCGCCACCACCCACTGGGCCTCGCTCGACCAGTTGGCGGCCCTGGGCCACGACGTCCGGCTGCGCCCCGACGACCGCTTCGTGGACGACGGCAACGTCGTCACCTCCGCAGGGGTGTCCGCGGGGATCGACATGGCGCTGCACCTGGTGGCCCGTCTGGCCACCGCCGACACGGCCCGCGAGGTGCGCCGCTACATCCAGTACGACCCCGCGCCGCCGGTGTGAAGGCAGCGCTTGACAGGGCGATCGACCACTCTTAGCGTACGCGGACTCGACCTCGCGGAAGGGGCCCACACCGTGGCCAGTGAACACACTCCCCGCCTCACTCACCTTGGTCTGCCGGTGACTGATCTGGACAAGAGCATCGCCTTCTACGAGAAGTGGGCGGGCATGAAGGTCCAGGAGCACCTCAAGGATCCGATGGGCATCAAGGGCGCCCGACTGGCCCAGAAGTCGGGTGGCTTCGTCATCTCCCTGCTGGCCATGCCGATGCCCATGCCCATGCCTGGCATCATGCACCTGGGCCTGGACTGCGCCAGCAAGGCCCAGGTCGACAAGATCGCGGCCGATGCCAAGGCGGCGGGCGTCCTCGTCTCCGGCCCGGTGGACAGCGGTCCCGACCTCGGGTACCAGGTCTACGTCTCCGACCCCGACGGCAACAACCTCGAGTTCGCCTATGGCCAGAAGGTGGGCATCGTCGAAGGCTGATCGCCAGCGGGACCGGACGCTCAGCTCAGCACCCGCTTCTTGAAGCCCCTGACGCCGAGAACGGTGAAGAGGACCGAGAAACCGGCCAAGGCGAGGTAGACGGCGGCCAGGCTCATGTGGACCACGCCGATCGACAGTGACGCCCGGAAGCCCTCGCTCATGTAGACCATCGGGTTGAGGAGCACGGCGGCCTTCAGCCACGGGATGGGCGTGAGCGCGTCCCATGTGTAGAAGATGGCCCCGAAGAAGCCGAGCGGCAGGGCGATGAAACCGACCAGGATCGGCACCAGCCGAGCTTCGATCCGCGTGCCGATGGTGAGGCCGAGGGCGGCCGAGGCGTAGCACGACAGCAGGGTTACGAGAATCAGAGTGGACCAGTGGGCCCGCAGGTAGATGGGCGTCGACGGCAGGAAGGCGGCGATCGGGAACACGATGAGACCGGCGAACAGGCTCTGGAGGGCGCCGGCCACGATCTTCTCCACGGCGATCACCGATATCTGGGTGGGCGCCAGCACCCGGTCCTCGAGCTCGTTGGTGATGTCGAGCTCGCGCGCCAGGGGCAGCGCCACCCGGAAGAGGCCCTGGAAGGCGATCGACTGGGCCACCAGGCCGCCCAGCAGCAAGGTGGAGAACCGCCCGACGTTGCCGCTGCCACCGATGCCCTGCCCGATCCGGGGGAAGACGTAGGTGAAGACGAATACCAGCATGGCCGGCTGCATGAGCGTGTTCGGCAGGAACTCCTTGAGATCCTTGTCCAGCACGGTGAGGTCACGCAGGAGCAGGGCCCGGAACGCAGCCCGGGCGGCCCGTCTCGACGAGGGCACGGCGCCGGTGGTGGTGGTGCCGACGGTGGCGGTGGGGCTGGCGACGGTCATTCCCGCAGGTCCCGCCCGGTGAGCTTGAAGAACACGGTCTCCAGGGTGACCCCACGGCGGATGTCGTCGAGGTTGAAGCCATGGCGGGCGGCCGCGGCCACCACTTCGAGGAGAGCCGCTTCCACCGCGATGTCGTCCAGCGGCCCGTCGCCGCCGCCGGCCCCGGGCTCGTCGGCGCGCGCTTTGGCCCGGAGCTTGCCGAGCCAGGCCTGAACCGTCGACGTCATACCGTCGTCGGCGCCAACGTCGTTGCCGACGGAGCGCTTGAGGTGGCCGGGGGTGTCGAGAGCCAGGATGCGGCCGTGGTCCATGATCGCCACCCGGTCGCAGAACTCTTCGGCCTCTTCCATGTAGTGGGTGGTGAGCAGGATCGTCTGCCCGTCGTGATGGATCTCCTTGAGGATCTCCCACAGCGCCAAGCGGCTCTGCGGGTCGAGGCTGGCGGTGGGCTCGTCGAGGAAGAGCACGGCCGGGCGGTGCAGGATGGCCCGGGCCACCATCAGCCGTCGGGCCATGCCGCCCGACAGCGCCCGCACCTCGGACCGGGCCCGGTGCGAGAGGCGGAAGCGGTCGAGCTGTTCGTCGGCCGCCTGTCGGGCTGCCTTGGCCGACATGCCGTAGTACCGCCCGTGGAAGTAGAGGTTCTCCCACGCGGTCAGGCTGCGGTCGAGGGTGTTCAACTGATGGACCACGCCGATGAAGTGCTTGGCCAGGGGTGGGTTGGCCACGACGTCGACGCCGTTGACCTCGACCGTTCCCGACGTGGGGATCACCCGGGTGGTGAGCATGCCCACCGTGGTCGTCTTGCCGGCGCCGTTGGGGCCGAGGAGGCCGAAGATCTCGCCTCGGCGCACCGACAGGTCGAGCTGGTCGACTGCTGTCAGGTCGTTCCCACCGGCGCCCCCGCCGAAGATCTTGGTCAAACCGGTGGTGGCGATGACCGCCGGCGGCAGCGACGACGGCGTGGCGCCCGTCGCGCTCGCCCCGCCCGACTGGTCGGTCCGCAGCCGCAAGCCGCCCAGGGCCGGCGGGGGAGCCCCGGCCGGACCGCCGCCGGCTGTGGCCGGGGATCGGCGCTGGGACATGGCTTCTCCTCGCGCTCGTTCGCGTCCGGCGTCGGGGTGGGAAGGCCCGGCTCGCCTGCTGCAGCCGGACCTCTGCTGTTACTCTGATCTTAGTGGGAACCTGGACGAGCGGCAGGTGCTTCCCGAGCCGCCGGCCCTGCCGGTGTCGCTGAGGGTCGGGCCGGCATGCGGGGAATCTGGCGTCTGAGCATCGTCAGCGCGCTGGCGGTGCTGGCGTTCGCCCTGGCCTTGGTGAACTTCAAGCAGGTCCCGGTCAAGGAGTGCCAGATGGACGCGGTGTCCGACTCGTCCTATGCCGTCGAGTTCGTCAACCCGCTCAGTGTCGACCCGACGACCCAGACGCTGCGGGTCACCCGTAACGGCGCACCGGTCACCGGCGCCCAAGTGTGCATGCGGGCCGACATGGGCGGGATGGGGCGGATGTCGGGGATGGGCGTCAGCGACGTGGCCACGGAAGGGACGCCCGGCCGTTACGAGGTGCCGGTCCGCTTCGAGATGGGTGGTCACTGGGACGGCACCGTGATCGTCACCCGCGGCACGGCCAGGCCGGTCAGGATCCCGCTCCCGATCGAGGTCCAGTAGCCGCAGCAGCTGCCGCTAGGGGGTCAGGCGGTCGCGGTCGCGGGGCAGGAACGTCACCTCCCGGACGTCGCCCACGCCCAGTAGGCACATGAGCAACCGGGTCAGGCCCAGCCCGAACCCACCGTGGGGAGGGCAGCCGTAGCGGAAGAAGTCCAGGTAGGGGCGGATGACCTCCACCCTCGAGGGGTTGCGGCCGGCCTGGGCCACGAGCCGTTCGTGGCGGTGCTCCCGCTGGGCGCCGGTGGTCACTTCCAGCCCGTTCCAGAGCAGGTCGAAGCTGCGGGTCAGGTCGGAGCCTTCCTCCAGGCGCATGTGGTAGAAGGGTCGGACGGCCTCGGGGTAGTCGGTGACGAACACCAGTTCGTGGCCGAGCTCGGCGGCCACGTGGGCGGCCAGCAGCCGTTCGCCGACGGCGTCGATGTCGCCGTCGGGCGACAGGGGACGGTGGCCGCGCCGGTCCAGGATCATCCGAGCCTCGGCCATGGTGAGCCGTGGGAAGGGTGTTTTGGGCACCCGGACCTGCCGGCCGAACATCCGCTCCACCTCGGATCCGTGCTCCTGCGCCACGGCGGCGACGACGTGGCACAGCCAGCGCTCCTCCAACGTCATCAGGTCGTCGTGAGAGTCGATCCAGGACACCTCGACGTCGACGCTGACGAACTCGGTGTCATGGCGGGTGGTGCGCAGCGGATTGGCCCGGAAGACCGGTCCGATCTCGAAGACCCGATCGAGGCCGGCGCACATGGCCATCTGCTTGTAGAACTGCGGCGACTGGACCAGGTAGGCGGGCCGGTCGAAGTAGTCGACGCTGAAGAGCTCCCGGCCCGACATGTTGGGCATGGCCCGGAGCTTCGGGGAGTGCAGTTCGACGAAGTCGTGCCCGGCCCACCACTGCCGCATGGCTCGTTCCGCCGTGGTCTGCACCTCGAAGATCAAACGGTTCCGGGGGCTGCGCAGATCGAGGTAGCGCCAGTCGAGGCGCGCCTCCAGCGTCGAGCCCGGCTCGACCGGCAGGGGAGCGGAGGCGGGCCCGGGCACATGTAACTGGTGCAGCACGAGATGGAGGGCGGCGGGCGCCGCGCCTGGGGGGCTCACCACGGTGGCCGTCACCTCGACGGCCGACTCCGGCGCCACGTCGCCGGCCGAGCCGGTGTGGTCCGGTGCGACGACGTCGACCATCCCGGTGTGGTCCCGCAGGGTGAGCACGGTGCTTCCGGAGGAGTCGGGGCGACGAACGGCGTGGGCCCAACCGCAGACGCGGACCACCTCCCCCGCCCGGTCGACCAGGTCGCGCACAAGGGTGCGCCCCAGGCGGGATGAGCTCAGAGGGTCAGCTCCAGCAGGTCACGCCCGACGACGACCTCGCCATCGAAGCCGGTCACGCCGGACAGCCAATGCTCGTCGGGCAGGGCGTCGTCGCCGGGGATGAAGTGGGTCAGGACCAGGCGCTTCACGCCGGCCTCGGCAGCGACGACGCCCACCCGGCTCAGCGGTGTGTGGGAGGTGACCATGTGGTGATGGCGGCGCGCCGCCTCCCACCCACCGTCGACTTCGCCGGCGGGTTCCTGTTCGTCGGCGCCGTCGTTGAACACCTCGTGAACGAGGATGTCTGCGCCTTTGGCCAACGTCACCAGGTTGGGACAGGGGGCGGTGTCGCCGGAGAGCACGACCGCGCCGTCGGCGGTGTCGAACCGGTAGGCGAAGGCGGGGAAGACAGGGGCGTGGTGAACGAGGACGGCGGTGATGCGCACGTCGTCGTCCTCGGCCACGAGTAGCGGCTCCATGCTCGGCGCCACCCGATCGGGGCCGCGGGCGCCGAGATCCGGCGGGACGGCGATCTCATGGGTTCTGACCAGGCTGGTCAGATCGTGGCGTCCGGCCTCACGCATGCGGATGTTGATGTCGTAGGCATGCGCCCCGAACTGGGCCTCGGTGAGATCGACCAGGCCGGGCGTCGGGTTGCCCGGGTGGTGGACCGGCACCGGCCGGCCGGGCTCGTCGGGCGGGAGCGAGTCGGCGCCGCCGGCGGGGCCGGGCCCGAAGACGCTCACCGGCGGGTTCCACTGGAGGATCGGCCAGCCCAGGAGGAAGAGGTTGAAGTAGTCACAGGTGTGGTCCGAGTGGAGGTGGGTGAGGAACACCTGGTGAAGGCCCGACAGCAGCCGGGCCCGGCGCAGCTGGCGGGTCACGCCGCTGCCGCAGTCGATCAGGTACGTGCGGCCCCCGACCACGACGGCCTGGGAGATCCCGGCCCGCACCGGCGAGGGGAGCGGTCCACCCGCGGTACCCAGCAGCACCAGCTTCAATGGGTCCGTCGCCATGGGTGGGACGTCACTGTAGCGATCGCCGACGGCCTCGCCTGTCCTGGCCGGCTTCGCTCAGAGCCGAGTCTCTGCGGTCAATGCCTCCAGCAATGGCACGACGTCGGCCGGGGCGGGCATGCGGCTGATCTCGCCGGCCACGTCGCCGGCTCGTCGGCGGTAGGACGGCTGTTCGAGCAGGGCGCGCGTCGCTCGACGGATCGCCTCGGCGTCCACGTCGGCGGGGAGGAGACGGATGCCCACGCCCAGAGCGGCGCAGCGGTCGGCGTTCCAGAACTGGTTGGCGCCCTGGGGCAGGAGCAGGAGCGGCAGGCCCAGGCCGAGGGCGGCCAGCGTGGTGCCGGAGCCGCCGTGGGCGATCACCACGCCGCAGCGGGGCAGGACCAGCGACTGGGGGATGTAGCGCTCGACGTGGACGTTGGCCGGCTGCGGGCCCAGCTCGTCGGGGTCGCGGTTCGGGCCCACCGTGACGATGACGTTGAGGGGCTCGTGGCTCAGGCCCTCGATCGCGGCCTCGATGACCCCGGGGGCGTCGTTGTCCAGGGTGCCGAGGGTGACGTAGACGGTGGGCTGGGGGGCCAGGTCCGCCACCCAGCCCGGCAGCGTCTCCCCGGCCACGGCGTCGAAGGGCACCGGGCGCAGCGGGCGGCCCACCGGGCCGATCTGGCCGATGTCGGTCGACTGGAGGCTGGGTGGGCAGATGTCGAGGTAGGCGGACGAGAACATGCCGCCGAGGGCGGGCGGGGCCAAGCCCCACTCCCGCCACAGCGGGGCTACAAGCTCGGCGCCCAGTTGGGAGAACTCCAGCGGAAACATGGGCCCGAGGCTGTGAGCGGCGTAAGGGATGCCGGCGTGGGCGGCGGCTACGGGCCCGGCGAAGTCGGTCACGTCGTGGATCAAGAGGGTCGGGCGCCAATCGTCGATCGCCGCCACCAGGTCACCCACCTTGGCCGGCGCCGCCACCGCCGCGAACATCTGGGCGCCGAACCGCCATGCGTCGGCCGGGCCCATCGCGTCGGCACCGACGAGGGCCAGGGTTTGCTCGAGGACCCGACCGGGGCCGATCCCGGCGGCGAAGGCGCGGAAGCCGGCGCGGCCGACACGCGGGCAGAACCGCTCCTCGGTGGCGAAGCCCACCTCGTGGCCTGCGGCCTGGAGCGCCAGCGCCAGTGGGACCATCGGGTGGAGGTGGCCGTACCCCGGGACGCAGGTGCAGAGGACGCGCACGCGCCAACCCTATGTGCCATCCCTCAGTGGCCATAGGCTGATGCGGTGTGGTGGCCGAGGGAACTGGCCGACCGTTGATCAGCCGAGCCGAGGGAGCTGGCCGACCGTCGAGAAGCAGGGCCGGCGCGGACGTGGTGGCGGCGCGAGCCGCCGCCGAGCCCGATCGGCTGGCCGTCGAGGTGGACGGTGGCGAATCGCTGGTCTACGGCGCGTGGGACCGCCGGTCGAATGCCCTGGCACGCGGGCTGACGGCGCGTGGGGTCAGGACCGGGCAGCGGGTCGGCCTTCTGTTCGACGGTCGCCATTGGGCCGACTTCGCCGTCGCCTACCTGGGGGTGGCGAAGGCAGGCGCCATCGCCGTGCTCCTGGCCCCCGGGGCCCGCCCGCCGGAACTGGCCCGCGCCCTGGCCGAGTCCGAGGCGACCGGCCTGCTCCGCCCGCCGTCGCTCGTGGCGCCCGGCGGCCCGATGTGGGTCTCCTCCGCCGCCGAGGTGGAGGACGGCCACGATGGCGCTCCGTTGGGCGCGACCGAGGAGCCGGGCGACACCGCGCTGGCCGAGCTGGTCTATCCGGCGGCGCCCATGGCCCGACCTCGAGCATGGCGCCGGTCGCATGGCGACCTGGCCCGGGTGCTGGGCCCGATGGTGGACGGCACGCTCGTGCACGCCTGGGCGCCAGGCTCGCTCCCCGGCCTCTACGCCATGAGCCTGGCCCTGGCCTCGCCGGCCGTCAGCGTCGTGGCCGTGGGGACCTTCGACCCCGAGCGCCTGTGCGCCCTGCTGGTCGGGCGACGAGCGGCGGCGTGCGGGCTGACGCCGGCACTGGCGGCCGCCGTGCTGGTCAGGGGCGTCACCCACGACCGGGATCTCGCATCGGTCCTGCACGTGGTGCTCAGCGGACGGCCGAGCCCCGAGCTGCGGACCGGCCTGGCGGGCGCCTTCCCTCGCGCCGCGGTTGTCGAGGTCGACGGGGGTGGCCCGCCCACCTTGGCCGCGATAGCCCGCGAAGCCGAATCGGGCCCCGTCGCCGTGTCCCAGGAGGGCATGCTCTGGCACGAGCAGTTCACGCCCGGGAGCTTCAACCTGCCGTGCCTGGTGCGTCGCCATGAAGGCCCGCTCGACGAGGGCGCGCTCGGGTGGGCGCTGTCGGAGATGGTGCGTCGTCACCAGCCGCTGCGGAGCACCTTCGAGGTGGTCGACGGTGAGCCCCGACAGGTCGTGCGGCCTCCCCACGACCTGGACCTCGCCATGGTGGACCTGTCCACCATCGAGCCGCAGGAGCGCGACGCCGAGGTGTCGCGTCTACTGGTCGAGGCCACCGGCCATCCGTTCGACCTGGTGAGCGGGCCGCTGTTCCAACCGCGGCTGTTGCGGCTCGGCCCGGACGACCACCTCCTCGTCGTGCGGTTGCACCACACGGTGTTCGACGACTGGTCGGTCGAC